>NZ_CP072842.1:2106745-2470990 GCF_017948305.1 Faecalibacter bovis
TGTTGCATTTGACGGTTTACAAATGTATTTAAAAGATAAAGGTACTTATGGAAATATCGACGGATTTACTCCACAACAAAGATTCTTCTTATCTTGGGCAACAATTTGGAGAACAAAAGCTACGCCAGCAGCGTTAGAGAACCAAGTGAAAACTGATCCTCATTCTCCTGGTTATTACCGTTCTTTCGGACCATTAATTAATATTGATGCGTTTTATGATGCATTTGGTGTGAAAGAAGGAGATAAATTATACGTTCCGAAAAAGGATCGTATCAAAATTTGGTAAGAATTATGTTTAAGAAAATCAAAGCTTGGTTTTTAAATCGAAATAGAGTAATTAGTATGACAACAGTAGAAGCTATTAAAAGTGGAAACGGTACGTTAATCGATGTACGTGAACCACACGAATTAGATATGGACGGATTTGTTCCTAATGCAATCAATATTCCATTAGGTGATGTTCCTCATAGAGTAGAAGAGATTAAAGCAATGGAACAACCAATTATTGTTTTTTGTAGAAGTGGAAATCGTTCAGGAAATGCTGCGATATTTTTACAATCTCAAGGTTTAGAAGATGTATATAATGGAGGAGGATACCAAGATGTTTTAGACATATTAGGATCTTAATTATTACAGAATTTATATTTAAAAGGCAAGTGTTTTTAATACTTGCTTTTTTTATTTGATTTAAATTATTCCTTTAAAATAAAGTTTATAATTATCGTTGTAGAATTGGATAATTATTGTAAATTTGCAGCTCATTACATAATAATTATTAAATAATATTTGCATGTACTTAACATCAGAAGTAAAAAGCGAAATTTTCGCTAAGCACGGGAAATCAGCACAAGATACAGGATCTGCTGAAGGACAAATCGCTTTATTCACTTACCGTATCAACCATTTAACTGGTCACTTAAAGAAAAACAGAAAAGATTTTAACACAGAAAGATCTTTAGTTCTTTTAGTAGGTAAGCGTAAGTCTTTATTAGACTACTTAAAGAAAAAAGATATTACACGTTACCGTGCAATTATCGCTGAATTAGGATTACGTAAGTAATTTTAAATTATAAAAGAAAGGGCAATTGAAAATAATTGCCTTTTTTTTTTTCCAAAATAATTATAAATAAACTACATTTATAAAATATTGGAGCAAACGGCTCCAATTATAGACGAATTAAATAGATAAGAAGACGAATGATTCCACAGGCGATCACAGAAAAAGTGTCTCTTTCGGACGGAAGAGAAATTACAATCGAAACAGGGAAGTTAGCTAAACAAGCAAACGGATCTGTGGTTGTACGCATGGGTGACACCATGTTATTAGCTACAGTAGTAGCAAACAAAGATGCAAATCCAGGTGTAGATTTTTTACCTTTAACGGTAGATTATAGAGAAAAATTCTATGCAGGAGGACGTATACCAGGGAACTTCTTTAGAAGAGAAGCAAAACCATCAGACGACGAAGTATTAACAATGCGTTTAGTAGACCGTGTTTTACGTCCGATGTTCCCAGAAGATTTTCACGCAGAGGTTCAGGTAATGATCTCTTTAATGTCTTACGATAAAAATGTAATGCCAGAAGCATTAGCAGGTTTAGCAGCTTCTGCAGCAATTGCAATTACTGATATTCCTTTTACATTAATTTCCGAAGCACGTGTAATCCGTTTAGATGGAAAATTAATGGTTAACCCTTCTAAAGAACAATTAGATAGAGCTGATATCGATATTATGGTAGGAGCTTCTAAAGATTCTGTTGTAATGGTAGAAGGTGAAATGAGTGAAATTTCTGAGCGCGAAATGTTAGATGCGATCATGTTTGCTCATGAAGAAATCAAAAAACAAATTGAAGCACAAGAGCGTTTAGCAGAAAAAGTTGGTAAAGCTTTCCCTAAACGTGAATACTGCCACGAAACTCATGACGAAGAAATTCGTGAAAAAGTTTGGGCATATGCTTACGATAAATATTACGAAATTGCAAAAACACCTTCTGATAAAAACGAAAGAGGTGAAAAATTTGCAGCAGTAGAAGAAGAATTCTTAGCTCAATATGCTGAGGATGAAGAAGAATTAGCACGTGTTAAACCATTTGCTCATATTTACTTCCACGATGTACAAAAAGAAGCCGTACGTCAATTAATTTTAAATGAAGGAATTCGTTTAGACGGTCGTGATCCAAAAACGATTCGTCCAATTTGGTCAGAAATCGATTACTTACCATCTACTCATGGTTCAGCAATTTTCACACGTGGGGAAACTCAAGCATTAGCTACTGTAACTTTAGGTTCTTCTAAAGATGCAAACATGGTTGATGGTGTAGTTACAAACTTCGACGAAAAATTCTTTTTACATTATAATTTCCCTCCATTCTCAACTGGTGAAGCTCGTCCATTAAGAGGAACTTCTCGTCGTGAAATTGGACACGGAAACTTAGCTCAAAGAGCATTAGCACAAATTTTACCAGACGATTGTCCTTACACAGTACGTATTGTTTCTGAAGTTTTAGAATCTAACGGTTCTTCTTCTATGGCAACAGTTTGTGCAGGTACATTAGCGTTAATGGATTCAGGTTTACCAATCAAAAAACCAGTTTCTGGTATTGCGATGGGATTAATTACAGATCCTAAATCTGGTAAATTCACTGTATTATCTGATATCTTAGGGGATGAAGATCACTTAGGAGACATGGACTTCAAAGTTACAGGTACAGCTGATGGAATCACTGCTTGTCAGATGGACATCAAAGTACAAGGATTATCTATGGAGATTATGGAAACTGCCTTATTACAAGCGAAAGAAGGTCGTGAGCATATCTTAGGAAAAATCTTAGAAACGATTGATGCACCTCGTCCACAATTAAAACCAAATGCACCTAAAGTTGTTGTAGTTGAAATTCCTAAAGAATTCATCGGAGCAGTTATCGGTCCTGGAGGAAAAGTGATTCAAGAAATGCAAAAAGAAACTGAAACAGTTATTGCAATTACTGAAGAAGAAACTTACGGACGTGTAGAAATCAATGGTGTAATCCAAGAAAACATCGATAGAGTAGTAGAGCGTATCAAGCAAATTGCTTTCGTTCCAGAAATTGATGGTGTTTATCACGCTGTTGTAAAATCAATTAAACCATTCGGAGCTTTCGTAGAAATCTCTAAAGGAGTTGAAGGATTAGTACACATCTCTGAAATTGAGCACAAACGTTTAGAGAAAGTTGAAGATGCATTAAACATCGGAGATAAAATTGACGTTAAATTCTTAGGGTACGATGATAAAAAGAAAATGAAATTATCTCGTAAGGCTTTATTACCTAAACCTGAAAGAAAAGAAGCTCCTAAAAAAGAGGAGAAATCTCAAGATAAACCAGAAGCTTAATTTTTAGCTTTTAAATAATCTCAAAGTCCACGTGTAAACGTGGACTTTTTTTGTATCTAGAAATTTCTAATTATATTTATTGTATATATATAACAACCTATGAATATCGAATTACCTAAATTTCACGAAACTTTTAATCCTATTTTAGATATATTATCTGATAAAGAAATAATTCATACAAGAGAAATGCAAAAAAGAGTAATTGAAAAATATTATTCTCATTTTCCAATAGAAGTATTAGAAGAAAAAACAAAGTCTGGTGAAATATTAATAAATAATAGAATTGCTTGGGGTAAATCATATTTAAAAAAAGGAGGTTATATTCATTATCCAACAAGAGGACACGTCCAAATCACTGAAAAGGGCATCAACCAAAAATCAATTTTAAACTTAAAAGAATTAGAAAATGAAAGTTCAATGTTTGATTTTTATCAAACTGAAAATGAAAAGAATAGTACAATTCAAATTTCAAATCCAATCTATAATGCTTCACCACAAGATTTAATTGATGAAGGATTTGACCAAATTGAAAAAGAGGTTAAAAATGAATTATTAGAAAGATTGAAAAACATTGATCCTTATTATTTTGAAAAAGTAGTTTTGAAGCTTTTAAAGAAAATGGGTTATGGAGAATTTAAGGAAACTCCTAAATCTGGAGATGGAGGGATAGATGGTATTATAAATGAAGATAAACTAGGATTAGATAAAATCTATATTCAGGCGAAACGATTTAACGAGAATAAAGTTAGGGAAAAAGATATTCGAAATTTTATTGGAGCGATGAGTGGCGATACGAACAAAGGTGTTTTTGTTACAACATCATTATTTGATATTGGAGCAATCGAAAAAGCTAAAAATGCGCATCATAAAATTATTTTAATTGATGGAAATAAATTGGTTGATTTAATGCACGAGTATAATGTTGGTGTTCAAATCAAACAAGTTTATGAGGTAAAACATCTTGATGAAGATTTTTTTATAGAACAATAAAAAAGCGACTTCTTTTGAAAGTCGCTTGTTGTACTAATTGTACGATATTTTATTCAAATATTATTTGAATAGGGAATTTTAATTCAAAATCAATAGGTTCATTCGAAAGTTTATCTTTTTTAGGGTATAGTTTAATCTGATACTTATTGAAATCATTTTTTATTTCATTTAATATCAACGCGCAAAATTTAGCGAATTTTTCATTGTTGAAATCCGAGTAAGTAATTTTGTGTATTTCTCCTGTTTTAGAAACGGAAAGGGTTAAATAGGTTTTTCCCTATGGAACACGATCTCCATAATTTTTTATTTTATCAGCTGCATAATCAAGAATACTTTCTTGAATAGAAGAATTACATAAATTTTTCATTTTCTTTCCTTTTGGATTATCACAACCTATGTATTTTGGTATATCAGGATTTTGTGCTTGAAGAGTTATTGAAATGAATAGAAATAGTATAGTTAATGAATTCATATTATTATCAAATATTTTATCTAAATTAACTTATTGAAATTGAATAAAAAAAAGGAATGAAATTTAATTTTCATTCCTTTTTTATTATTATATTAATTCTAAAATTAAAATTTATTTTCAATTTGTGCTGCTTGCAACATCAAGTAATGTAAATCTGTATTTTTAACGAAAGGTTTTAACAACTCTTTACCAGGACCAAAAGCAGCAACTTCTACATGATCACTCGAGTGATCCATCGAAATCCAACCCACAGAACTATGTTTTTTCTGCATATTCGCAAAACCTTCGTACGGTAAGTGTTTGTAATTGTATAAACCTTGTTCTTCTTTCTCAATATTGCTATAATATCCTAAAATATGATGTGCTTCAGAAGATGTAATTTCAAAACCTAAATATTCATCAACTAATTCTCTCACTTTGTTTGGAGAATAACTGTTGTCAATTTGGTTTAAAATCCACTCATTCGTGTATTTATATTTTGCTACGGTTTCAAAATCTTTATCAGCAGTTTTTCCATAAATTAATCCTGGATTTGCATTTCCATGATCGGTAGTAAAAATAACTAAAGTTTCACCGTCTTTTTCAGCAAATTCTAAAGCGACTTTTAAAGCTTCATCAAACTGAATTTGTTCAAATAATAAACCACCTAAATCATTTGCGTGTGCAGCCCAATCCACTTTACCAGACTCAATTTGTAATGCAAAACCATTTTTAGAAGTATTTAAATGTTCAATAGCTTTTTTAGTCATATCAGCCAAAGACGGAATTGTTTTTTCTAACTCAGGTGTATTTTTACGATCCAATTGATATGGAAGTGCACCTTCATTAAAAATTCCCAAAATAGGTTTGTTTTTTCCCGTTTGTTTTAACTCGTTCAAAGTCTTTACAACAGCATAACCTTTGTCTTCGTAATCTTCGTATAAATCGCGTTTATCTTCACGTTTATCTTCATTAAAAAATTCATCACCACCACCCATTACGACATCTACACCAAGGTTAAGATAGTCGATAGCAATTTGTGGCTCTGAGTAACGAGAATTATTATTCACATTGAAACCAGCAGGCGTTGCATGCGTAGCAGTTACCGTAGTTACCACACCAATTTTTTTCCCTTTACGTTTCATTTTTTGCCAAATCGGTAGATATTGCTCACCATTGGCACCAACGTTTAACGAACCATTGGCAACACGAACACCTCCTCCAAAAGCTGAACTTCCGGCCGAACTATCTGTGACAATAGCAGAAGCAGAAGAAGTTTCCATTAAACCTCTTGTAACTTTATTATCCATATAAGCGCTCATCCAAACCGAACGATGCCCTAAAATTCTATTCTGAAAGTGATCAGATAAAGCTAACGTTCCAGAACTCATTCCGTCCGAAACCATAAAAATGATATTTTTAGCTCGTTTTCCTTTCACAGAAATATCATAATCCATAGTCGTCGCTAAACCACTAATAGGATTACCAAATAAAGCTCCTCCAGCTGCTAATAATGTCCCTTTTTTAAAGAACTTCCTTCTGTCCATTTGTCTTTATGTTTTGTATGTATTTATGAATTATTTTTGGCTTGCCATTCGATAATTTCTTGTTCGTTCAATAAACAAGAATTTAATTCTTTTGTAATTTGATCTTTATCAATTCCTTGACCAATAAATACAATTTCTATCACACGATCTCCCCAAAATTTCGACCATTTAGCGTCAATCGTTTCTTTATTCATTTGGTAAGCTGCGTACATTTCACGCTCTTGCTTTGGAATAGCACACCACCAAGCGCCAGCAGGATCAATTCTGATACTTCCACCAGCTTGACTTAAGAAAATTGCATCATCAGGACGATTTGCCATCCAAAATAAACCTTTAGAACGGTAAACTGAAGGTGGGAAATTATCATTTAAGTAAGATAAAAAACGCTCAGCGTGAAAAGGTATTTTTTGACGATAAACAAAAGAAGTCATTCCATATTTTTCTTCCACGTGATGGTGATGATCGTGCGAACAATTTGGTCCACAAGTATGATCATGTTCATGATGATTATGTGAATGTTCTTCTTCCTCCAGCATTTTTACCCAAGCATCCATATCCTGAACTTTTTCGAAATCGAATAAATTAGTATTTAAGATTTCATCCAATTCAACTTCAGAGAATGTTGTCGGGATAATTTTCGCCGTTGGGTTTAATTTATGTATAAATGAAGTAATATTTTGCTGTGTTTCAGCATCGATTGCATCAATTTTATTTAAAAGAATTACGTTCGCAAATTCAATTTGATTGATTAATAAATCTACAATCGGGCGATCGTCATCGTTATTTTCAGTATAACCACGAGTAAAAACGTTTTCGTCTGTACCAAAATTTCTAAAGAAATTTAATGCATCAACTACATTAACTAAAGTATCTAAGCGAGCGTGTTTTGGAATATCAATTTTTCCGTCAGGAGAAACAAAATCTAACGTTTGTGCAATTGGTCCTGGATCAGAAATACCTGAACTTTCAATTACTAAATAATTGTATTTTCCGGATTGCGCTAATTCGTGGATGTTTTCTATTAAATCTTCACGAATTTCACAACAAACACATCCATTGCTTAATTCGACCAATTTTTCGTCTGATTGAATAAAATTGTTGTCACGAGCAATCATTTGTGCATCGATGTTTACTTCGCCCATATCGTTAACGATTACAGCTACTTTTAAACCTTTCTTGTTGTGTAAAATATGGTTAAGTAACGTTGTTTTTCCACTTCCTAAAAATCCCGAAAGTACCGTTACTGGTAATTTAGTTTGCATAATTTCTTAATGAATAAATCATACAAACTTACAGATAATTGAGCCAAGTTGAATTGAATTGTATGGATAAATTTGCTAAAATACTGTTAAGTGTTTACGCAAATATTAGGTTGATTATTTAAAACGTTTATTTTTGTTCAAAATCATTAAATTGTGTTTCAAGAAAGTTTAATAGGATTATTAATCCTAATGTTTTTTGTAGAGATCTACTTATACTGTGCATTTAAATCCTTTATTAAAAATAAAATTATTTTATTTGGTTGTATTTTATCAACTGTTTTCGTGATGTCATTTATGGCATACAACTTTCTTTTTTTTGATAGAAATATAGGTCAAACTCCAATGTTTATGTGGAGTGTAGGATTATTTATGCTAATTGCTTTTCCGAGAGCTATATTTTTAATTTTCTTTTTAATAGATGATTTGATTCGTATAATAGGATGGATTAAAAATCGATTACTTAAAACTCCTGTAAAACCTAAACAATATTTGCCTGCCAGACGCAAATTTATCTATGTAACTGCTGCAGGAATTGCAACTGTTTTATTCTCTAGTTTGGTACATGGAATGACTTTAGGAAAATATAATTACAAAGTTATTCGTGAAAAATTAGGCTATAAACGATTACCAAAGGCCTTCGACGGGTTTAAAATTCTGCATATCACAGATATTCATTCGGGAAGTATTGATAATAAAGAAAAAATTGAGGAAGCGATTCAAATGATTAATGAGCAAGAGTTTGATATTTTGCTTTTTACCGGTGATATTGTGAATAATTTTCATTGGGAAATGGATAAATGGATACCTGTTTTCAAAAAGATAAAAAAAGCTCCTTATGGAAATTTTGCAGTGTTAGGAAATCATGATTATGGTGAATATTCTGATTGGAAAACTGAAGAAGCGAAACAAGAAAATTTTGAAAAAATTAAAGGTATATTTCCTCAAATCGGTTTTGAATTACTTTTAAATGAAAATAAAATCATTGAAAAAGATGGTGAAAAAATTGCGTTAATTGGTGTAGAAAATTGGGGAGCACGATTTAAAAAAGCAGGAGATTTAAATTTAGCATCTAAAGGTTTAGATCAATCAATTTTTAAGATTTTGATGACTCACGATCCATCGCATTGGAATTTAGAAGTGAAGGATGATCAACGTATTTACGATTTAACGTTATCAGGTCATACACATGGGATGCAATTAGGAATTGAAGTTCCAAGTATTGGGTTAAAATGGAGTCCATCACAATATATTTATCCGCAATGGGCTGGTTTATATCAGCAAGAAGATAAATGGATAAATGTAAATCGTGGTTTTGGATACCATTTTTATCCTGGACGTGTTGGTGTTTGGCCAGAAATTACGGTTCTCGAATTACAATCTCTATAATTAAATGAAGCAATCCTATTGGATTGCTTTTTTTATTGATCTACGTTAATAATAATCATAGATATAAATGCTAAATTTAGATAATAAATTATACAACTATGAATGAAGAATTACAAAATATAGAAGTGGTAAAGAATGATGAAACAAATCGTTTTGAATTGACTGTTGATGGATTTATCGCCTTTATTGATTTTAAACAAGTTGATCAATTAATCAAATTAATTCATACCGAAGTTCCAGAAGAATTAGGTGGTAGAGGTGTAGCAGCTGCTTTAGTTGAAAAGACTTTGGTTTATATTGAAACTAATAACTATAAGCTTTATCCGTTTTGTCCGTACGTTTATGCATATATTTAAAGACATCCAGAATGGAAAAGAGTAGTGGATCCTACTTTTGTAAAATATGATGAATTATAACATTAAGCATAAAAAAAGGTCTGATTTATTTTAAATCAGACCTTTTTTTAATTGTTATATACTTTTTAATTAAGCTTTATCATCTTGAGTAAATTCTTGCTCAACTGCTACATGACCTTCCCATTTGTCAACAGCTACCGTAGATAAGGCGTTACCTAAAACATTAGTCATAGAACGAGCCATATCACAGAAGTGGTCAATTGGTAAAATTAAAGCAATTCCTTCTGGTGGAATTCCGAACATAGAACACGTGGCAACTACAACGATTAATGATGCTCGTGGAACTCCTGCAACACCTTTAGAAGTTAACATTAATACTAAAAGCATTAGTAATTGTTTTTCTAATGGCATATCAATTCCATACACTTGTGCAATAAATATAGATGCGAACGTCATATACATCATTGATCCATCTAAGTTGAATGAATATCCAAGAGGTAATGTAAAGGATACAATCTTCTTTTGTGCACCAAATTTCTCTAATTCTTCCACTAATTTTGGGAATACAGCTTCTGATGAAGTTGTAGAGAAAGCAATTAGTAAAGGAGCTTTAATATGACGTAATAAATCAATTAATCGTTTACCGATTATTAAATAACCAACGGCTAATAATACAATCCATAATAGGATAATTCCTAAAGAGAATGCGGCTAAATATTTTAGGTATAAAGCGAAAATACCGAATCCGTAATTAGCAACAGCTGCTGCAATTGTACCTAAAACACCTAATGGTGCAGTCCACATTACATATCCAACCATGATTAATACTACGTGAGAAATCTTGTCAAAAGCTTTAACTAAAGGTTCTCCTTCTTTTCCGAATGCTGCTAATGCGACACCAAAAAAGATAGAGAAAACAACAATTTGTAAGATTTCATTTGTAGAAAATGCTTCGAAAACAGATTTCGGAATCATGTGTTCTACAAAGTGTTGTAGTGATAAGTTTGATTTTGCTTTAAGTAAATCTTCAGCGGAACTGCTGTCTGGTGTTAAATCTAAACCTACACCTGGTTGTGTAATATTTACTACGATTAATCCAATCATTAAAGAGATTAACGATGCGGTAATGAACCATCCCATAGCACGACCACCAACGCGACCAACCATCTTCATATCACCCATTTTGGCAATACCAACAACTAAAGTTGAGAAGACTAAAGGTGCAATAATCATCTGAATTAATCGAATAAAAATCGTACCTAAGATTTTAATGTTCGCAGAGAACGAAGCAATAAATTCTGGCGAAGTATTGTAGTGGACAAATCCCCCTAGAACAACTCCTAATACAAGCGCAACAATAATTGCGATGAAAAGTTTATTGTTTTTCATTATTAATTTTATTTGTACCAAAACTAATGTTTTTTTACAAAATCTTAACAATAATTAGATACAATTAAATCGAATTAGGATATTGGTTTTCCTAATTGAATAATTAAGAATAAATTAGTCTAAAACGGATTATCGTAATCTTTTATTCTTTGTTATTTTGAAAAGGAATCGATGGATTTAGTATTTCTTCGATTAATAAACTTAACGGCTCTTTTGTTAATTCAATAATAGATTGATCGATAATGGTAGATTTATCCAATTTTAATTTGAATAATTCTTTCTTAGGAAATTTAATTGGATAAATACAAAGCTCAATTGTTTTATTAAAATTTTCAGGATTTGAGTAAAATAAATGTGCGTAAAAAGCTAATTGTAATTCTTTGGCTTTGTCGCTGTCTTCAAAAATAACATTCACTTTTTCTGAGTCAATTTTTACATCTTTTGCAAATCCAGTTTTATAATCGATGATACGAATTTGTCCATCAACTTGATCAATTCTGTCAATTACACCTTGTAATTTTATTTTTCTTCCACTAGAAAGTTCGAAATCTATATAATACTTTTGCTCTAACTGTTTGATTATGAATTCAGAATTTTTAGCTGTATTTCGGTCTTTTTCTAAAACTCCATTTACAATTCTTTCTGCGATTTTATAAACCAAATAATTTGGACCTTGATCTGTGTGTCCATCTTTATATTGCTCTTTAAAGAATTTTTGAAGCGATTGATCTTTAATCTTATCAATCATCACAAAATCTTCTTTAATCATTATCTTATTTATAAAAGGCGTATATAATTCCTCTAAAGTTTCATGTACAATATTTCCCAAAGTCTTAGCAGAAACCATTTCTTCAGCTTCTTCAACTTCCTGAACTCCGAAAACACGTTGTTCGTAAAAATCCAATTGATTTCTTAAATATGAAGACAACGAAGAAGGTGAAATCCCTTTTTCGTTCGCCCAAATATTTAATTTTTCCATGGTATGTGGCGTTTTTTCTATTACAATTTCCCTTAAAGGTTTCGTAACAAAACTTGGAGCTGCAAATGATTCTTTGATTTGATGATTACTTTCAAATTTGATTTGAGAAATGAATCGAGATTTTTCTCCAGAACCCATTCCATCAGCTTCGGTATTATAAACTAAATGAATATTTTTTCCGCGTTGAATTAAACGATAGAAGTGATAAGCATAAATTGCATCATTTTCTGTAAAAGTATTTAGTCCCATTTCCTTGCGAATATCATAAGGAACAAACGTGTTATTTTGTCGTCCTAATGGTAAAATTTCATCGTTTACAGATGTCATGATGATATTGTCAAAATTAATCAATCGGGTTTCTAATAATCCCATCAGCTGTAAACCTTTTAAAGGTTCACCGATAAAGGCGATAGATTCTGATTGAACAATTTTATTGTATAATAAATACAAAGTTCGATAATCTTTTACATCTGTCACCTCTTTTAAATTATCCGCTAATTGAACAAATACTTTTTTAAAGTAGAAAAGATATTCTTTTAATAACAGGTACTTAAAATCAGAACCATCGTTTAAATATGTATGTTGAATAATGTCTTCTGTCCAATTTTTTAAGTGATTCACAAAATCAGGCAAAGATTGTGGAATGACAAATAAAGATTTGAAAATATTATCTTGTAAACTTCCTTGTAACGTTTTTTCTGCGTTAAAAATTCGATTGTTTTTACGAATAGTATTGGATGTTTCTCTTGATGATGAAGTAGAAAATTTAGATAAAGTTCTATTTTCTAAAATTTGTAAAACATTTTTGAAATAGAAAGTTTTTCCTTTTCCTAACTTTTCACGATTCATTTGTAATTCAAATACAGATTTGAAAAACTGAGCTAACGGAACTGATTTCAACGGAATTCCCATCGAAATATTTAAATATGTAATATTTTCAGGTAATGAATTTAAGATTGCTGGTAAAATAGATTCATCTGCTAAAATCAATGCTGTTTTTTTGATTTCATCCTCATCCATTTTTGCAAGAATATCCGAAATGTATTTTGCTTGTCCAACTTGTTTAGCAACACCTGTTACGTGTATATTTTTTTCTTTAGAAAATTCGTCAAAAGTCCATTTCCAATCTTGTACTTTTTGCTTGTAACGGCGCATAAATGCACCAGCTTCTTGATTCGGATTTTCTAAATAGTATTTGTCTGCATCCCAATATATTTTTGCAATATGATGTTTATCAAAACTGAATAAAATCTTTTGTTCAGCCTCAGTTAAGGCATTAAAACCAGCAAAAACAAATTGATCTTTTTGTGCAGCGATAATTTCTTCTACTTTATCAGCCGCTAAACGGAAAACTAAACCAGCATAACCTTGGCTATTCGCAGTTAAATCTTCACGCAATTGAAAATAAAATTTAGTAACAACTTGCCAAAACAAAATGTGTTTTTGCATGACTTCGTTCTTATTGACAAAGATTTCATCTTTTCCCCATTTTTCAATACGTTCAATAGAAACCAAATAATCTAAAATTTTTGCAGGATCAACGAGAGAAGAATCAATATCATCAAAATCTTTTAAAATTGTAGGTCCCCATTTAATGAAATCTTCAAATGTATCAGGTTTTTCAACTACTTTTTTATAGGATTGATAGGCTTTAAACCAAAGATTAATTCCAGAAATAATTTCTAATTGTGCTATTTCTGCCATAAAATCTTCGACACTAATCATTTTAGGTAAAATCAAGGTATGCGCTTGTTTCTGAAACTCTTGTCGAAAGAATAACATTGGGCGTTTACCTGGTAAAACTAGGGTTGTGTTTAAGAAATCAGTTTTTTGATTTAATAAATCAGCAACTACATTTTCAATAAATTGTGACATGATTTTAGGCTTGAAATATGTTGTAAAATTAGTATTTATAATGACAAAAGATGTCGTTTAATTTACAGTTTCAGATTTTATTAATTCACCATTTTTAAAATAATCTTTTTGAAATAATTTGCCTTCTTCAGTATAAATGTAAATTTCTCCATTTCCCATGTTAAAAGGGCCACAGTACAAAATATTACCTTTTCTATCGTAACAATTTGCTATTTTATTTGGTTTACCATTTATGTACAAAATACGAGCTTTTGGATTACCATTTTTATAAAAATATTCAAAAACACCTTCCTGTAAATCATTAACCATCATTCCTTTACTTTCTAGTCTTGTATTAGGATGATACGTTTCAATTATACCATTTATGGCTCCATTAATATAAGGTACGATACTTTGTACAGCGCCGTCTAGATGATAATTAATTGTTTCACCATCTTTTATATTTTGAGCATTATAAGTAACGATAGATTTAATTCGGCCATTGTTAAAACGTAAAACTTCTTCGTAATGCGTTTGTGCTTTAACTATATTTCCTATTAGTATAAAAATTATTATTGTGATATAATTTCTCATGATTTGATTTGTGTGATTTTAGTTTGAAATAAATTCTCGAACGATTCCATAATTTTTGTTCTAGTAATTTCTGTATTTACAAAATAAAACATTAATCCAAAAAACAATAATAGAATTGAAAATCCAATACCTATAATTGATAATGTATAAATTGAAAATAAGAGAATTATGCTAATTATAGTGAACCAAATTGGAATAAATATTTTTACAAAAGATTTTTGTTTTAAGTGAAATGTAATGATAGTTGAATTGTTTGAAGAAATTTGAAAATCTCCATGTATTATTGGAATATAGGATTTGTTTCCTGAAGTCACTTTTTCAATTATAAATGAATCTTTGAAAACTTTTCCTTCAAAAATTTTATTAGGTGTAAATAATCTAAATTTCTTTTCAATTGTATTTTCGAATAATATTTTAAAAACTTCTTCTTGCGAATAATTTGTTTCTAATTGATAATATTGAGGTTTCAAAAGCATTTTATAAATATAAAAAAAAGCGACTAATTTCTTAGTCGCTACAATATATTATTGAAAAATAATTTCTTATTTAATAACACCTAATTCTTTACCTACTTTTGTGAAAGCAGCAATTGTATGGTCTAATTGTTCTTTTGTATGTGCAGCTGAAAGTTGTACACGAATACGAGCTTTGTCACGAGGAACAACAGGGAAGAAGAATCCGATAACATAAACCCCTTCATCCACCAATTTATTCGCCATTTCTTGCGATAATTTTGCGTCGTATAACATAACAGGTACAATAGCAGCATCACCATCAGGAATATCGAAACCAGCTTCAACCATTCCTTTACGGAAATATTCTGCATTCCACATTACTTTATCACGTAAAGTTGTGTCTTTTTCTAACATTTCTAAAACTTGTAAAGCTGCACCAACAATTCCAGGAGCTAAAGAGTTAGAAAATAAATATGGACGTGATTTTTGACGTAACATTTCGATCACTTCTTTTTTACCAGAAGTAAATCCACCCATTGCACCACCTAAAGCTTTTCCTAATGTTGATGTAATAATATCAACGCGTCCCATCACATCATTGTGTTCGTGAGTTCCGCGTCCGCTTTTACCAATAAAACCAGTGGCGTGAGAATCATCAACCATCACTAATGCATCATATTTATCAGCTAAATCACAAACACCTTTAAGGTCTGCAACAATACCGTCCATAGAGAAAACACCATCAGTTACAATGATTTTGAAACGGTGACCTTTTTCTGAAGCAGCGATTAATTGCGCTTCTAAGTCAGCCATATTATTGTTTTTGTAACGGTAACGAGCTGCTTTACATAAACGTACACCGTCAATGATAGAAGCGTGGTTTAATTCGTCAGAAATGATTGCATCTTCTTCTGTAAATAAAGGTTCGAAAACACCACCATTTGCGTCAAATGCAGCCGCGTATAAAATTGTATCTTCCATACCAAGAAAGTCAGCAATTTTCTTTTCTAATTGTTTGTGTATATCTTGAGTACCACAAATAAAACGTACAGAAGACATTCCGTATCCACGGTCGTCTAACATTTTCTGAGAAGCTGCGATAATTTCGGCATTATCAGATAAACCTAAATAGTTATTCGCACAAAAATTTAATAAAGTTTTACCGTTATCTAATGTTATTTCTGTACTTTGTGGAGAAGCGATGATTCTTTCTTTTTTGAACAATCCTTGTTCTTCTAAATCATTCAGTTGAGTTTGTAAATAATCTTGAAATTTATTGCTATACATAAAAAATCACTTTTGTTTACTACAAATATAATAGTTTAGCTTAGTTTTTGCTTAACTTTGTAGTTCATAAAAATAAAAGAATTAGTGTTTTTAATAATAATATTTTCATTTCAGTATTTTTTTTTAGCAAAAGTTTTTAAGAAAAATAAACTTAAAGCAATTTTTAGTGCTTTGGGATTATATTTTTTAGGGAATTTTATCTTCGGAATAGGATTGTTTACTTTATTAACTTTTAATATTATTAATATTGGGTTTGATTTTACTCAGATTAAGCCAGAAAATATTAATGAATTCTCTCGCTCATTAAACCAATATCTTGTAGATCGTCATATTCCTATCATTACAGAAGTTGTTTTATTCATTTTGGTCGGAATGATTTATTATAATTATTTGAAAAATAAATGGATGAAAGAAGTTATTGTTGAAAATCAGTCATTTATCCAAGAAATTAAAGAACAAGCATCTAAAATACAGCAATTAGTTCCTGTAAAAACGAATTATTATTTACATTTTCATGATGTGAATGAAAAGAATATCCATTTAGTACCTGAATTGGCAACTAAAATTTGGAATGAATGTTATAAAGGTATCATATCGCAAGAACAGATTGATTATATGTTGGATATGATGTATAGTACCGATAAAATTAACGAGAATATTACGGAAGGAGATCATTGGAAAATCTTGAAAGCTGATAACGAACCAGTAGGTTATATCCACTTTAAAGAAGAAGAAAATAAAATTTTCTTATCAAAAATTTATTTATTGCAAGAGGAAAAATATAAAGGTTTAGGACAATCTTTATTGAACGAAGTTATCAAATTTGCTATTGACAATAATTATAAATCGATATACTTAACGGTAAATAAAAACAATGCTAAAGCGATTCGTTTCTACGAGAAAAATAACTTTAAACAAGTTAAATCCGAAACTTTCGATATAGGAAATGGATACGTAATGGACGATTTTATTTACGAAAAAAATATTGTTCAAATTTCATAAACAAAAAAGCGAATTATTTTAATTCGCTTTTTTTATGTGCTAATTCTTCTAAAAAATTCTCGAATTCTTTTAAATCGTAAAATTTCTGCTTTCGAGGAATTTTATATTTTTCAATAGTAATTTGCCTTCCAAGTAAATAGAATTTATCGATATGATCTGGGAAACTTTCGAAAACTTTATTGTAAGATTTATAATTCGCGCTATTTGCATCAAACGATAAAATTATATCTGGATTTATATCTTCAATAAATTGCTTTATTGCAATCGGTTTTTGATTTGATCCTATATAATATGTCTTATAGCCACGTTGTTTTAACAATAAATTTGTGAAAAGTAATCCAATTTCATAAAACTCATTTTCAGGAAGATATAACAAAACAACTTCATCCTTATCGCAGACAGAACCAGTGGTATGTATTAAATGATGTAATTTTCTTTCTAAAATATTTATCATGTAATAAAATTGAACAGGAATTTCTTTGGCGTTATGAAAAGTTTCAAAAATCCTAACTAAAAATGGATACATGATGTAATTATAGAAATCTTCAGTCGATAGTTTTTTTAAACCCGTGTCAATAATCAAATTAAATCTTGAGCTATCGTAAGTAAGTGTGGAAACAAGTAATTGATTGATAATATCATCATTTAACTTATTCTTGATTAAATTAGTTAAAAGTTCAATTTCTACTTTCAGCTCTAAATCACAGCTTTCTAAAATACTTAATTTTTCTAAAGAATATTTTTTATCTAAATGGAATAGTGTAGTAATATTCAATAATCTATTTAAGTGATTTGTATTGTATTTAAAATCTCTATCTTTTGTAGGGATTATATCAGGAAAGACATTATATTTTTTATGCCAAAATAGAATAGTAGTATCGGGTAGTCCAGATAAATGGCTTAATTGATCAATAGTATATCTTTTCATTGTGTAGTTTTAGTTGATTAAATATAATAAAAAAAGCCATCTAATAAGATGGCTTCAAATATATTATGATTTTTTCTTCGATTTTAAAAAGATGTTTTGTCCTTCAGTTGGCTGATCGCCTGGTTCCATCTTATTAAATTTATATAAACTCGTCAATTTTACTCCAAATTTTTGAGAAATCGTATACATATCATCTCCTGGTTTTACTTTGTAACTTGTTTGCGAACCTTTTGATTTCTTCATATCAAAGAAAACTATTTGTCCTTCTCTCAGTTTCGTACCCAGTTTTATTTCGTTGTATTTAGCTAATTCAGATGGCGCTTTTTTGTATAATTTTCCAATTGTACCTAACGTTTCGCCAGCTTCTACAATGATATATGCAATATTATTTGGATGACGTTTAATTCTAGAAGTTGGATTCTTCTTACGTGTTTCTATCGTAATAGAAGGTCTAGTTTCGTTAGACGTTTTAGCAATAGTTGTCGTTTTAGTTTCTACATAATCTTCATCAGCTGTGTGTTTTACAGTCGTGTTTGTTATTGTAGTTTTATCTTTAGTTCTTTCAATCGTTTTTGTAGTTTTATTATTTGCTAAATATTTATCTTCTTCGTTTCCATATAGTAAATATAATTTAGCAAAAACCTCATCATTCGATATTTTATCAAATTGATCAAGATTATATTTTTCAATTCTTGAAATTAATTTTGATGCATAGCTAGGATCCGTTGCGTAACCTGCCTTTTTTAATCCATGTGCCCAACCTTTATAATCTGTTGTAGATAAATTGAATAAGGCTTTGTAATAAGGTCTTAAAGCTAAAAATTCAGAATGATCTCTGTAACTTTCTCCGACTGAGTTGTAACTTCTGAAACATTCTCCTTTTGCATCATCATCATGATAAATGCGACCTTTGTGTGAAGGCCATTCTTTTTCAGATTTACATTTAATTCCGAAATGATTGTTTGCTTGTTCAGCTAATCTACTTTGTCCGCCACCAGTTTCCAATAAACCCTGTGCAAGAGTAATACTTGCTGGAACTTTGTATAAATGCATTTCTTCTACAGCTAAAATTGCATGTTTTCGGATGTATGTGATATCTCTACTTTCCTGAGCTTGTAATGTTATAGTCGTTAAAAGACCAAAGATGTATAACAATAATCTCATTGTATTAAAGTTTTATTTTTCTTGTTTAATAATTTATTCATTCCATCTATTCCCTGTAAACCACCAGTGTGTACCGCTAAAATTGAAATGTTTGGTTTAAAATAATCTTTTTGGATTAAATCTAAAATTCCGAACATCATTTTTGCCGTATATATAGGATCTAATGGAATAGATGTAGTTTCTTTAAATGAATTGATAAAATTAATCAATTCTTCTGAAACCTTAGCATAACCACCAAAATGGTAATTATCTATTATTGTATAGTTTATTTTTTTTGCTAATTTACGAATTTCTTCATCAAAATGCTTACTTTTTAGAGCAGGAAAACCTAATACATGTTGATTTTTTGATGTAGAATTTATAATTCCTGTAATTGTTCCGGCTGTTCCAATTGCAGTTGTTATAAAGTCATATTCAAAACAACTGTCGTTTAAAATTTCTTCACAACCCTTTATTGCTAAATCATTAGTTCCACCTTCTGGAATAATGTAATGATCTGGAAATTCTATTTTTAATTGATTTAGAAATTTTTCTGAATCTTTTAGTCGATAATCTTCTCTTGAAATGAAATTGAATTTCATTCCTTCTTCTTGAGCAAATTTTAATGTTGGGTTTTGCTCTATTAAAGCTTCAATCTCTTCGCCACGAATAAATCCAATAGCTTCAAAATTATTTAGTTTAGCCGCCGCCGCCGTTGCTGCAATATGATTAGAAAAAGCACCTCCAAATGTGATTACCTTTTTGTAGCCTAATCGTTCAGCCTCAGCAAAGTTGTATTTTAATTTTCTGAATTTATTACCAGAAATTTTTGGATGAATTAAATCTTCTCTTAAAACAGAAAGCTTAATGTTTTTCTGTTTTAAAATCGGTAAATCAACTTCTTGTATGATACTTTTATAATTATCCCAATTCATTAAAGATATTTTATAAACGAGTAAAATTTTCGCTTTTTTAAATAATCTAAATCCTTTTCATTTTCATAAGCTTCACGCTCAAAACTAATATTTCTGTAAGCTTTGTGTGCATCAAATTTGTATTGAATCATTCGCAATCCATATTCAGTTAAATACCAAATGAAAAATGGTACAACTAATAATTCTATTTGTTGAATAATATGAATCCTTTCGTGATGAACTAAATGTTTATCATTTTTATCTTCTTTATTACGCAATAAAATAAATGGAAATATAGCCATACCCACAAAGTTTTTGCGAAATAACCAGCTTAAGGCAACTACGAACATGAATTATAATTTGTCCACAAAATTAATATTATTGATTTAAAACTTTATGTATTTGATTAAATATTAAATAAATTTTGATTTTGTTAGGTAAGAATAGAATTTGTAAATTAGAAAAATAAAGTAAAAAATGTGAGTAGGTTTCAGGAAGGTGATTACTATTTATCGCCAGAAGGGTTTAAAATTTTTACCGAGCAATACCTTAAAAGACGAGGATATTGCTGTAAAAGTGGATGCAAGCATTGTCCTTATGGATTTGATAAAAAGACAGGATTAATAAAAAAGAAAAAAGAAAATAAATGAAATTTAAAACAACAATTTTAGCATTATTAGTAGCAGGTTTTTCGTATGCACAAATTCAATTTCCACAAGCAAGTTCGAAAGCTGAGGTAGAACAAACAATTGGTTATACGGATATTGAAATTGATTATTTCCGTCCGAATTTGAATAATCGTGCTGCTTTTGGTGGACTTGTACCTTACGGAGAAGTTTGGCGTACTGGAGCAAACAATAATACAACAATTGATTTTTCTACAGATGTTTTGGTAGGAGGTAAGCAATTAGCTAAAGGTAAATACTCTTTGTATACTATTCCAGGAAAAACAAATTGGGATATTATTTTTTACAAAACGACAGAAAATTGGGGTAATCCAAAACAATGGGATGAATCTCAAATTGCTTTAAAAGTAAATGTTCCTGTTCAAACTTTAACGAATAAGGTTGAAACTTTTACAATCAATTTTGATAATGTAAATGTTAATCAAGGAGATTTAGTTATTACTTGGGACAATGTAAAAGTAAATGTAAAAGTTGAAGCGCCTACTAAGAAAATTGCACAAGAAAATATTTCAAAAGGTTTAAAGGCTGATTCTTCTGCACGCGATTTTTATGGAGCAGCAAATTATTACTTTTTAAATAATTTAGATTTAAAGAAAGCTCAAGAATGGATTAACACAGCTTTAGAAAAAGATGCTAAAGCACCACAGCATTTCAAAGATTTGAAAGCAAAGATTGATTCTGCATTGAAGAAATAAAAACTAAAGGTATAAAAGACAAAAAACCACTTAATAGAGTGGTTTTTTGTGTTTTAGTTTGTTAGTTAGGTTAGAAGAAGTATAAGGGAGGTTAATTCTTATACTCTCAATATTTACTCTGGAAGTAAATTAAATCTTATAAGCTTTTTTTAGGTTTAAGTTAGTTAGTTAGTTAGTTAGTTAGTTAGTTAGTTAGTTAGTTAGTTAGTTAGTTAGTTATAGTTTTTCTTTTCTTAACTGATGTAAAATTATACTATCTTACTTTATATAATAGTAGGGAAAACAACCAAAAAAAAAATAGGGAAAACCCCTATTCAAATATTCTATCTTATTTTTATAATTTATGTTAAAACATAAATTCCGTTTAAAATTGCGTAAGTAACCATCCCCACAACGTTTTTACAACCAATCTTTTCCATAATTTTCGATCGATGTGCTTCAACAGTTTTAGTACTTATAAAAAGTATATCAGCAATTTCTTTGGTCGAATGTTCTTTACAAATTAAGATTAAAATTTCAATTTCTCTTTCGCTTAGAGAAATCATATTCCATGGATTTGTGTTTTTATTTTTCTGTTGTACGAAATCGTTAATTAACTTTTGATTTCCTTCGTTAAAGTAAAAACGGTCTTTATGTATTTTCTCAATGGCTTCAAATAATTCTTCTTTGTCAGTATATTTTGGTAAAAATCCAGATATTCCATACTTGATCATGTAACCATACATCGAAGGATTGTATAAAGATGATAATACTAAAACTTTAATATCTATGTTTTTTTGATGAAATTGATCTAAAACTTCTAAACCATTCATTGGTTCCATGTTCAAATCTAAAAGCATTACATCAGGTAATTGCTCTAATTGTTCAAGCTCTTCAAGATATTTAACTGGATTTGTATTTTTAATACAAACTTCAAAATTCTCATTAGTTGAAATCAAATTGCTAAATGCTTCAACTAATAACATTTCATCGTCTAAAATTCCTATTCTTATTTTCCCGGACATAATTTGATGATTAAACGCGTGCCTTTATTTTTGCTTGATTTATATTTAAATATTGCATTAATTGCACTAAGTCTTGTTTCTGTGTTATTTATTCCTAATCCTTTATTGATATTGTCTAAATCAATTCCAACACCATTATCAGAAAGAAGAATAGTTACATTATCTTTTATCTTTTTAATATGAATGTTGATTTGATTCCCTCCTGAATATTTGATAGAGTTTGTGATGAATTCTTGTATAACGCGATAAAGTTGATGTTCAACTAATTTAGTTCCGAAATCAATATTTTCTTCTGCATATAAATCAATAGAAAAATCTTTACTCGAATAACACAATTCTTTGATACAAAGAAATAAACCTAAATTGTCAATCTCAACAGGGAATAAATAGTGCGTAATATCTCTGTTCTTTTTGATTAAAGTTTTGATGTCATCCTTTATAACTGCAATTTCATTATTGAATGAGTTGGCATCTAAAGCATTTAATTTTAGCACAACTAAATTTAGTTTGTTACTAATTTGGTCATGCAATTCAGAAGCAATTACTTTACGCTCATTTTCTTGTGTCGTAATAATTGCCTTTTTCATCTCGCGTTCAGATTTTAATTTTTCATTAAAAACCAATTCACGTTTTTCTATATCTTTTTTATAACTAATCTTAATTAAATAACTGATAAATAATATCAATACAACTAAGAGTATTAGTGTTATAACAATCCATAAGATGATGACGTTTGGGTCTTGCCATTTTTCCATAATAAATAAACAATATAAGAGTAAAATGCACTTACATTAATGATGTTTGTTAACCATATAACATATATAATATCATTACTATAGGTAACAAAAAAATTCATTGGTAGATTAAGAAAAGTGCTGAAAGTAAGATAGATAATTAAAAATATGTATAGTTGATATGTTATACCATATTTTTCTGATTTGATATGTTTTACAAGTTGTGAAAAACAGATAATAAGTAAAAAAATACAATTAATACTATTAGAGTAATTTTGATAATTTGTATAATCAATATAGTCTGTAAAAATCAATTCATAAAAATTATATAACAATATTGGCAGTAGTAAATATTTTATATATTGATTGAATTTTATACTATTTGCTTTTATGATGGCAAACAGACAGACGACCTCAATAATATTGTATGTATTGATGAATAATAAGTTGTTTTGAATAAGATGAGATACAACCCGGCTCATCAAATCATTCATTAAACTTAAACCCAAAAATATGATAAACAATTTAAAACTTGTTTTGTAAGATTTATTTTTAAAATAAACAAAGATGCCAATAATTAAAATTATCGGAGTGATATAGCTAAAGGCATCAATGGTATGATAAATAAAATCTGTATTCAATTTTATGGTCTAAATGGTGGAACAGGTCTTACACGATCCATGTAAGCATCATTTGCTGTAATCATATCAATAGTTATACTTTGTCCTTTTTGAGCAGTTGAATTTTCGAAAAGTCCAAAAACTGTATAATTATTCATGTTGTTTTTTAAATTTGCTTGATCTATTATAAAATACTGAATCATAATATTTCTGTCCAAAGCATCTTGTAACCAACTTTCCTTTTGGTTTTCCCATTTCTTAACACGTTTCTTGTATTCGTCAAATGTAATTTCAGTATTATCAGCAGTTAATTTTGTTTTTAATAATTCATTTACTACAAACTTATTAGATTTAAATTCTAATACAATTGGCGAATATTTGTCGATTTGGGTAATATCTGGAGTAGTGGAATTGTGTACTAAGATGGCATGTAATTTATTATTTACATCCAATCCTAAAAATAAATAGAAATAACCTTTAATAGAAACATTTAGATTATTAAAATCTACGTGATTTGCTTCATTAAAAATACTTAATAATTGATTTTTAATTTGTATTTTATTAGTAGTAGAGGCTTTACTATAGCTATTTATTAAATTGCTATAATTGTTAATTAGATTTTGTGCATTCATGTATTACGTGTTATTTTAAAGTGTTGTTGAGTTTTGTAAAAATAAGATTTTTTGATAAACTAATTGTAAAATAACAAACATAAAAAAAGAGCTGAATAGCTATCCAACTCTTTATTTTATCAAGTTTATATTTCAAATAACTCTTTTTGAGCCTTATATTGCGTTATTGGCATATCGTATAACCACGAATATTTTTCTTCTTTTCGCTCTACATAATGCACAAACGAAATATGATCTTCTACAATATGGATGTTATCTGCAGGTGTAACCACCAATAATTGTAGGTTCAATTGCTCACAAAGTCGCAATAAATACTTCGCTTTATCTTCATCTTGCGCTTTAAAAGCCTCATCAATCGCAATAAAACGGAACGTATTAGCTTTGTCTTTTCGCATCAACCCAAATTGATACGCAATAGCCGAACCTAAAATCGTATAGGTTAATTGGGCTTTTTCTCCACCAGAAAGCGCTCCCATATGTTCGTGGGTTTTCACTTTTTTGTTCGTATCACGACGGAATTCTTCGGCTTTGTAATTGAACCAATAACGAACATCCATAACTTTCGATCGCCATTCTTCTTTATTCAATTTCTTGATTAATGGCGCAATATGATCATTAAAATGGTCACGTTTTTCCTCAAATAACATCAACGCATCATTTCCATTGGCAATCGCACGATTCAATAATGCTTTGAAATCCTGAATCTCGGCTACATAATGCGGATTCGCAACCAATTGAATAAAGGTTGTGTATTCTTTGGTATTGTAATCAATTTCTGCAAGCGATTCGTTTAATAAACCAATGTTTTCTTGGATATTTTCTGACCAATTCTCGAAGAACATTCGGAAATCTCCAATTTTATTGATGATGGTTTCTTGTAAATACGATTCAAATTTCGTTTCAAAACGTGGTAAATTATCTTCGCTTAAACGCTGATAGAACTCTTGATATTCAGAAACCAATTCCAAATGAGTTGAATCGGGTAGAGCAGAAGCATCCGAACGCCAATCCTTGTATTTTAAGATAATATCTTCTTTTGGATTTTTAAATTCGTTGATTTTTTGCTTGATTTTATCTTCCACTAATCGTTTCGAATATTCAAAACTTTTGATTTGCGTTTCTAATTCTTTCTGGAATTCCGTTTGTTTCAGCTTAATTGAAAAATAATCAATCGCCAATAAATCTTGGTGTTTTTCTTCAAATTCTTCAATTGAAACTACATCCAACGCTTTTAAAATATCTTCGTTACGCTTGATTTCTTTTTGAATCTGTTGAATTTGTGTTTCAACTTTAAAGGTTTCACGGTTTAAATTATGAATTTCTTTTTCAGACAATAATTTCAACGTTGCCTGAACTTTCTCTAATTCGTTTTGTAAACCTTCCGTACGATTGGAACCTGAATTTAAAACATCAATTAAATGTTGTTTTTGAGCAATTTCTTCTTCGATTTCTTTGGTTTCGATAATCGAGAAAGAAGTATAAGTATTTTCTACTTTCGAAATCGTTTCTTTGATTTTCTCAATGAATTGAATCTTCTTTTGTGTTTCATTAATCAACAATTCATTCGCTTCAAATTCTGCCTCAAACTCTTTTAAATCTTGATAAATCGCTTGAATTTTAGAAGTATTTTCCCAACCTAAAACAAAGTTTTCTTTTCGTTTAGTTTCAGTTCTTCCATCTTTTTGGATATTTCCATTCGCAAAAACTATCGTTCCGTCCGATAAAATGGTATTAACATTGGCAATGATTTCATCAGAACAAACAAAATTAAATTGTTCTTCAATCGTTTCTTTGATCCATTTCGCGTAAATACTTTCCGTTTTGAATTTTAGTTGATTCACCAAATGATTTTCTGAAACCGCAGGTTTTAATCCTTCCATCGAAGTAAATCCTTTGTAGGCTAAAATTTGTAATAAAGCTTCTAATTGATTGGATTGAACGTATTTTTCGACCTCTGTTAAATATTTTTCAGGAACTACAATTTGATGCGAAAATTGATTTAATATTTGTTCAATTGCTGTTTCCCAAGTTGGATTTTTAACTTTAATCAATTCAGCAACAAAAGGAATTTCGGCTTGTGTAGCATTTGTAAGTTGTACAATCTCATCACGAACCGTTGCAATTGTTCCTGTTATATTATTTTGATGTTTCGTTAAAAAATCAATCGTTTCTTGTGCTTGCGTAATCTCCGCTTTGATTTGATCTGCTTGATTTTTTAATTGGCGAATTTCTTCGTGTAATACCTCAACATTCGTATTGCTTTCATTTTTAATTTCTGCAATTCGCGTGATGTTTTGATTAAATTCTTCAGTTGTTGGATTTTCAATTAAACCTAAAATCTGAATCAATGCATTATACGATTGACGTTTTTCTTCAATTGCAGCTTTTGATTTTTCCAATTGAGCCAAATCAATTTTAATTTGTTCCAACTGTTTCCCAATATCATCTGACTTAATCTGAACCGTTAAATTTGTTTCTTGATTTTTTAACGACGCTTCTTTTTCCTTTAATTTTTCCAATTCTTGCTGGAAACCTTGGAAAGTAGTATTGGCTTTCGTTAATTCTTCTTGCGCTAAGTGTAACCCTTTTTGAGCAAACCAATAAACGGCAGTTTCTTTGGAATGATTTAAGGTTTCAAGCTTTCCGTTTAAATCAATGATTTTGTTGGCGTGTTCGTTAATCGGCTCCAAATATTTGATTTGGTCTTTGACCTTTTCAATATTGATTTTCGCTTCCATCAACGTGTTGAAACTTTCTTTCAGCTGTAAGAATTCGGCTTCAGCGTTCCATTCTTCCAGCATATTGGTACGAATAAATTCGTCTAAATCTTCTAAAACTTTTACTCCAACCACTTGGTTGAAAAGCGTCAATGATTTGGAAGATTTCATTCCGAATAAATCCGAGATTCGATCACCATAAGCAATCGGACCGTCCATGAATTCGATTTTCTTTTTCGTCGAATTCGAATTGTATTTTTTATCTAAAGTCTTTTTCCAATTTCCTTTTTGATCGAAATGAGAAAAGTCGGTTTCTATTAATAAAGGAACGTGCGCAATTCCAAACGTACGTTTTAATTCATCACCCGAAAACCATCGAACTTGGAAAATCGTGATTTTCTTTCCGTCTTTGTTATCAAAATGCGCTAAAATAATCGAATATGTATTTTTATCTCGCAATGATTTTGTCATCGTACCCAAATCACCTTCACGCTGAATGTGGGCATAATTTCCTAAAACATAAGTTTCTTCCGTACGGTCACCTTTTTTATCGACACCAGAAGATTGGTTGTAAAAACGGTCTTTTTTTGCCGGAACCAACAAGGTTAAAAGTGCATCGATAAACGTACTTTTCCCAGAAGCATTCGCTCCCGTTAACAACGAATTATTCCCTTCGGGCTGAATACGGAAAATGCGATCTGTAAAAGTTCCCCAGTTGAAAACTTCCATATATTGCAGTCTGTATCCCGATTCTTCGGATGTTGTACTAAATAGATTCAACATATTCCTCTAATTTGTTTTTAAATTCTTGTAATTGATCCAACGTCACTTTTTCTTTGATGATACGATGAATTTGATATTTGGTTTCAAACTCATTTTTATCAATTTCTTTTAAATAACCTAAATCCACAATTCGGCGAATGTTAAGATCTAAGTCTTTTAAAAGTTTGACTTTGTTATATGTTTCGGGTAAGAATAATTCGACTTCTTCTTTGATTTCTTGATAGGTGATGAATTTTTCACTTACATCAAATTGCGTAGGATTTTGGTCGAATTCTTCTAAACTTTGGCGTAAAACCACCAAAATAATCGAAGCTTCGAATCCAATTTTACGTTTAGAAACTAATCCAATTGTATTTCCTTCACGGTCTTCTAATTCGCGTAAATAAGCAAATCCTTCGTCTTTTTTTACCACTAATTCTAATCCAATTAAATTCAAATAATTCTGAATTTCCACTTGGTAGTTTAAAACATCTTGCCAAAGGGATTGATGATTCTCAATCGGTTGTTTTAAAAGCTTTACAATCGCTTTAGAATAGGGTTTGATATGTTGTTCTAAATTACTCATACTTTAAGGTAATTGTAGGAATTTGTATTGATTTTTGTTCTGCTTTGTTGAATACAATTTCTTGTAATTCTGCATCGTTTTTGTCGTGATTGTACTCGTTACTTAACGCGATAAAAGCAAAAAGTTCGGGTAAACCTTTTTGTAAACCACCCGAATTTTCGATGATTTGATTCAAATCTAATTCAGAATTTGTCGCTAATTGTTCGTTGATACGATCTCGTATCACTTGTTTATCAATCGCGTATTTATTGAAAATCTTTTCTAAATGTTCAGATTTTGAAATATCAGATTCAGCAACTTTTGGACGCGCATCATAAATTACTTCTTGGGCTTGTTCCATCGTTAATTTTCGGTCAAAAGGTAAATGGATATTAATTCCGTCATCCACCATTAACGAAATATCCGGCGATTCTTTTTGTTGACTAATTTTAATCAATGATTTTTTGATATCCTGAATCGTTTTCTTCGTGGCTTTTGCATTTGACACTTGAGTTTCACGAATCACTTTACTCAGTTTATCCGCCATTTTATCGTTGGCTTTGTACACTTTTTGCCCAGCCGCGTGCAGATGCTTTTTCATATTTTTTAGATAAGCATCTTGAATCTCAATTTCTTTTTGCGATAGGGTAGCGTACAATTCTTGCGTTAATTTATCCCATTCGGTTTGAAGCGAAGGATTCAACAAGAAATTCCAGAACGCATAAAAGCTTTTTCCTTGTGGACTTTCTTTTAAGCTATCCAACGAATTAAAAGTAAAATCTAAAATCTCTGATTTAGATAAGGTTCCTTCGTTATGACGTTGGTAAATTTCTTTCGTTATGGTTTTGAAATTATCTTCTACTTCCTTAAAGTCAGAAAGTAATTCCTTTGCCGCTTGGGTAATTTGATTAACTCGTGGAATAATTTCAAAATCTTCGTACACTTTTAAAGATTCACCTAAACGTAAATGAGTCATTTCGTGTTCAATTTCTTTTTTACGTTCTTCCAAAATTGCCAAACGTTGTTCTTTGTTATCGTTCGAATATTCGACTAATTCTTTCAATTGAGTAACAATGGTTTTGAATTTCGATTCCGTTCCGACATATTCGTCTTTGTCTAAACTGTTGATCCAATCCAATGTTTTACTCGTGTGAGAAGAAAGTTCGTAAAAAACTTCTCCATTTTCGGTCTGAAAGTTGGATAAAAAGCCACGATTGGTCCAATCGGTAATGTATTTTTTAGCTTTTAATTCGTACGAATCAAAAACCTGAATGTCTGTTTCTTCGTCATTTTCTACTTGACGATATTCCAAATAATCCGTTAAACGAGAATGTATAATCTCTGAAGATAAAATGCGATGTTTCTCTGCGAATTGATCAGCCAAAAAGACCAAAATCAATTCTCTATTTCGCATTTTTAGCAAATCCACGCTGGGTGAACGTTGTAAAATGGATGAAATTTTTGAACCGTCTAACATATAAATGATTAATAATTAAAATCTTAACTAAAACGAGCTAAAATAGAGGATAGACGGGCAATTTAAGTTTTTAAAATTGTTTTTTAAAACCTAGAAAGCGTTAAAATGAAAAGACTTATAAACAAGAAAATTATTCGATTTTGATTTGGAAATTGTCCAATAATCCAATGCAATTTTCTTTTGAAAATTTAGCGTTTTTAACTTTGTTTTGTGTCGGATTAATAGAAATGTTATACGATGAGGTTAGATTCGCTTTCTCTATATTAGTTTGATCAAAAATTGCATTCATTAAGTTACAATTTTCAAAATAAGTTTGCGATAAATCAGCGTAAGCGAAATCTACATTTTCTAATGTACAATCTTTGAAATGAGATTTAGAAAGTTGAACTTCATAAAAAGAAGAATCATTCAGAATACAATTATTAAACTTAATTTTTAATCCAAATTTATTACTGGTTTCCAAATTAAAACCAATCATTTTACAATTCGTAAAACTGACATCTTGAAACGTGGTTCCGTTGATTTGCGCTAAGCTCAAATTACACTCTATAAATTCGCAGTTGATAAAATTAAAATCATTTAAATCAACTCCGTTAAAATTGCATTGAACAAATTGACATTGTTCATAATCCCCGAAAGATAGAGGAGAAGTTGTGAAATCTATTTTATCAAAACGTTGATCGGCTGTGTAATTCTTATGCATAAAAAAATCGTATTCGCTCCAAATGTAAGAAAGAATACGATGAATTTAATTTTAAATCTTGGATTAATCTTCGTCTCCGTAATCAAATTCGATGGCTTCACCGAATTGTAAAATGTATCCGTTGTTATCTTCGATTGCAAACTCGCGCATTCCCCAATCAAACGTTTCGATTTCGTAAACCACTTTGTTGTGTTTTAATTCTTCCCACGCTTCATCCGCATTTTCTACATTAAAGTATAATGTTCCTGTGAATTGAGGTTGTTTAAAATCAGGATTTGCTTCCGGATTAGCAATGTTGATTTCAATATCGCCATTTTGCATGCATGTCCAAACTAAATCCTCGTTTTCTTCGTTGATTTTGAATCCTAACTTTTTATAAAAAGTTGTAGTAGATTGTATATCTTTTGTCCAAATAATTGGAGTTAAGCTTTTTAATTTCATATTGATTTATTTTTCTGATTTAAAATTACCAAATAGCTGATACTCAAATTTGGCTTGTACGGGTTCTGTTTTTTGTGAGAAAAAAATTAAATTATCCCCTGAAATCGTATAAATAGTTTCTCGTTTTGCAGTAGTATAATCAAATTTCGGCGCTTTTCGAATACTGTGTTTATTTTCTGCTTTTTCGCTATGTGACGATTCGGTTAGGATTAATTTATTACCATCAATTTTCCATTCTCCACGAACATATTCTTTGATTAATCCATTTAAATTCTGAAAATAAAAAAAGTGATTATTAGATAATTCTAATTTCAAATTTAATTCATCATTTTTAAATGAATTGGATTGTATTTGTGCAAATATAAAACTTGATTGTAACGCAAATAAAATAAGTAGTATATATTTTCTCATTCAGCAGTTATTTAATTATTTACCAAATTTTCCACCATTTTTTCTTAGGCACAAAGAATTTGATAGTAGCCATAGAATGTATGTTTTTTGTTGGAATTTCAGTTTTCGAAAATAAAGAATTCGAGATTGTTATAGGAACTAATTCTTCTAAATCTTCAATTTTATAAGTTTCATTTTTAGAGTTAATTGCAAAAATGTCATCATTTATAAAATAGAATTTATAATCAACAGAATTAATAGTTTGATAGCCCTCTATAATCGTTTTACGCTCGGTTGATGGTTTATTTAAATTAATATTATTAATCCAATCTAACAATTCTTCAATAGCTAGTTCTTCATTAAATTGAACAAAATACGTTCGAGAATTTTTCATTAGAATATTAACCTCTAATGTAGATTCTTCCGTGTAATTATTGTTAAAATATTCTTGAACAAGGTTTTGTAACTCTTCAAGAAAATAATTTTTAATGTAAATGTAACTTGACATTTTTGTTGTTGTGTTGTTTGTATAAAAAAAGCTCCTAAAAGTAGGAGCTCAAATTTACGGATTATATTTTTTGTTTAAAGCTTTTATAATAGCCCAAGTTTCAACATCTAAGTTTCCGTCGTATTTTGTAGGATTAAAATGATACTGAAAAGCTTGTGTTGTTTTCTTTGTTTTATCATCCCAAATTCCAGTTTCGGTTATATCATAACCGTATTTTTTTAATTCTTTTTGGAACTCTTTTATCACAACTTCGCCGTCAAAAATAAACGGAGCGGTAGAAATAAACATTTGCTTATCTGCTTCATCATACCATGCACCAACTCCATATTCGTAATATAATCTTTTCCATGGAAATAAAGGTCCTGGATCGTGTTTACGTCCTGGAGCAATATCGGAATGTGCAATAACATTAACAGGTGAAATATTATAGCGATTTACGATATCCTTTGTTAAACTTCCAATTTTTTTAAATTGATATTCAGGATAAGGATAATGTGTCATAAGACCATTATTGGTAGTATAACCAAGATTTACAATTTCTATCCCGATGGAAGTGAAATTTAAATTATCTAAATTTTTCCATTTACTTGCACCAGCATGCCACGCTCTTTTCGTTTCATCGACCAATAAATGGATATCATTATCATCTAAATCATTTATTAAATAATGCGAACTTACTTCTTGTTGCGTTAAAACTTGCATCGATTTCTCGTTGTTTAAAGCAGTATAATGCAAAACTAAGAAGCGAACACGTTCATCTTGCCCAACAGCAGGGTAGTTTATCGCGTTAATTTTGTAATCTTCTAATTTAGCAGCACGCGTCATTTCGTATTGGTCTGTCTTCGAATTTACGATAATTGTATCGCGAATAATTTTAGTTATGACCTTTTGAGGAATATTTTTTGAACTTGAACAGCTCGAAAGTGAAAATATTGATAAAATTCCTAAAAACACTAATCCTTTAACATTCATTCTTTTACTTGTAATTTAGCTAATGTAGCACCAAAATTAAGCCAAATTTTTTAATTTTTTTTTCAAAAAGACTTGCGTAAACTGAAATCCCGTTCTATATTTGCAACCGCTTAGAACAAGTAATGTATGTTATTTGTAGATAAGTTAGGAGAGGTGCCAGAGCGGTAATGGAGCAGATTGCTAATCTGTCATCGGGAAACCGATGCCAGGGTTCGAGTCCCTGTCTCTCCGCAGTAGTTCATTAAAATTATAATCTTATTACTACCTTAAATTCGGGGTGTAGCGTAGCCCGGTCATCGCGCCTGCTTTGGGAGCAGGAGGTCGCAGGTTCGAATCCTGCCACCCCGACGAATTTTAGCAATAGAATTTTGGATTGGTCCAGTAGCTCAGCTGGATAGAGCAACTGCCTTCTAAGCAGTAGGTCTCAGGTTCGAATCCTGACTGGATCACAAATCTAAAGTAGATAATAAGATAATTCGAAAGAGTTTAGGAGAGGTGCCAGAGCGGTAATGGAGCAGATTGCTAATCTGTCATCGGGAAACCGATGCCAGGGTTCGAGTCCCTGTCTCTCCGCTTTTTTTGAATTTTGAATTACACCTCGGGGTGTAGCGTAGCCCGGTCATCGCGCCTGCTTTGGGAGCAGGAGGTCGCAGGTTCGAATCCTGCCACCCCGACAAAATTTCTAGTAATAGAAAATTTTGGATCGGTCCAGTAGCTCAGCTGGATAGAGCAACTGCCTTCTAAGCAGTAGGTCTCAGGTTCGAATCCTGACTGGATCACTGATCTTTAATTAATCCACACTTGCAAAAGTGTGGGTTTTTTGTTTTATATTGGATATATTCTTGAAATATCTTGAAAGTAAAACTATTTTATATTGAAAAAAATCAACCCTTTTTCAGATAATTGTCTCCCTTCTTTACTTACATCATAATTACCATCAATTTTTACAAAATTAGCCATTGAAACTATATCTTCTTTAGTAAATAAAAAACTTGGATAAATTCCAGTTGGAATTTTATCAGAATGATTTTTTAATAAATTGTATGTTTTTATATGCTCGACAGGGTTAGATTCCCATAATTGTATTTGTTTGATACCTTTTTCATTGATTAAGACTTTAGCTTCATTTTTTTTAAAATTCATATTTTATTTTTAAGTAATTATTAATGATTAATAGATGTATAAAATAAGGCTTTATAAATAAAGTTATTTATATTATTAAAGTTAATGTTTTAAATTTAAAACTATAGTGCTTAGCTATATGAATCAAAATATGAGTTTTATATAAAGGAAAGATTAAAAATAAAAAAAACACCCTTATTAGGATGTTTCTATTGTAATGCTGTTCGGCCTTTTTCGCTTAATTGTTTGTAATTAATAATTGGTTTGTCTAATTCAATTTCAACACTTGGCGTTACAAAAAAATCTAACTCATATAATCCATCTTCTACAAACCAATCTTCTTTTATTAAATCATAAATTTTATAAAAAGTAGGCTTACGCTCTAATTTTACTTTTTTATTACCATTTGCATCTGTAAAGACTTCCGCTTTTCTTGTATTTGCCATTGTAAATGAATTTCTGCAAAAATAAGTGATAATATTTAAAGATAGAATTCCTACATTCGTTTAAAATTTAACAATATTAACCACAATGAAATTTTTTAGTTTTATTATCATTTTATTTACATTAATCACAAGTTGTTCTACATCAAAATTGCCTATACAAACAGCATCTACAGCTGACACTAAAGTTTTATTAGCAGGGAAGTGGAAGGAAACTAACATGAATGTGAAAGTTTATTTTGAAGAAGAATTAAATAAAGTTGTATTATCTAATGGTTGTCAGGTTGTATCAGCAAATTATAATCGCTTTGAGCCTGCTATTTTATTTTCAAATATCACATCAACACAAAAAACTTGTGAAGTTCAAGGGATGGATTTAGACCAAATTTTGAAAGAAACCATACTTATTAAAAATAGAACGAATAAACAAATTGTATTTTTGAATGAAAATCAAGAAGAATTATTGATTTTGAATAAAAATTAGCAAATCCTTCTATTAATCATTCCTTGTAAAGATTTTATTTTAATTAACTTTGGAAAAAATTTAACATTGAAAAAATTACTTGCTATTCCATTTACAATTATTTTTTATCTTTTGTATGGTTTAACGCTAGTTATTATGCATGTAGTGCAATGGTTGGCGTATAATTTAGGTGGTTATCAAGCACATCATCAGTCTGTTAAAGTATTGAATGGGTTATTGGTAGCTTCTACAAAAGTTTTATTTACAACTTATAAATATTCAGGAAAAGAAAAAATTCCTAAAGGTGTTCCGGTTATATTTGTAGCTAATCATCAAAGTATGTATGATGTATCTCCTTTAGAGTATGATTTATCTGAATTCAATCCAAAATTTATTTCTAAAATTGAATTAGGAAAAGGAATCCCAAGCGTTTCTTATAATTTACAAAAAGGAGGTTCAGCTTTAATTGATCGTAAAAATGGTAAACAAGCCATTGATGCAATTAAAAAATTAGCGATTTACATCCAAGAAAATAATTACTCAGCAATCATCTTCCCAGAGGGAACAAGGAGTAAAGATGGTACCCCGAGAGGGTTTAAAGAAAGTGGTTTAAAGGTGCTAACAAAGTATGCGAAAAGTGCTTATGTTGTACCGATAACTATAAATAATACTTGGCAAATTACTAAATGGGGAAAATTTCCTTTAAATTTAGGTTCGAAAGTTACAATTGAATATCACGATCCAATTAAAGTAAGTGATTACAAATTTGATGAACTTTTCGAAAAAACAGAACAAGTAGTAAAATCTAAAATAATTTATTAAGAAAATATTATGTCAATACACAACGTTAGATTGGAAGTAATGCAGCTTCTTGAAAAGGATGTTGATTCTTTCATGGAGAAATTTTTAGTTCCAGTTGAAAAAATTTGGCAACCAACAGACTTTTTACCAAATTCTCAGTCAGATACATTTTATGACGAGATTAAAGAATTACAAGAAATATCAAAAGAATTACCAGACGATTTTTGGGTTACTTTAATTGGTGACACAATTACAGAAGAAGCTTTACCAACTTACGAATCTTGGTTATTACAAATGCAAGGTATTGTAGATGAAGAAGGGAAGTATTTAGAAAATGGATGGGCAAAATGGATCAGACATTGGACAGGTGAAGAAAATCGCCATGGTGATGTGTTAAATAAATTTTTATACTTATCAGGTCGTATTAATATGCGTGAAGTAGAAATTTCTACACAACATTTAATTAACGATGGTTTTGATATTGGTACATCTCACGATCCTTACAGAAACTTCGTTTATACGAGTTTCCAAGAGTTAGCAACTTATATTTCTCACAATAATGTATCAAGAATTGCTAAAGATTACGGTGCAAAAAAATTATCTCGTATGTGTAAAATTATCGCAGGAGATGAAATGCGTCACCATTTAGCTTATTCAGAATTTGTTAGACGTATTTTTGAAGTTGATCCATCAGAAATGATGAAAGCGGTACAATACATGTTTAAACTTAAAATTGTGATGCCAGCTCACTTTTTACGTGAATCAGGTCAAGAAAAAGGAAATTTATTTGAACCATTTTCAGATGCTGCTCAACGTATTGGTGTTTATACAGCACAAGATTATGTGGACATCATGAGAAAATTAATTTCAATTTGGGAACTAGATAAAGTTACAGGTTTAAATGATGAAGCTGAAAAAGCACGTGATTACATCATGAAATTCCCAGACCGTATGGAAAGAATTTCACAACGAATTGTAATTCCAGAAGATGCTCCAGAATTTAAATGGTTAATTCCAGCCACTGGTAAATAATAATTAATATCATAAAAAAAGGTATTTCGTCAATCGAAATGCCTTTTTTTAATTTCTAATTTTAAAGAATTTAAACAAACAAAACATAACAAACAAAACATTTTCCCAATGGATGATTTTATCGCAGCAAGAAGTCAGATGGCATTATCACTAGCATTTCACATCGTATTTTCCTGTATCGGAATGGTAATGCCTTTTATGATGGCAATAGCTCATTATAAATATTTAAAAACTGAAAAGGAAATTTATAAAGGACTTACAAAAGCATGGAGCAAAGGCGTTGCTATTTTATTTGCTACCGGAGCAGTTTCTGGGACGATGCTTTCGTTCGAATTAGGATTACTTTTTCCTAAATTTATGGAACATGCAGGTCCAATTTTCGGAATGCCTTTTTCATTAGAAGGAACCGCGTTCTTTATAGAAGCCATTGCCTTAGGATTTTTTCTTTACGGTTGGAACCGATTCAATAAATGGTTTCATTGGATATGTGGTGTAATTGTTGGGATTAGTGGACTTTCATCAGGAATATTAGTTGTTGCTGCAAATGCTTGGATGAATTCGCCAAGGGGATTTGAATATGTTAATGGAGATTATTTAAATATTGATCCTATACAAGCGATGTTTAATGACGCTTGGTTTTCACAGGCTTTGCATATGACAGTAGCTGCATTTTGTGCAACTGGTTTTGCTGTTGCGGGGTTACATGCATATTTGATTCTGAAGTGTAAAAACGTTATTTTTCATCAAAAGGCTTTTAATATTAGTGCAATGATTGCAGTTATTGCGGCAATGTTAGCGCCATTAAGTGGTGATATTTCTGCGAAAGATGTTGCAGATAGACAACCGATAAAACTTGCGGCCATGGAAGCACATTTTCATACGGAAAAAAGTGCACCTTTTGTTTTAGGAGGAGTTGTTGATGAAGAAAATGAACAGATAAATTACGCAATTAAACTTCCTGGCGTATTAAGTTTCTTGGTACATTCTGATTTTGAAACTCCGGTTAAAGGTTTAAATGAATTTCCGAAAGATGAATGGCCTCCTGTGGCAATTACGCATTATGCTTTTCAGATAATGATTACATTCGGCATGCTGATGATGTTAATTGCAATGATTTATTTATTTTCAAAATTTTTCAAGAAAAAATGGTTAAATACCAGATGGATGTATAAAATTTTTATGATTGCGACTCCATTTGGATACATTGCTTTAGAAGCGGGATGGACTGTAACTGAAGTTGGACGTCAACCGTGGATAATTTACGGAATAATGCGAACTGTAGATGCAGTTACGCCAATGCCTGGAATACAGTATTCATTTTACATATTTACTGCAGTATTTGTTTCGTTATCAATAATTTTAGCGTTTTTGATGAACAGACAAATCCAAATGGTTGCAAAATTATACGATCCGAATGATCCTAATTATAATCCTGAAAAACATTAAGCATGATTTATGTTGTTATCGCATTTTTATGGACTGCATTAGGAATGTATGTCATATTTGGAGGAGCAGATTTTGGAGCAGGTATTGTTGAATTATTTTCGACCAAAGATTTTAAAGAGAAAACACAGCGAATTATGTATAATTCTATTGGTCCAATTTGGGAAGCAAATCACATGTGGTTAATTATTTCTATTGTGATATTATTTGTTGGATTTCCTAAGATTTATGCAGATTTATCTAATTTCTTACATATTCCATTAGTTATAATGTTACTTGGTATTATAGCGCGAGGAACTTCGTTTACTTTTCGTAATTATGATGTGATAAAAGATGAATGGCACAAATTATACGCTGTTATTTTTACGATTTCTAGTTTAATTACACCATTATTTTTAGGCATTATTGCAGCTTCTACGGTTTCAGGATCTATTGATCATAAGGCTACAGATTTCCTTTCGGCTTACGTATATTCTTGGTTGACTTGGTTTAATATTTCGGTCGGAATCTTTACGGTTTCTATTTGTGGATTTTTAGCTTCCATATTTTCTATTCATTCTATTGATGATCTTGCCGACAAACAAGCTTTGAGAAATATAGCGAAAAGATATTCTATTGCAATTTTTCTTACTGGTGGATTAGTTTTTTTAGTTTCTTTTTGGAAAGAAATTCCATTAACGCAATGGATATATTATGATTGGAGAGGGTATTTAGCCGTAGGATTAGCTACACTATCTATTATTGCATTAAATTTTTCATTAAAACAACATCAAGACATTTTAAGTCGTGTCATTGCAGGTTGCATTGTTTTGATGATTTTGTTTGCTGTATCCTATTCTCATTTTCCAAATTTGATAACATTCAAAGACGGAACATCATATTCTTTATTAGAATCAAATTACTCTGTAAAAACAATACAAGTATTGGGTTGGGCATTATTATTAGGTAGTATCATTATTTTGCCATTCTTATTTTATTTAATTTATTCTTTTAACAAAAAAGTTCAAGTTAAATAAGTTTATTGGTATATAATTTGATTTATGATTTAATATAAATTATTAAAATGAAAAAATTGTTTGTCTGCCTCGTATTTTTTTTACTTATTAGTTGTAAATACAAGGAAGCTAAAGCAAGTTATTCCATAATAGAAGTTGATACAATAGCAATTGATCATAAAGTTTTAGATCATAATAAAGTAGATTAATTTTAGTTAGTATTTACAATGTTAGATTTAAAAAATCTTTGAGTAAATAAAAGTAAAGTCCAAAATTTTAAAAATTTTGGATTTTTTTTAATAAAAAAAGAAGCTATTTCTCGAAAAGAAATAGCTTCTAAAGTATCATCTAAATAGATGAAAGGGTTGTATTTTAATTACTCTCCTAAGTATTCAACAGTTTTAGAATCACCGTTTACATTTACTTTAGTTAAGTTATATTTTCCTAAGTTTTTCATTGATTTATCCCATTTCTTACCACTTAAACCTGATTGGTTTTTTAAGTCAGCTAATTCAATATTATTATTAGCTTTTAATAAATCAATAATTGCATTTTCTTCTTCTGTTAATTCGTAAGAAGGAGCAGCCTTTTCTGGACGCATTTGTGGGAAGAATAAAACTTCTTGAATTGAAGGATTATTTGTTAAATACATGATTAAACGATCCATTCCAATACCTAAACCACCTGTTGGAGGCATTCCGTATTCTAATGCACGTAAGAAATCTTGATCGATGAACATTGCTTCATCATCACCTTTTTCAGATAATTTTAATTGTTCTTCAAAACGCTCACGTTGGTCAATTGGATCATTTAACTCAGAATAAGAGTTTGCAATTTCCTTTCCACAAACCATTAACTCGAAACGCTCAGTTAAATTTGGATTATCACGATGTTCTTTAGTTAAAGGAGACATTTCTTTTGGATAATCAGTAATGAAAGTTGGTTGGATGTAATTTCCTTCACATTTTTCACCAAAAATTTCGTCAATTAACTTTCCTTTACCCATAGTTTCATCCACTTCGATACCCATTCCTTTAGCAGCTTCGTATAATTCTGCTTCAGATTTACCTTCGATATCAAAACCAGTGAAATCAATGATCGATTGACGCATTGTTACACGTTTGTAAGGTGCTTTAAAGTTAATTTTATGTTCACCAAACTGAGCTTCAGAAGTTCCGTTTACAGCAATTGCACAGTGCTCTAATAATTGCTCTGTGAAATCCATCATCCAGTTGTAGTCTTTGTAAGCTACATAAATTTCCATCGCTGTAAATTCAGGATTATGCGTACGGTCCATTCCTTCGTTACGGAAGTTTTTAGAGAATTCATAAACCCCTTCAAAACCACCAACGATTAATCTTTTTAAGTATAATTCGTTCGCGATACGTAAATATAATGGAATATCTAAAGCATTATGATGCGTGATGAATGGGCGTGCAGACGCTCCACCAGGAATTGACTGTAATACAGGTGTCTCAACTTCCATGTAACCACGGTCGTTGAAGAAGTTACGCATTGCAGTAAATAACTTAGTTCTTTTGATGAAAATTTCTTTCACTTGAGGATTAACAACTAAATCCACATAACGCATACGGTAACGTAACTCTGGATCAACAAAAGCATCATAAACTTTACCTTCGTCGTCAGTTTTAACGATAGGTAAAGGACGTAACGTTTTAGCTAAAACAGTTAATTTTGTAACGTGTACAGAAATTTCACCAACTTTAGTTTTGAATAAATAACCTTCAATACCGATGAAATCACCAATATCTAATAATTTTTTGAAAACAGTGTTGTATTCTACAGCTTCCTCAGTTGAAGAGATATCTTCACGAGCAACGTAGATTTGGATTCTTCCTTCCGTGTCTTGTAATTCAGCAAAAGATGCTTTACCCATTACACGAACGCTCATCATACGACCTGCAAGCTTTACAATCTTACCTTCTTCGTATTTTTCCTTTATTTCTTTCGAATTAGAAGTTACTACAAATTCTTCAGCAGGATAAGGCTCGATACCTAAATCTCTTAATTGCTGTAATTTTTCTCTACGAATAATTTCTTGTTCAGACAATTGCATGATTGTTATGATTTTTTTTAAATAGACTGCAAAATTAAGAAATTTAATTCGGATTTCCGAAGTAAATTATCGCTAATAAATATGATTAAATAAGGGTTTTGAATGATATTGGACTAATCCATTTCAATTCTCCTTACAAGTGTGTAGTTTGTATCCTGAAAGTTGACAGTTTTTATTTCGGAACTGTATGTAATCCAACCGTTGTCTTTAATTCTAGAAGTTGTATTTACATTGTAAATAATTTCGTCTTGTAAACGGCTATCATCTGGTTTTTCAGTTTCTAACTCTTCTGATAATTGCTTTAGGTAGTTGAACCAAGAATTAGCCAACCATTCTTTATCTGCCATTTGTAAAGCATTAATGGTATAATTTGTTCCTGTGTAAGCAATCTCATTCAATTTCATTGAAGTTTTAGCTGGAGTAGGAGATGTGCTAAATAAATTATCCATGTACGAATTAAATTCAATCGTACTTCCTTTTGTATCAAATTTTCCTTTACCAAAAAACAAATGGAATTGGCGAATATCTTTCTCGAAAATACGCGTAATATTTTCTGGAGTTGAATAGATGTTAATTAAATCTTGGATTTTAGATTGTATTTCAGTTTGATTGAAGTATTCATTTTTAATCACTTCAGCAGAAGCTAAATAATCAGTAATAGTTTGAGGAATATTTTCAAAACGTAAAAATCTACCCTGCGCGTCAATCACGTACTTAATGGTAACTTTGTCAACTAAATATAAAGGATTATTAACGAAATTATTTGAATCAAATTTTACGTTTTCATATGTCCATAAAACTGTAGTTTCGTCACCAAAAACATCTAAAATATTAATTCTTACATTGTAAGATATTTCTTCTTGCTGAAAAGTTTCGGCAGTTTTTTTAGTTTCTTTAGTTTTGAAAATATAGTTTTTTACATCATTTACATTCCAAAATATTTTCGGATTTACAATAGAATCACCTTCGATTATTTGACCGAAAGACAAAACACTAGTAAAAAATAAAAATAAGTATGTAAAAATGTTTTTCATTAACTTGAAACTGTAATATTGAATCAAAAGTAAGAAAATTATTAAAAACTAATCGTAATTGAGATTTTAATCAAAGAAAATAAAATTAATTCGTACGCTTAATATTTAAATGATTGATAGTTTTTTTAGAGCCAATATTCATGACAAAACGATAGTCAGATTCTAATAAAATAGCGTTTTTATCATATTTAGAAACGTATCCAACTTTAAGTTCAACAGTTTCCGAATATTTTTTAATTTCCTTTTTTATTTGATCTTGGCTTAATTGTAAATTCTTGTCATTCAGCATATAATAAGCCATTTCTTCCCAAAGTTTTTCAAAATCATCCTTACTTAAATTTTGATCTGAAGCAACTGTAAAAGTTTCATTCGTTTTATCAATTTCTTTTAAATAAGTTGTAGTTGTAGATGAAATAGGGAAACCAAAAATATTGTCTTGCACAGTTTTTCCAACATATTGTTCACCCAATTTAAGGTAATATCCGTTGAAAAAATTTAATACTTGAATTTCTTGGTCGAAAACATAAGGAATGTATCCATCAGAATTAATCATATTTTCTAATTCTGCAATATTATTCTTGTAATCCTTTGATTTTCTTTTTATATTACCTAAATCTTTCGTTACGTTTAAGAAACTTTTACGAATATCATCAATATTCAGTAACTCTAAAAATTCGCCAGAAAGATTTGTTGTGAATTGATATTTTATTCCACTCGAATTGTTGATGAAATCTCTATAAAATTCATCTGGATCGTTTGAAGTATTTTTACCATTAATCAATTCCAATTTATACGCAAAATTGTTTTTATCTAAAACATTCAATGATTTTTGTGAATAATTAATAACATTCATTGTCGTATCATTGACAGAAATAGATATATTCTGATCAGCAAAATCGTATTGATAAATCTTCTTAAGCTCCCAATTAGGCTTAACTTGCACAGCGTTATTTTCGTAATCTATCTGTCCAAAAACATTAGAGCAAAAGATAGTGGTTACAAAAAGTAAAATATTTCTCATTCTTAATAAAAGATTGTGCAAATATAGGACGTTTATTGATAATCTGTCTGATTTATTGCACGAATCATTGTGTCTATTGGTTTAGTTTCATTTATTTCTTTTTCCATTAAAGTTCCGCCAATTTCTTTCAGTTTTTTAACTTGAGGAATGAAGCGACTTTCTAATGAACCAATTGCCTTATTATAACTTTGTGTTGCTTGATTTAAATTGTGTCCTACACTTGAAAAATGCTGTATTAGTACATTTACACGATTGTATAATTCTATTCCGGCATCACGCATTTGATAAATATTATCAGCGACATGAATTTGTTGCCAGCTAAAAGCAATCGTTCTAAGCATTGTAATTAATGTAGTAGGAGTTGCTATAATAATTCTATTGTTTAATGCATCTTCAATCAAAGTTCGGTCCAATTCTAACGCAGAACCGAATGAACTTTCAATTTGTAAATACATCACAACATAATCCGGTGCATCATTGTATTGATTCCAATAAGCTTTTGAACTTAAATTTTTCAAATGTTCTCTTACAGCTTTTGCATGATTGATTAAATGATGTTTTCTTAAGTCTTCATCTTCTGTTTCAAAAGCTTGCATATATTGGTTCAGAGGAACTTTTGAATCAATAATAACTTTTCTACCGCCTGGAAGATTTACAATTAAATCTGGACGAAGTAATCCATTTTCAGATTGTACAGAAGTTTGTTCTTCAAAATCACAAAATGAAGACATTCCAGCAAATTCAACCACACGTTTTAACCCAATTTCACCGTATTTACCACGAGTGTGCGAAGTTTTTAAAGCAGAAACTAACGTGTTTGTTTCTTTTTGCAATTTATCTGTTGTTCCTTTCATGGCATCAAGGAATACTTTAATTTCAGAATAAGCACCTTCACGAGCTTTTTCAATTTCTTGAATTTTACCATCAAATTTAGATAAGCTTTCACTCAAAGGTTTTACGATCGAATCTATTGCTTGTTGTCTTTTTTCTAAATCATTTTTAGACTCGTTGATGTGATTATCTAAAGCTGTTTTGGCTAAATCTAAGAATTGTTGGTTGTTATTTTGTAAAACTTTAGAAGATAAAGCTTCAAATTGTTCTTTTAATCTTTCATTTGTTTCCGCAAGGAAATTTTTCTGTTCTTCAGCAGATTTTAAAACTTCTTGGTATTTTGTATTCAGTTCAGTATTACGTTCTTTTTCTTTGAACCACTCAAACTGTAATTCATTCGCATTGTCTTTCGCTTCAGATAATTCAGAACGTAATGCTATGTTTGATTTTTCTAATTCTTCAAATCGAATTTGATTAGAAATTTGTTCAGAAGATAATTTGCTCTTAGTAAATAAATGAGCGATTACACCTCCTAATACAAAAAATACTATTGCTACTAAAATCGTTGTCATAGTGTTTAAAATTGCTATTGTTTTACAAAAGAAAGTATTTTGTGCGACAATTTATGGCGTTTTATAATATGTTTAAATATAAATTTTTGTCAATATAAAAGGGCTACAATCAAGAGCCCTTATTTTTATTTCTTTATATTCTTAATAAATTCAGATAATTCGTCTGGTCGTCTAGTTCCGATTAAAAGGTGTGTACCATCTTTAAAATAAATTTTAAGTCCGAATTTTCCTGAAGGATTAATTGCTTTACCAGTTTTACTTCTTCGGTATCCCCAACCGCCATATTCTTTAATAGCAGAATACTGTACAACTTCAACCTTTTTGGTATCACTCCATAAAATAGTTTGATTTGTTAAATTGAATGGAACTATTTTGACATTTATACTTTCTTTTGTGATTTTAGTTTTAACCTTAAACAAAACAAATAATATAATACAAAGTGGTAATAATATAAAGGACAAAATGGATGAAGTTTGAAAACCTTCTGTAATATTAGTGTATAAAATTTTTCCTAATAATATGACAACTAATAAAATAATAATTTTGTTGAAAGTTGAATCAAACATTCTTTGACTCTCTGTATATGTATTCATGTGTTAAATTTAAACAAATTATATTTTATAAATAATTTTCTGATTTAATTTGATCTTGTTCTCTTAATGCATCTTTGGTTTCGTACAATAAGTTTTTTACAAATTCAGCAGAATCAATCAAATAAGGATATAAAATACTATTTTCTTTGGTTTCTTTAAAACCAATTTCCAAGATAGGATCTATGTAGAAAAGAACTGATGACACTAAAAGTAATAAAATAATCAAACCTAATGTGGCTCCTGCTATTCGATTGACGAAACCAAGTCCAATCATTTGAACGGTTTTTTCGGTCAGAGATGATAATAATTTGATTGAGAAAAATGCAATTGCAAAGGTTAAAATCAGAGAAACAATAGATACAAAACCATCTGCAACAATGTTTTGACTTCCTACGAAAATGCTGACAAGTTGATAGAATTTAAAACTGATCCAAATCGCAATAAAAAATCCAAATAATCCAATTAATTGTGAAATAAAACCTTTAAATAACCCATTTATAATCCCAAATGCAAGAGCAATTGCGATTAAAATATCTAAACTATTAAATGTTGATGCTTGATCCAAATTATAATATTAAAGATGCAAATATATCTAAATACATTAATTTTTGAAACGAATGAGAATTGTAGGTGTCATAAAAAAAAGCATAAAAAAACCTCCTTATTAGGAGGTTTATATGATTAAGCGTTAATAGCTAAATGTTTACTTGCAATTTTTTCTAAAGTCGAAACTAACGCATCAATATCTTCTTTAGTATTCATGTAACTAAATGAAACACGTAACGGCGTCATTTTATTAATTTCTTCTTCAGAATATAAAGTTTCAATTACTTTAGAAACTTTAGCCGCGCCAGAACTACAAGCAGAACCTTGAGAAACTGCAATCCCAGCTAGTTCTAATTCGAAACCAATTAAAGTGTCATGGAAAGGTAATTTGATACTTAAAACAGTGTATAAACTTTTGTCAAAATCACTGCTTAAACCATTAAATCCAACACCTGGAATTTTTGAAGTTAATTCGTCAATTGCATATTTTTTTAATTCTTTAATATGCTTTGTATGATTTTCTAATTCTTCTAAAGAAATATCCAATGCTTTAGATAAACCAACAATTCCATATACATTTTCAGTTCCTGATCGTAAACCTCTTTCTTGTCCACCACCAGCAATTAATGGTTTGATGTGTGTTGATTTACGTGCGTATAAAAATCCAGCTCCTTTTGGTCCATGAATTTTATGTGCTGAACATGAAGCGAAATCGATTCCTAAATCTTCAACATCAATTGGGTAATGTCCTACAGTCTGAACTGTATCTGTATGAAATAATGCATTGTTAGCTTTAGTTAAAGCAGAAATTCTTTTTACGTCTAACAAATTTCCAATTTCGTTGTTAGCGTGCATTAACGAAACTAATGTTTTCTTAGATTGATCTTTGATTAATTCTTCAAATTGATCGTAATCAATAGATCCGTCTTTTAATATATTTAGTCGAATAACTTCAACTTTTTCTCTATTTTCTAAGTCACTAACACTTTCCATTACACATTTGTGTTCCATGTAAGTTGTAATGATTCGCGTTACACCTAAATCGTTTACACAAGAACGTATAATTGTGTTGTTTGATTCAGTACCACAAGAAGTAAAGTAAATTTCTGCAGGTGTAGCATTCAGTTGTTGAGCAATTTTTTTCCTCGCAAATTCTAATAATGCTTTAGCTTCTCTACCAAAAATATGTGTAGAAGAAGGATTACCATAGCAATTTTTCATCACTTTTATCATCTCTTCAATTACTTGTGGATGAATTGCTGTTGTAGCTGCATTATCTAAATAAACTCTTTGCATGTTGTTAATTTTTCCCTATCAGTAGGATGTCCGTGTTTGTTTTATATTTTATTCTATACAAATGTAATAATTCAAATAGATTTATTCAATAAATTCTAATTAAAGCGAACTAAATCAGAGGAAATAAAACGCCATTCAGGTGTTAAAAGATTCCCTTCTTTTACTTTGTACCAAGGAGAAAGATTTTCATCGGATGGATTAGCTAAAATTTGTATGTCTTGACCTGGATAGTAGCTTTGAGCTAATAACATGATTTTTTCTCCTTTATTATTTACTGCCATATCCATCACTATAACTGCATGACTTTTTGTTGAAGATTTTTGCATGAAAACATCTCCAATAGTTATATCTTTTAATTTTATAGGTGATGTTATATGACTTAAACTATTCGTTGAAGTGGCTGTAAGAAATTTATCCATGTACTCTAAAAGCTTGGCATAAGAAAAGTCTCCATTGGCATATTTCGAGTAAGATACATAAGATAATTTATTCGAGATTTTAAAATCAATTTCATCGTATCTTTTATTATGATACAAAAATTCTGCTCTTAAACGAAAAATTGCATTGGTATGAAATTGTACATTATTTGTAAACGGTTGCAAATCTAATACACCTACATAGGAATTACGGTTTAATTTATCAGTTCCATCATACAGTTTAACAGTTCCGTTTTGACCTTTTAGTGGTATGTGATTCAAATAAACCGCAAATGGAGTAGTGGGATTAACTCTAGTAAATCCACTTGGAGTATTAAATTTTGTTGTTAATGTACGTTTAGGTTCATTTACAAGATTAGAAACTTCAATTGTACCTAAATTTTGGGTTTCGATTACATCGTTATCAGAAATATATACGTTACAACTTCCAAGTAAAAATGGAAACATAAGTATAATGTAATTGAAAATTTTCATTATTGCTTTGTTCATTTGTAAAGAATCACTAAAATAAAATATTATTCTTTTAATGCATTTATTTTATCTCGAAATTCAGCTGCTTTTATAAAATCAAGATTTTTTGCAGCATTTTCCATCTCTTTTTGTAATTTTTCGATTAATTTTTCCTTTTCATCTTCCGAATAATTTACTTTTTCTTCAGCTGCAACTGCAACCAAAGTTTTTTGTTCGTATGGATTGTTTTCAAAATCAGCTGCGGCTAAACTTAGTTTTGTGATTTTTTTATTTAAAGCTTGAGGAACTTTCCCGTGATCTTCATTGTATTTTATTTGTATTTCACGACGACGTTCTGTTTCATCAATCGTTTGGCGCATACTGTCTGTAATTTTATCGGCATACATAATTGCTAATCCGTTAATATTTCGCGCAGCACGACCAACAGTTTGCGTAAGGGAGCGATTGCTTCGTAAGAAACCTTCTTTATCAGCATCTAAAATTGCGACCAAAGAAACTTCAGGTAAATCTAAACCTTCACGAAGAAGATTAACACCAACTAAAACATCAAATAATCCAGCACGTAAATCAGCCATAATCTGTACACGCTCTAATGTATCTACATCAGAATGTATATAACGACAGCGAACGCCATATTTAGTTAAATATTTGGTCAATTCTTCAGCCATACGTTTTGTTAACGTCGTAACTAAAACACGTTCATCAACTTCTACACGTTTATTAATTTCTTCCATCAAATCATCGACTTGATTTTGTGTAGGACGAACTTCTATGATTGGGTCTAATAATCCAGTAGGTCTAATGACTTGTTCAACAACGATACCTTCAGATTTTTCAAGTTCGTAATTCGCAGGTGTAGCAGAAACGTGTATCACTTGGTTCTGTAATGCCTCAAACTCTTCAAATTTTAATGGTCGATTGTCCATTGCTGCAGGTAAACGGAAACCGTATTCAACTAAATTCTCTTTACGAGAACGATCGCCACCATACATGGCATGAACCTGAGAAACAGTAACGTGAGATTCATCTATGACCATTAAATAATCTTCAGGAAAATAATCTAACAGACAGAAAGGACGTGTACCTGGTTCGCGACCATCTAAATAACGAGAATAATTTTCGATTCCAGAACAATAACCTAGTTCTTTAATCATTTCTAAATCAAATTCGGTACGCTCTTTTAAACGTTTTGCTTCAAGAAATTTTCCAATATCATGAAAATAAGATTCTTGTTTTCCTAAATCGATTTGAATATCTTTTATAGCGCCATTTAAAGTATCTTTCGAAGTAACAAATAAATTGGCAGGATAAATATTGATTTTATCTAGTCGAGAAGTGGTTTCTCCAGTTTCTGTATTAAAAATAGTGATTTCTTCAATTTCATCACCAAAAAAACTAACTCTAATTCCATCATCAGCATAAGCTGGAAAAATATCTAAGGTATCTCCTTTAATTCTGAAATTTCCACGCTGAAAAGCACCTTCTGTTCTTGAATATAATGCTTGAACAAGTTGATGAAGAAATTTAGTTCGAGAAATGATTTGTCCTGTTTCAACTTGTATTAAATTTTTATGAAATTCAGCTGGATTTCCAATTCCGTATAAACAAGAAACAGATGCAACAACAAGAATATCTCTTCGACCTGATAAAAGGGAAGATGTGGTGCTTAAACGAAGTTTCTCAATTTCTTCGTTAATAGATAAATCCTTTTCGATATAAACACCAGATGAAGGGATATAAGCTTCTGGCTGATAATAGTCGTAGTATGACACGAAGTATTCGACTGCATTATTTGGGAAAAATTCTTTAAACTCCATAAATAATTGTGCAGCTAATGTTTTGTTGTGTGCCAAAACAAGAGTTGGTCGTTGTACCTCTTGTACTACATTTGCAATAGTAAAAGTCTTACCTGAACCAGTAACACCTAAAAGTGTTTGGTATTTATCTCCGTCTAAGATTCCTTTAGCTAATTGTTCGATAGCTTTTGGTTGATCTCCTGTAGGATCAAATTCTGAATTAATTTGAAATTGCATAACAGCAAATTTACGAAATAGTATAGGAAAAAAATAAAGTATGAAGTAGATAAAAAAATAAAAAGGCGACATAAGTCACCTTTTCATCAAAACCACAAAAAAATGAGAAAACTGTTTACATAGTAAACAAACTTCCTTCCATTATTACAAGCTATTGCCCGCTATAACCATTGCAAATATAGGCCTGTTTTTTTAGCGAGCGCAATGTTTTCTTATACTTTCTTTAATCGGTGTATATAAAAACTATTTATATAGTTTGTAACATATTAATAATCAGTATTATAGTGTTGATGAATATTGAGTTATAGTGTTTGTTTTACACTAGCGAATTTTCGCTAAATTCCAAAGTTCTTCTAATTCTGAAAGTGTCATTTCGCCTAAAATCAACCCTTTTTCTTTAGCTAATTCTTCTAAAATTTGAAATCTTGAAATGAATTTCTTGTTAGATCTTTCTAAAGCATCTTCAGAATTTATACCAACAAATCGTCCATAATTAATTAATGAAAACAAAATATCACCAAATTCCATTTCACGATCAGTAGGATTTGTTTCATTTTTAAATTCAATAATCTCTTCTTGGATTTTTTCGAAAACTTGCTCAGCATTTTCAAATTCGAATCCAACACCTTTTACTTTGTCTTGTATACGATAGGCTTTGACCATTGCTGGTAGGGAAGTGGGAACACCAGAAAGAACAGATTGATTACCTTCTTTCAGTTTTAATTTTTCCCAATTTTGAAGTACTTTTTCTTCGGTGTCTGCGACGGTGTTACCATAAATATGAGGATGTCTGTGAATTAATTTATCACAAATAGAATTCAGTACATCAGCAACGTCGAATTGACCTTTTTCTGATGCTATTTTAGAATAAAAAACTAGGTGAAGAAAAACATCACCTAGTTCTTTTTTTATTTCATCTGAATCATTTTCGATAATTGCGTCCGATAGTTCGTAGATTTCCTCAATGCTTAACGTTCGTAACGTTTCATTAGTTTGTTTACGATCCCAAGGACACTTTTCACGTAACTCATCCATTATATCCAACAAACGATTGAAGGCTTCTAATTGATTTTTACGTGTATTCATATCAAAAGATTATTCTTCAGTTTTTTTCTTTGTAGTTTTTTTAGCAGCAGTTTTCTTAGCTGGTTTTTCTTCAGCGTCTGCTTCAGTTGCTTTTGCTTTTTTAGGAGCTGCTTTTTTCTTAGGTTTTTCTTCAACAACTTCTTCTGCTTGAGCAGCTTCTACATCTGCTTGTTGAGCAGCCATAGCAGCTTCTACAGCAGCTAAATCAATGTTTAATAATCCTTTAGATTGTAAAATGTTATACCATTGGAATAACTTTTTTAAATCAGAATCATAAACTCTTGAATCGTCATATTCTGGTAAAACTTGCTCCATATATGCACGTAATTCAGTTCCAGATGATTTGTGGTCGATAGAAGCACCACCGTTCTCTTTTTTATAAATTCTAAAGAAAACTTCAGCTAAAGGGTATTCTTGAGCTACACCGTAAATAGCAACATTGTCTAATAAACTTACGTTGTAGTTAGCAGCGATTGAAACTTTTTTTCCTTTGTCTAAATCTTCAACTACGAAACCGTTTCTAGTTTGAGAAACTAAACGGTATAAACCTGGTTTTCCTGAAATTGCGATAACTCTTGATAAATCCATATTCTAATTTATGTTTAAGGGACTATATAGGGAATTTCATCTTGTAAGATGTTTTCACGTTCCCTTTTGTTATGTTTTTTAATTTATTACTTATTAATTTCTTTTTGAAGCTCGAAATATAATCAATAAAAAGTTTACCTTCCAAATGATCAAATTCGTGTTGAATAACTCGAGCGCGAATATCCGAAAAAGTTTCGGTATGTTTATTCCAATTTTCGTCGTAATATTCTAATGTGATAGAAGCTGGTCTAGAAACCTCTTCGTGAATGTGTGGAATACTTAAACATCCTTCTGAGAATTTCCATTCATCACCTTCAGATTCACTGATTTTTTTAGGATTGATGAAAACTTTTTTGAAAGATTCTAATTCCTTCTCAATATCTTCATAATCTTCGTCATCAGCGAATGGACTACAATCTACAATAAATAAACGAATGTCGCGACCGATTTGTGGAGCAGCAATTCCAACACCATTAGAGTCGTACATTGTCTCGAACATATTGTCGATTAACTCTTTTAAGTTTTTGTAATCCTGATCTATATCTTGTGAAACTTTACGAAGTACAGGATCTCCGTAAGCTACAACTGGTAATACCATTTAATTTTATTTTTTATTAAATAATGGGCAAAGATACAATTTTGTTATAGTTTATGAGATAAAAATGATTGTAAAATTATTACAGCACTTACTTTATCTACCATTCCCTTCTCTTGTCTTTTTTTCTTTTTAAGCCCTCCTTCAAACATTGCTCTAGAAGCCATTTTGGATGTGAACATCTCGTTTTCGCGATGAATTTTAATAGTAGGAAATTTAGCTGAAAATTTTTCTATAAATTTTTTTATCTCAATTTCTATGTCATTTACTTCACCTGAAAAACGCATTGGAAGTCCAACTACTAAATCAGAAACATTTTCGGTAAATAAATATTTTTCAAAGAAATCCATTAATTTACTTGTCTCGATTGTGTCGATAGGAGAGGCGATGATTTGTAATTCATCTGTCGCTGCTACTCCTGTTCTTTTGCCTCCAAAATCTATTGCTACGATTCTTGCCATTCTGCAAATTTATAAAAAGGTTTATTTAAACGCAGATATATTTTATATTTGTACCTCATTAGTTGAAGAAATGGAAAATTTAAGAGAAATAATCGAAAAAGCTTGGGATAACCGTGAGTTATTACAAGAAGATGCTACACAAGCAGCTATTCGTGAAGTAATTGAATTAATAGATAACGGACAATTACGTTGTGCTGAGCCAGTTGATGGTGGATGGCAAGTGAATGAATGGGTGAAGAAAGCTGTTGTTATGTACTTCCCGATTCAAAAAATGGAAACATTAGAAGCTGGTATTTTCGAGTACCATGATAAAATGGAATTAAAACGTAACTACGCAGAAAAAGGTATTCGTGTTGTTCCTAATGCTGTTGCTCGTTATGGTGCATATATTTCTTCGGGTGTTATTTTAATGCCTTCTTATGTAAATATTGGGGCTTATGTAGACGAAGGTACAATGGTTGATACTTGGGCTACTGTAGGTTCTTGTGCGCAAATTGGTAAAAATGTACACTTATCAGGAGGTGTAGGTATTGGTGGAGTATTAGAGCCATTACAAGCTGCTCCAGTAATTATCGAAGATAATGCTTTCTTAGGATCACGTTCTATTGTTGTAGAAGGTGTAAGAGTAGGTAAAGAAGCTGTATTAGGTGCAAATGTAGTTTTAACTGCTTCTACTAAAATTATCGATGTTACAGGTGATGAGCCAGTAGAAATCAAAGGTTACGTTCCTGAGCGTTCAGTTGTAATTCCAGGTTCTTACACTAAAAAATTCGCTGCTGGAGAATACCAAGTTCCATGTGCATTAATTATTGGTAAAAGAAAAGAAAGTACAGATTTAAAAACTTCATTAAACGACGCGTTACGCGAACATAATGTTGCTGTTTAATCTATTTCTTTATAAATAAGAATTATAGGAGTTGAGTTTTCAACTCCTTTTTTGTTGCTTATTGATTGATATCAAATAGAATTTAAGTAAAGAGTTAAATCTTGTAAATAAGCTATAAAATAGATACTTTTGTATTTGCCTTTTTATCAAAAAAGGTTTTCATGTAGCTTACGAAATGAAAAGAATTTTAGTTATCCAACATAAAATGATTGGAGATGTTTTAATCACATCTTTGCTTTGCGAAAACTTGAAGAAAAGTTATCCAAATGCAACGATTGATTATTTAGTGAATAGTAATACGTTACCTGTTTTAGAAAATAATCCTTACATTGATAATCTTATTGTATTTAATGAAAAGGAACAAAAAGGATTTTTAAAATTAGTAATGTTTTCTAACGAGGTTAGTAAAAATAATTACGACGTGATTGTAGATGTATATTCTAAATTACAAAGTTGGGTAAACGTTTTTATTAATAAAGCTCCAGTTAAAATTTCTTATAAAAAACCAGGAAGAGAATTTCTTTATACTAATAATATAGAAAAACACAATGTTGCGAAAACACATTTGGGTTTATCTATCGAACATCGTTTAGCATTATTAGAACCTTTTGGAATTACAAATCCTGAAGCTACAGAACCAAAATTATACCTGACTGAGAAAGAGATTAAAGCAGCAAAACAAACTTTTATTAAACATAAAGTTGACTCATCTCGCAAAACTGTAATGATAAGTTTATTAGGATCAGACGAAACTAAAACTTATCCTTTAAACCAAATGGCAAAATTGGTAAATCATATTGGAGAAAATTACAACGTGAATATCTTATTCAATTATTTTCCAAATCAGAAAGATCAAGCATTAGAAGTTTATAATCAATTATCTGAGCATACAAAATCAAAGGTTTATTTTGATCTTTTAGGTGATGATTTACGTTCTTTTATTGCCATTGCAAATGAATGTGATATTATTGTAGGGAATGATGGTGGCGCCATAAATATGTCGAAAGCAGTAGGGAAAAAATCATTTATTATTTTTTCGCCCTGGATTGATAAAAATGTTTGGGCAACTTTTGAAGACGGAATTAATCATGTAAGTGTACATTTAAAGGATTATTTCCCAGAGAAGTTTAAAGATTTAAGTAATCGTGAAATTAAAAAAGTTGTGAATTCTTTTTACTCTTTATTTGATTTTGAGTTGTTTACATCAAAGCTAGATCAATTCCTAAAAAAACATATATAATAAATAGTTTATTTTTCTGTTTAAATATTAATTAATCGTATTTTAAAATAATATATTTGAGATACGAAATGAACAAAACCAATCTAAATGCAGAAGATCTCGGCACTACTGATTACTTACAACGAGGAAAAAAATATTAAGCGTTTCTTAGATGATGCTGATTATGCTGATGAGATTATTTTAGTTGATTCTTACAGTACAGATCGTACCATCGAAATTGCTAAAACTTATCCGAAGGTAAAATTATTTCAAAGAGAATTTACAAACTTTTCTGATCAAAAAAACTTTGCGATTCAGCAAGCTTCTTACGAATGGATTACATTCTTTGATGCTGATGAACATATTCCAGCAAGTTTAAAAGAGGAAATTTTAAATACTATAAAAAGTAACACTTCTGCTGATGCATACTACGTTTATCGTAAATTTTATTTTAAGAATAAGGTTTTGAATTATTCAGGTATGCAGAATGATAAAGCTATTCGAGTTTTTAAAAAATCTAAAAATAGATACAAAAATAATAGATTAGTGCATGAACTAATTCAATGTGATGGAGTAGTTTCAAAACTGAGAAATAAATTAGATCATTATACCTATTCATCTTCAGAAGAATATAGAAATAAATTAACATCATATTCAAAACTTAGAGCACAAGAGTTGAGGATGAAAAATTTGAAACCAAATTTCTTTCATTTTCAAGTCAAACCAGCTTATAGATTCTTTAATCATTATATCCTACGATTAGGATTTTTAGATGGAAAAGAAGGATATGTTATTTCAAAACTACATGCTGATTCAGTTAAAAACAGATATGTATTTTTGAATAAAATTTACGAAGCTGAAGCTTCACAACTTATTAATAAAAACGCATAAATCACAATAATGAAAGCTTATGTTTTTCCAGGTCAAGGAGCTCAATTCACAGGAATGGGTAAGGACCTTTATGACAATTCAGCAATTGCAAAAGAATTATTTGAGAAAGCAAACGAAGTTTTAGGATTTGATATTACTAAAATTATGTTTGAAGGATCTGCTGAAGATTTAAAACAAACAAAAGTTACGCAACCTGCTGTATTTTTACATTCAGTTATTTTAGCTAAAACTTTAGAGGATTTTAAACCAGAAATGGTTGCAGGACACTCTTTAGGTGAAATTTCAGCTTTAGTTGCTGCAGAAGTTTTGGATTTTGAATCAGGATTAAAATTAGTTTACAAACGTGCATTAGCAATGCAAGACGCATGTGAAGCAAATCCATCAACAATGGCTGCTATTTTAGGATTAGAAGACGAAATCGTAGAAAAAGCTTGTGAAGAAATTGATGGTGTTGTAGTAGCGGCTAATTATAACTGTCCAGGTCAATTAGTGATTTCTGGAGAGATTGAGGCTGTAAATGCTGCTTGCGAAAAATTAAAAGAATTAGGTGCAAAACGTGCATTAGTTTTACCAGTTGGTGGAGCTTTTCACTCGCCTTTAATGAAGCCAGCAGAAGAAGAATTAGCAAAAGCTATTGAAGAAACAACTTTTAATACACCTATTTGTCCAGTTTATCAAAATGTAACGACAACAGCAGTTACAGATCCGGCTGAAATTAAAAAGAATTTAATCGCACAATTAACAGCTCCAGTAAAATGGACACAATCTGTACAAAATATGATTGCTGATGGTGCAACAGAGTTTATCGAAGTTGGTCCAGGTAATACACTACAAGGTTTAGTAAAAAAAGTTAGTCGTGATGTTGCGACTTCTTCAGCACAAATCTAAAAGATGAAAACATTCCGTTCTAATGGAAAATTATTCCTTATCGGGGAATATATTGTAATGGATGGAGCGAAAGCATTTGCATTGCCCACTAAGTTTGGGCAATGTTTATTTGTAAAAGATTCGTCCGAATATTCAAATCAAATCAATTGGAGTGCATATAAAGCTGATAATTCGTTATGGTTTGATGTTCAATTTAAATTAGATTCGCTAGATATAATTGCTACTTCTAATGAAAAATTAGCAAAATCTCTTCAAAATATTTTGATTCAAGCTAAATCATTAAATCCAGATTTTTTCAATTCAAAGCAAGGTTTCAGTTGTGAAACCAAGTTAGAATATCCGCAAGAATGGGGATTAGGAAGTAGTTCGACTTTAATTGATTTGATTAGTCAATGGATTGAAATTAATCCTTTCGAATTAAATCAATTAACTTTTAACACGAGTGGATACGATATTGCTTGTGCACATCACAATAAGCCGATATTGTTTTCGAATCATCCGCAAATTAATGTGGAAGAATTGGAATTGAATTGGAATTTTAAAGACCAATTGTTTTTTGTATATCTTAATCAAAAGCAAGATACGCAGGCAGTTGTTGGAAATCATTATAAAAATAAACTGAAAGATTGGGATTTAATTAATGAATTGTCGCAATTAGTTTTAGATGCAACAAACGTTCAAGAATTAGCTGATTTTGAATTAATTTTAACAGATTATCAAGATAAATTAGGTGCTTTTATGCAACTTCAACAACCAAAAGAAATGTATTTTAAGGATTATGAAGGATGCGTGAAAAGTCTTGGTGCTTGGGGCGGAGATTTTGTTTTGGTGACTTACCGAGAAGGAATGGAAACTTATTTTAAAGAGAAAGGTTACAATGTTATAATTCCTTTTTCTGATATGATATTATAAAAAAAAGCACTTCAATCGAAGTGCTTTTTTTTATTTTTTACCAATCATTGCTTTTAATTTCTTTTTTCGAGCTTGTTTTTGATGAAATTTAAACTGAAATTCTTTTGTTTCATTCCACATGGCATCAATTACTTCATCACTAGGTTTGTTAATTAATTTCGCATATTCTGTCGCCATAATTTCTACCATTTCTTTATGAGGTGTTAAACGCGAAAAATTCTTCATTCTAGTTTCAAAATCCATCGAATCATGGAAATTCATTCGATTCAAATCAACTAAATAAAAATTATATTTATTTTCAGAAACTTTTTCTATCAGCGTGTTTCCTGGCGAATGATCTAAAAATTCAATCCCTGCTTCGTGTAATTGATAGGTGAAATGAGTAAATTGTTTTAAGATCTCTGTTCGATTTGGCCAATTAAAATCATGAACCATTTCACGATATGTTAAATCAGCATATACTAATTCGCATAAATAGTAACTTTTTAAAAATTGTAAAGCCGTTTTTTCTTCTACATATGCTATTGGATATGGTGTAAGAAATCCTAAATCAATCAATTTTTTTGCATATTCGTAAGAACGTTGCGCTTTAGATTCTCTAAAGAAACGATAAACAAATTTGTTGACGATATTTGGAATTTTAAACGATTTAATTGTCGCAATTTTATCGTTTTTTAATGTAATTTTTTTAATTGAATTACGATCACCTTTAGCTACATAATCTGTAATCGAATCATATTGATCAATAATAGGTTTAATTTCTTGCGAAGTTGTATTATAGCTCGGATTTATTACAATTTTTTGACTCATTTTTTACAAATTTCAAAGAGAATAAATTTTAATCTCTTTTTCTATTTTACAATGCCAAAGATATGTTTATTTTTGTTGATATGAAGATTAATACCAGCTTAGTTTTATCGACTTATAATTGGCCAGAAGCTTTAGAACTGGTTCTGAAAAGTATAGCAAACCAAACGACTTTACCGGATGAGGTTCTCATTGCCGATGATGGATCGAAAGTGGAAACCAAAAAATTGATTGATGCAATTAAAATGGATTTTCCTGTACCAATCAAGCATATTTGGCATGAAGATAATGGAAATCGTAAGGCAATTATTATGAATAAAGCAATTGCTCAGGCTTCTTCAGACTATATTATTAGTATTGATGGTGATGTGATTTTGCATCCAAATTTTGTGGCAGATCATTTAATGCTGGTAGAAAAAAATGTTTATCTGTATGGTTCTCGTGTAACGATTAAAGAAAGTAAATTATCAGATTTATTTACTTCAAAAAATATCAACTTTAATATTTTTTCGAAAGGAATCAAAAAACGTGGTAGAACTTTACATCTTCCATTTTTAGCTAAAAATCAAAAAAAACATCCAAATTATTCATCTAAAATGAGAGGTTGTAATTTTTCTTTTTGGAAAGAAGATTTTATAAAAGTCAATGGCTATAATGAAGAATTTTCAGGCTGGGGAAGAGAGGATTCAGAATTAGTTTTGCGCATGCATAATGCTGGTATTGAAGCAAAGCGATTAAAATTTGCAGGAATTGTGTATCATATTTATCATCACGAACAAAGTAAATCATTTTTGGATCGCAATGATAAAATACAATTACGAACGATCAACGAAAAATTAAAATTCGCCGAAAAAGGCATCAATCAATATATTTAATGTTAGATTTAAGCATCGTAACGATAAATTTTAATACAAGCAACGCTACAATTGCCTGCGTAAAAAGTATTATAGAAAAAACAACATTACTTAATTACGAAATTGTAGTTATTGATAATGCTTCTGAAAGAGATGATTATCTAAATTTAGAAAATGAAATCAAAAATCTAAATTTAGAGAATCTAAAATTAGTTCGTAGTAATTTGAACACAGGCTTTGGGACTGGTAATATGATTGGATATGCCGAAACTTCGCCAAGTAAATATGTTACTTTTATAAATAATGATGTTGAATTAATTGATGATTGTTTTTCGGTTTTAAAGCAATATTTAGATCAAAATCCTGATGTTGGAGTTGTTTCTCCACAATCAGTGAATGAACAATTAGATTTTGTGCCTACAATTGATCATTTTGCATCTTGGCAACGTGAAATTTTTACCAGAAAAATTCTAGAAATTGTAAATCCTAAAAGATTTCCAAAACGTAAAAAAAGTTACACAAAACCTATAGAAGCCGATTTTATTGCAGGTTCGTTTATGTTTTTACGCCGCGAAGATTTTGATACAATCGGAGGCTTTGATCAAAATATTTTCTTGTATTATGAAGAAACAGATTTATCTCGCCGACTAAAAGCTATTGGCAAAAAAACAGTTTTGATTCCAACGATTCAATACAAGCATTTCCATGGATTAAGTACAAAAAAATCCATAGCAATTAAATTAGAGCAAAAGCTTTCATTAATATATGTCGTAAACAAGCATCAAGGTTGGCTAGCTTCAAAAGTTTTATTGATTTATTTCGGTATTAAATACTTTTTCTCAACTTTAGTTAGTCCAAAAAAATGGCCTTTGTTTAAAGCAACGTTAGTAGGAATGCCAATGTTTTTATCTCTAAAACATAAGCAAAAAATAAAGGAAATCTAATCTTAAAACTTCATTTAGAAGTTTCATGATGATATTTTTAATAAACCTTTAATTTTTTTATAGTTTATTATAATAAGAACTACTTGTAATATCGAAAATTATTATAACGTTTTAGATAAAACTTGAATATAATTTTGAAATTTGCACTCAAATCAAAAAAGATATCTATTAAATTAGATTCACATCAAATAAATCAAAATCAATGTCTAATATTCACGAAATCGTAGAACAATTAAACGAAGGAAAAACAATGCTATATCCTACTGATACTATTTTAGGTATTGGATGTAGTGCAAAAAACGAAGAAGCAATTCAAAAGATTTTTGATATCAAAAATAGGCCTTCGTCTAAGTCATTAATCATTTTGGTTGATTCTCCTAAAATGTTACAAGATATTGTTGAGGTTCCTGAATTAGCTTGGGATTTAATGGATTTTAATGAAAAACCAATAACAATAATATATGATAACCCAAAAGGGTTACCTAAATCTTTAATTGCAGAAGATAATACCATCGCAATTCGTTTAACAGACGATTTGTTATGTAAAAAAATTATCGGTCGATTAAAAGCGCCAATTGTTTCTACTTCAGCAAATCTTTCTGGTGAAGCTTCGCCAAAAATATTTTCAGAAGTGAATCCGGCAATTGTAGAAGGAGTTGATATCGTTTTAAATGAATGCAAAACCTTTGATCCTCAGTTTACTGCATCTACCATAATAAAATTAGGGTTAGATAATCAAGTAAAAGTAATAAGAGAGTAGTTTTTTTAGTCAAATCTTTTACTTTTGCAAAATGAAAATCCAAGAAGCTGTAACATTACCATTATTTAAAAACGTATGTGAAGTTGCTGATCAAATAAATCAGGAAACATATGTTGTAGGTGGTTTTGTGCGCGATTACTTATTAGGAAGGGAACAAAAAAAGGATATTGATTTTGTTACGGTTGGTAATGGAATATTATTGGCCAAAGAATTATCAAAATCTTTAGGTAATACATCACAAGTTTCAGTATTTAAACGTTTCGGAACAGCAATGTTTCGTTATAATGATATAGAATTAGAATTTGTTGGTGCAAGAAAAGAAAGTTATTCAGAAGATAGTAGAAAGCCTCATGTAGAAGATGGTTCATTAGAAGACGACCAAAAACGTCGTGATTTTACCATCAATACATTAGCTATTTCTATGAATAAAGAAACATTTGGAGATTTAATTGATCCATTTAATGGAGTAGAAGATTTAAGAAATGGAATTATTCGTACACCATTAGATCCAAATATTACATATTCTGACGATCCATTACGTATGATGCGCGCAATTCGATTTGCGGCTCAATTAAATTTCGTGATCGAAGAAAAATCTTTTCAAGCAATCATTGATAATGCATCTCGTTTAGAAATTGTTTCTTTTGAACGTGTGATGGACGAGTTTCAAAAAATAATGATGACTGATAAACCTTCTTTCGGTTTAAGTTTATTAGAGAAAGCTGGTTTATTACAATATATTTTGCCTGAATTAACTGCTTTAAAAGGAATTGAAGAAGTTGAAGGTCAAAGACATAAAGATAATTTTTATCATACCTTAGAAGTGGTAGATAACATATCATTATATACAGATAACATTTGGTTACGTTGGGCAGCTTTATTGCATGATATTGGTAAAGCAGTAACTAAAAGATTCGATAAAAAAGTTGGATGGACATTCCATTCGCACGAATTTGTTGGTTCAAAAATGGTAGTTAAACTGTTTAGAAGACTAAAATTACCATTAGGACCACAAATGAAATATGTTCAGAAATTGGTAATGATGAGTTCAAGACCAATTGCAGTTGTGGATGAAGACGCTACAGATTCTGCATTAAGAAGGTTGTTGTTTGACGCTGGAGAAGATTTTGAAGATTTAATCAAACTTTGTAAAGCAGATATTACAACGAAAAACGAACGTAAACAAAAACGATTCAAACAAAATTTTGAATTAGTTGAAGAAAAGATAAAAGACGTCGAAGAACGTGATCGTGTTCGTAATTTTCAACCACCAATTTCAGGTGAGCAAATTATGGAAATGTTTGGATTAACGCCTTGTAAAGAGGTAGGAATAATTAAAAACGCCATAAAAGAAGCTATCTTAGAAGGTGAAGTAGAAAATAATTATAATTCTGCATATAATTATGTTGTAGATTTAGGAAAAAAGTTAAATTTGGAATTGAAAAATAGTTAAAAAGTGATATATAAAATTCGTGTTTTCCTTGATGCAAAGGAGGATGTTTTCAGGGATATTGAAATTAAAGAAAAGCAAACATTATTTACTTTATACAAAGGTATTATTAGTGCTTTTAGTTTACAAGGTGAAGAGTTAGCATCTTTTTACGAAATTGACGAAGATGGTGTAGAATTAAAAGAAATTCCATTAGAGGACATGTCTGATGACGGTACTGACGAAACAATGGCAGATTTCTACATTAAAGAGGTTTTCAAATTACAAGGAGATCGTATCAAATTTGTTTACGATTTTATGGAAATGTGGACTTTTGTTGCTGAATTAATTTCAATCGAAGATAAACCAGCAGTTTTAAATTATCCTTTAACTGTTTACCGTTTTGGGTCTATGCCATTAAAAGCGCCTAAACGTGAAATTGATATTATCGATTTAGAAGGTGATGAAGATATTGATTTTGCTGAAGATGCAGGATTAAACGACTTACAAATCGATGAAGATCTTGACTTAGAAGATTTATAAAATTTACTTTTATATATTTAAAAATCCGAATGTTACTTAGTAGTATTCGGATTTTTTTATGTTTATAACCAACCATTTTTAATTAACTTGCATCTAGCATATAAATCCATGATTATGAGAAGCTACTATATATTTTTAACGCTATTATTCCCATTTTTTGCTATGGCCCAAAACCAACAATTAGATAAATTATGGAAAGAAGTTGACCAGTCTATGAACAACGGTCAATTCAAATCATTAGAACCAAATGTTCTTAAAATAAAATCTCTTGCACAGTCGCAAAAGGACGATGCCAATTACATCAAAGCATTATTTTACGAAGCTAAAATTAAGATAGCTACAATGGAAAATACAGATGATGTAAATTTTGTGATTGAAACATTTGCCAAGGAAATTAACGGAAAATCAAAAATTAGAGATGCAGTTGTACAAATGTATTTGGCCAAATTGTATTTTTTATATTTTCAGGAAAACGAATACAAAATAAATAGTAGAACTTCGTTAGAGAACGCTTCATCTGAAGATATTCGTTTTTGGGATTTTAATGCGTTTGAAAAAAGAATTGAAGAATTATACCAAAAAGCAATTCAACCAAAGAAAGAATTAATTCAAGAAAACTTATCGAATTGGGCTCCTTTAATCGATGATAATAATTCTTTTGAGAAAGGAAGAGATTTAACGCCTACATTGTATGATGTAATTGTGCACGAGTATATTTCGTATTTAGATCATGGATTTAATTTTTCAATTTCTGATGAAAATGATAAAAAAGCCAATCAATACAATCAAGAATTAGCTGAGTTTAATATTCAGAAAGGCGAGTTTAACGCTTTCTTATATAATCAACATGAGCAATTAGTAAGATTAGAAAGCTCGATTACTCAAGAGGAATTTAATAAAGAAATCAATCAACTTGCTTCAATTTATGAAAAAGATGCTTGGTATAGTGCTGTTATTTATTCTGCTATTGTAGAGCGATTAATGCACGAGGACGAACTAAAAAAAGGTAGTTACAATAAGATTTTTGAGATTGAACAAAAATTAAAAAAATTATACCCAAATTCAGATCAAACAAAATATGTATTAGCACAGGCCGATAAAATCAGAGCGAAAGAATTTAGAATTAATTCAGAGCAATATTTACTTCCAAATGAAAATATTCCTGTCAATATTTTTCATAAAAATGTTGATCAACTTTATGTTCGAGTTTATAAATACAAAACAAGTTTTTATGAAAAAGATGCAATTCATCTTGAGTCGTATCATTCATCAACTTTAAAAAATGTAGAAAAATATCTAAAAGGTTTAACGCCTGTAGACGAATATACAATTGATATTAAATCTTTTGACGATTATCAAACACACTCTTCGGTTTATAAATTAAATCCTTTGGCTTCAGGAAATTATATTGTTTTAATTTCTACGGATAAATTATTTGATGTCAATAAAAAGGATGAGACAAAATTTATGTTACTGTCAGCGTCTAATTATATGATAAATTCTATTCAGAATAAGTTTTATGTCTTGGATAGAAAATCGGGAAAACCTATAAAAAATCAAGAGATTGAATATGTAAATTTGAATAACTCATCAAATCAACCAAATAAAATAATTACAGATGATTTAGGAAGAGTTAAAATTGATGGATATAATCAATATCACAATTTAAAAGTAAAGGTTAAAGGCGATGATCTTATTTACAATTTTTACTTGTACAACAGTAATAACATAAAAGGAGATCAAGCAGTTAATACTGCAAAAATTCTTACAGATCGTGCGATTTATCGACCAAGTCAAACGATTTATTATAAATCAATTCTGTATAAGACCATTAACAAAGAAAGTGAAGTTATTCCAAATACACCGATTACGATCATTTTAAATGATGTAAATGGGAAGGAAGTCGCTAAAACAACAGGGCAAACGAACGAATTTGGTTCTTTTAATGGTAGTTTCCAAATTCCGGCAAGTGGTTTAACAGGTAATTTTCAAATTTATGTTTATTCCTCAGACCAATCAATAAGAGGAAATCAATGGGTTAGAGTAGAAGAATACAAGCGACCAAAATTTGAAGTTAAAGTTGATGATCAAAAAGGTATTTATAAAATAGATGATCTTATCGAAGTAACAGGAAAAGCAGAAGCATTTTCTGGAGCTTCTATCGATCAGGCAGTTGTTAAATATAACATCACACGTCAAGAATTATTTACTTATTGGCCATGGTACAGAAGTATTCCGTACGGACGATCTTACAAGGAAGTAATGGCGTTTGGCGAAATAAAAACCGATGCTGAAGGTAAATTCAATTTCAATTTTATTGCAAAACCAAAAGAACAGCGCAAAGATGTTGATCGTTTATACAACTATACGATTGAGGTTTCTGTGACAGATATTAATGGAGAAACACAATCAACAACATCAAATGTAAAAGTAGGTGATAAGCGACTAGTTCTTTCTTTTGATTTGAATGAGCGAATTACAATCAAAGATGTAGAATCATTTAATATTTCGATTAAAAATGTAAATGATGTAAAGCAAGAAGGGAAAGGAAAAGTTGAAGTATATCGTTTAAAATCGCCTGATCGTGTTTTAAAATCGAATAGTTGGGAAACGAGCTATAATTACTATACAGAAAAACAATTCAATCAGTTATTTCCAACTTATTCTTACGCTTCGAATGATATTCCTAAAAATTGGGAGCTCGGAGAAAAAATAGCTGAACACTCTTACGATACATCGATTTCGTCTAAGGTTAGTTTTAATAATTTAAAAAATTTAGAGGAAGGTTACTATGTAATCAAAGGTTTTGTAATGGATGGGAACGATAAAGTTGAAAATGAACAAATCGTTTTTATTGCTAATCCAAAAAAGCCAAATAAATATACTTTGATCACTGCAAGTACAGATAAATCGAGTTATAAAGTTGGAGAGGAAGTGAAAATAACTTTTCAATCTCCAATTAAAGATGTATTTGTATTTTATTCGATTAATGAAAATAATCAATCAATTCGTGAAGGAGTTTTAGATTTAAAACACGCTAAAACAGTAAAATTTAATGTTTCTAAAGAGCATTTAGGAGGCACTGCTTTAAGTTATTTTGTAGTTAATAATAATGATTTTAAAACTGATAAAGTTGATGTTGCTGTCCCAATGGAATCGAAAGATTTAAAGATAACAACTTCTGTTATTCGTGATAAATTAACTCCAGGTTCTTTAGAAAAATGGCAAATTAAAATTACTGGCGATCAAAAAGACAAATTTTCGTCTGAAGTTTTAGCTGCTATGTATGATGCTTCGTTGGACCAATTCGTAAAGCATTCATTAAATTTTAATCCAAATATTTATCGAACAAATTATGTAAGTAACTATTTCAGTCAAATGAATACAGGTATAAATTCTACATTCTCTAACTCGATTAATAGTATTTGGGATAATGAAATTGGTGGATTATATCATGCCCATGGATTAAACTTTAAAGTATTTAATTTTGGTTTCAACAGAAACTATATTTCTTATAATAGAGAAAATGTTTATCATGACGCTGTACTCACAGCTGGAGTTGCTATGAATAAAGCTGAAGTTTATCCTGAAGCGAAGAGTTTAAGGCAAAAAGATTATGCTGAGGCAAAGAAAGAAGATATTACTTTAAATGAAGTTTCAGTTGTAGATGAACCAAAGTTAGACCAAGTTCAAGCGCGTAAAGTTTTAAATGAAACTGCATTTTTCTATCCAAATTTAATGACAGATAAAGATGGAAATGTAATCATAGAATTTACGGCTCCGGAATCTTTAACGGAATGGAAATTTATGACATTAGCGCATACAAAAGATTTGAAAATTGGGTATCTAGAACAACGTGTAAAAACACAAAAAGAATTAATGGTTGTACCTAATGCTCCTCGTTTTTTAAGAGAAGGAGATCAAGTGGCAATTTCAACTAAGATTAATAATTTATCAGATAAAGTTTTAAATGGCTCGGCTAAATTAATGTTGTTTGATCCGTTTACAAATGAACCAATAGATTCAAAATTCAAACTAAATCAACCAACTCAGAATTTTAATGTAGCCAAAGGAAATTCAGATCAAGTAACTTGGATTTTAGATGTTCCTAAAAATATTCAAGCGGTTGTTTATCGTGTTGTCGCAGTTGCAGGAGATTTTTCTGATGGTGAAGAATCTGCATTACCGATTTTAACGAATCGTATGTTGGTTACAGAAACGATGCCGATTTATATCAAAGAAAATCAAAATAAAACATTCAATTTTAAAAATTTAGAACAAAATAAATCTGAAACATTAGATCATTTTAAATTAACTTTTGAAATGACAGTTAACCCAATTTGGAATGCAATTTTCGCGTTGCCTTATTTACGAGAATATCCGTATGAGTGTGCTGAACAAGTTTTCTCTCGTCTGTATGGAAATATGGTTTCTGAAAAAATTATCAATTCGAATCCAAAAATTAAAGCAGTTTTTGATCAATGGAATGCGAAAGGTGATTTAAAATCAAAACTTCAAGTAAATGAAGAGTTAAAAAATATCATTTTAGAAGAAACACCTTGGGTTCGTTCGGCTGAAAATGAAGAAACGCAAATGAAACAAATCGCGACTTTATTTCAGATGAATCAAATGCAAAACGAAATGAAATCGGCATTTGAAAAATTAAGTGCTAAACAACAAGCAAATGGTGCTTTTGCATGGTTTGAAGGTGGAAATCCTAATGAATATATTACAACTCATATTGTTGCTGGATTTGGGAATTTGAAGAAAATGAATGTGAATTTCAATTCGATGGGTATTCAACCAATTAATTTAGTTGGAAATGCGATTCAGTATATGGATCAAGAAAATTTGAAACGCTACAACGAATTTAAAAAGGATTTAAAATCATTTAAGAATATTATTTATTCAGACGGAATTCATTATTTATATGCTCGTTCGTTTTTCTTAGATCAATTTCCGATGGATAAAAATTTAGAAGAAATGAAAAATGTGATGTTAAAAAATCTGAATGAGAAAAAGTTAGATTTATCATTACAGCAAAAAGCAATTGCTGCATTGGTTCTTAAACGTTTTGGAATGGAATCAGCTGCTAAACAGGTACTAATTTCAACAAGAGAAACGGCAGTTCTTTCGGACGAAATGGGAATGTATTGGAAAAATAATCAACCAGGTTGGTTTTGGTATAACGCACCTGTGGAAACACAAGCAATGTTGATTGAAGCGTATGATGAGGTTTTAAATGACGTAAAATCAGTTGAAGAAATGAAAGTTTGGTTAATAAAAAATAAACAAACGAACCAATGGAATTCGACTAAAGCTACAACGAAAGCTGTTTATGCATTAATGAATACAGGTAAATCGTGGATAGATGCTGAAAAAGGAATAAATGTTAAAATAGGTAATGAAAACTTCGACATTGAAAAGAATTCACAAGCAGGTTCGGGTTATGTAAAAACGATTTGGAATTCAGACGAAATAAAACCAGAATTAGGTAAAGTTGAGGTTTCTAAAACGTCGCCAGGTGTAGCTTATGGAGCAATGTATTGGCAATATTTTGAAGATTTAGATCAAATAAAATCTGCTGAAACAGGAATCAAATTCAATAAAAAATTATATGTAAAATCAAATTCTGCGAATGGTCCAGTTTTACGAGAAATTACATCTCAAACTCCAATAAAAATAGGTGATGTTGTGACGGTTCGTTTAGAAATTTCAATTGATCGAAATATGGAATTTGTTCACATTAAAGATATGAGAGCGAGTGGTTTTGAACCTGTAAATGTTTTATCTGGTTACAAATGGAAAGGTGAATTTGGTTATTATGAAAGCACGAGAGATGCTTCTACAAATTTCTTTGCCGATTTTATGCGCAAAGGAACATATGTTTTTGAATATGATTTAAAAGCAAATAATGCAGGTAATTTTTCGAACGGTATTACTTCAATGCAAAATATGTATGCACCAGAATTAAGTGCGCAAAGTGAAGGAATACGTGTGGAAATTAAAAATTAAATAAATTTATAAAAGAAAAGCTTCAACATTTGTTGAGGCTTTTTTTATTTTTTAAGGATTATAATTTTATCTAAAATAGATTGGATTTTGTCCGTAGCAATTGGTATTTGTATGTCATTAATTAAATGCAGCGTTCCACCGTTTGTTTTACTTACAGAAACAATATAATCAAAATTGACAATATAGGATTTTTGAACTCTGATAAAGCGAGAATCTGAACCTAAAACTTCTTCAAAATTCTTTAAATTTTTACTGACCAAAATGTTCTTTTTATCTTTTAAAATAAGGTCAGAATAAGCGCCCTCTCCTTTAATATAAATGATGTTTTTAGTTTCTATAAACAGCAAGTTATTTGCCGTAGGAACAGCAATTTTTTCAATTGGTGCGTTGGTTTGAGGAATTATTTGTGTGGTTTGTTTTAGTTTAATCCTTTCAACTGTATTGATTAAATCTTCGTGATTAATTGGCTTTAATAAATAATCAAAAGCGTTTAATTTAAATGCTTTTAAGGCATATTCTTCATACGCTGTTGTAAACACAAGAAAGAAATCAATTTTATTGATATCAAAGAATTTATCAATATCTAAACCGCTAAAATTTGGCATTTCAATATCAAGAAAAACAATATCCGGTTTTTGTTTATTTATAGCTTGTATTCCTTCATTTAAATTCTCGCAAGATGAAATAATTTCCACTTCAGGACAAAATTCTTTCAGCATCATTTCTAAAGAAATTCTAGCTCGGTTTTCATCATCAATTATTATCGCTTTCATAGGTTATTTTTAAGAGTTTTATATCAACTTGTGTTCCAGAAGGTTCGTTCTTTTGATTGTATAAATCAATATATGTTATACTTAAATCAAGATGATAAGATTGGTTTAAAATATTTACTCTGTTTTCAATAGCTTTTGTGGCAAAAGATTCGTGGTTTTGCCTTGATTTATTTATTTTTTCACTTGTAATTCGGCCAACTCCATTATCAATTATATGAATGATTAAATGAGTTTCGTTTTGATCAATAATTATCTCAATTTTTTTATCTCCATTTTTATGTAAAAGACCATGTTTTATAGCATTTTCAATAATTGGTTGCAGTAAAAGTGATGGGAATTTCCACAAGTGTGTTTCTACATCATTTTTAATTTCTATTTTATATTCAAAATTATCATCAAATCGTGCTTTTTCAATATCTAAATAAATTTCATTTGTTTCAATTTCTTCCTTCAAACTAATAAAATCCTTTTCGCTTAGTTTAAGAATTTTGCGTGTTAATTTTGAGAATTTTGATAAATAAAATAAAGCTAATTTTTTGTCTTCTGTTAAAATATAGGACTGAATTGTATTTAACGCATTAAAGAAAAAATGCGGATTCATTTGTGATTTAATTGACTTTAATTTTTGAATATTCAGTTCGTTTTTTAAATTAATTTGATCAATATTTGACTGATTAATTTCTTTAATTTTCTTGATTCTAATTCGTGTATAATAGAATATAAAAGCAATAATTGAACTGATTAATAATGCATTAAACCAAAATTTTACCCAAAAAGGTTTATCAATGGTAAAATTAATTTCTTTTGAAATGACACTTTTATAATCTCCTTCAATTAAAATTTTAACGTTATAATTACCTGGTGCTAACGAAGAAAGATTAATTATTCTTGATTTATGATCTTTCTTAATCCAATTAGAGTTATTGATTTTGTAATATATGTTATAAACCTCATTTGGTGTTTTACTAATTACCTTGAAATGAATGTCTATATTATTTTCGTTATGATGTAATTCTTTAATAATCGGCAGATCAATTTCTTTAGAATTAATGATAATTTTATCAATATCTAACCAAGGATGAAAGTTCGAAGTAAAATTGTATTTATTCTTTTTTAAAATTCCTAAAGTTGTAGCAAAATACAAGTACGATCCAATTCTTTCTACATCTGTTGCTTTGAAAGTTGGAGTCAAATTGATCATTTTCGAACTCGAATTATGAATTAAATCGTATTCATAAACCGCATTTGATGTGAAAATGAATAACAGATTATCTAAAACTTTAATTTTTTCAACGGTCGCATTTTTAATATAAGAAGGCAAAACAAAATTAGAAATTTGATTTGTTTCGTTTAATTTAACAATCACATCATCATTAGTTAATCCAATGATGAAATCTTGGAAAGCATATAAATCTTTAAGATATATTGATTTTCCATTGGAATCTTTAATTTCCGAATAAATGTCGTTTTTAACTGTTATTAAGCCGTAATTCGTGGCAAAATACAACAGGTTGGATTTTGGAAGGTATAAAACACTTCTCGAATTTAGTTCTGACAAAATGTAAGTAAAATATAATCCATTCTGTATTAGCTCATCAGCTTTCGGGTATTGCGCTTGATTCTTTCGATGTATTTCTGGATCATTCGTCACTAAACCCGAACGAATACTTCCTGCAAATGCATAATTATTTTTCGAGATTTTAGTTAAGTCTTTTACAGCGATATAATTTTCATAAATTTCGTCAGGATCAATCCATTTAAAAGTTGATGAAGTCGCTAAAATTCGATTTTCGCTTTCATCAAATTTGTTCATTAAAAAACCATGGTTCGATGTAAAACTATGAATCAATTTGTACTGATCATTATCCGATGAAAATATTTTTTCGTCTTCTGTACTAATGATTAAATTATCACGATTTTTTGATAAAAGTGTAGGAATAGACTTTAAATCAAATACTTTGGTTTTAAAACTTTCAACGAACAGAATTCCTTCATTCAAAGTAGAAATCCAATAATGATTGTGTTTATCCTTGAAAATTTGAGAGATATTTTTCTTAGGAAAATAAACTTCCGTATTCTTTCGAATGATATTATATTTAACGATTCCAGAAGTTGTACTTAACCAAATTTCATTATCAAAACTGGTTATGTTTTGTTTAAATTCGAAAGGAAAATCAATTTTATGTTGAACTAATTTTTTACCATCAAACGTGTAAAAAACTTTAGAATTATGTTTATCAAATAAATACAATTTACCCTTTAAAGTAGTTGTAATTGGGTTTTCTATATTTTTTTTGAACTGCGGATCAATCTTAATAATATTGACATTATTCTTATCGAAAAGTTTTACAACTTCTTTAAATATAATTCCAAATCGACCATTAAATTCAAATACTTCCACAACGCCATTTGTTGGCTCTTTCAGAATTGATTTCTTTTTTAAATCCTTTAACGAGAAATAACTTATAAAATCTTGTTCTATCACATAAATAATATCGTTACTTATAATGTATTCTATAAAACCTTTGGAAGTAGTTTCGGGTAAAGTTTTAATCACATTATTTTCGATGTAATATATTTTTCCGTTAAAATCTTGATACCAAATTCTGTTGTAAGAATCTAATTGAATATTAAATACACCATTTTTTCGGATTTGATCAATTTTTTCAAGAACGTTTCCATCATATTTAAACATACCATTTTCACTAGCAATCCAAAAAAATCCTTTTTTATCTTGCTTTATGTCGTATATAGTATTAGTTGTTAAACCTTCAGCTGTATTTATACGGTAAAAAAATGGTTCCTGAGCATGTAAATTGATGTTCAGTATTAATATGATAGTGGTAATTATATATTTTAAATTGGATTGTTTGATAAAATTTAGGTTTAAGTTTTAATCAAATAAATATAGTGTTTTTGTGTATTCTATGTTGTAATTTTTTAATAGATAGGATTCAAAATTTAGATTTTATCAATAAGATTGTTTAAACATCCTTTTACCATGAACCTTTTTGTATTTTTGCTTTTACACTTTTAATAAAAATGACAAACGAATTATACGAGAAAATTGTAAATGTATTTGATGAAAAAATTAATTATCTAAACGCATTAATTGATGATTTACGTTCCCAAAACAACGATACCAAAAGTAGTATGGGAGATAAGTACGAAACTTCAAGGGAAATGATGCAACAAGAAATTACTCGAATTCAAAATCAACTGAATGAAGTGTTAATTCAGCAAGATCAATTTTTGAAATTAGGTGTAAAGGAAAGTAAGATTATTATAAACGGATCTTATGTCGAAACTTCGATGGGAAATTTTCTTATCGGTTGTAGTTTAGGTGAAATAAAATTCGACGATAAAAAGATTTTTGTTTTATCAAATCAAACGCCGTTAGCAAAAGTTTTTTTGGGTAAATCAGTTAACGATACATTCCAAATGAATGGGAAAACATTTCAGATTAATAAAGTAGATTAGAATTGTAAAATCCGATTTTAAAGAATAAAAAAAGACCGAAGTTGCAGCTCGGTCTTTTTAATTGAAAAGTATGCATTATGATTAAGTGAAACTTTGACATTTTTAAAACTTCCAGCATTTGCTTTCGTAGAATAAACGTTTTTTCACTGTGTTTTGTACAAAATCTAATTCGGTTTTAACATTAAAACCATTGGATTGTAAAACATGTTTATGTTCTTGAAAAGAAACTCTTTTTAAGATTCAATACAATGTTATGATTATAATATAAGTTAGAAATAAGGCCCACTTTGATTGGAAAGTAACGTGTGTGCATTATGGAAAAAATATAAACCAAAGTCAAGAAGTGAGCCTGATATTTCCTCTTTATATTGTGATTTGCTTTTTATTTATGTAATAAAAAACAACAACATGTTTGTTTAAATTGTCTTTTACGTTTCGTGCGATTTACAAAAAAACGTATGACTTAGCTTTCGCTTTGTCAATAATTCAAGTAAACTTGAATTGAACTTCTCGTGTAAAGCAATGAGTCTAAATTATAATTTCAATCAACTTGATTTTAAGATGATTCAATCTCTCAATCAAAAACTAAATTAAATTCATTTATAACTGAACTCATTTATTGTGTTTTTTTGTGTAGTTTTGATTTTGTTTGTAAGCAGATTTAATTCAATCAGCGAACGTTCGCTAAATTATGAAAATTCGTTTACATTCACCAAATATTTTTATAAAAAAATGCAAGAAGATTATATAAAACTTATTTTCGGATTAAAAATTAAACAGATAAGAACAGCTAAAGACTTGTCTCTGTTTAAATTATCTAAAATAACTGGGCTTTCAAAATCATATTTAAACGAGATTGAAAAAGGCAAAAAATATCCAAAAACGGATAAAATTATTTTATTAGCAGAAGCTTTTGATGTGCCTTATGACGATTTAGTTTCTTTAAAGTTAGATAAAAATTTAGCACCAGTAGCAGAAATCTTACAATCTAATCTTTTGCAGGAGATACCTTTAGAGCTTTTCGGGATTGAAGAAAGAGATTTAATTGAGATAATTTCCAATGCTCCGATGAAAGTAAATGCTTTTATTTCCACATTAATCGAAATTGGAAACAATTACAATTTAACGAAAGAAAGTTTTTATTTAGCATCCTTACGATCTTTCCAAGAAGCGAACGATAATTATTTCCCAGAATTAGAAATTGCCGCCAAAAATTTCTTGAAACAATATTCTACTTACCAAGAAGGTGAAACGATTACTGACGATTTGATGACGGAAATCTTGAAAGAAGAGTACGGAATCGAAGTTTTTTATGAAGATTTTAAATCGCACAAACGTCCTGAATTAGGTAAGCTGCGATCGATTTATATAGAAGAAAAGAAGCATTTATACATCAATATTGATTCAGATTTAGATCAAAAAAGATTCATTTTAGCAAAAGAGTTAGGATATAATTATTTAGGTTATAAAGAACGTTTAAACACATATTCGTGGGTTTCTTTCGAGAATTTTGATCAATTATTGAATAATTTTTATGCATCTTATTTTGCTGGAGCATTATTATTGCCTGAAGATGAATTAGTATACAAAATGACTCAATTATTTGGTGAAGACAAGCACGATATTAAGAATTTCTTACGTCTTTTCGGAAGTTATACCGAGTCCCCAGAAACGGTTTATCAGCGCATGACTAATTTATTGCCTAAACATTTTAATATTCGTGATTTATTCTTTTTACGTTTAACAACGAAGATAGGAACAGGAAAATATAAGTTAACAAAAGAATTACATCTAAATCAGCAACAATCTCCACAAGCTAACGAAACTGATGAGCATTATTGTAGACGTTGGGTGTCTTTAAATGTTTTAAAAAAATTAGAAAATTCAACTCCAGAAGATCCTGAACATGTAATTTCTTCCCAAGTTTCGATTTATCCTTTTAATAATAATCAAAAATATTACGTGGTTTCTTCAGCGACGAAAGATCCTTTTAATCCTGATTATTTACGAAGCGTTACAATTGGATTGTTGCATAAAAGTGCGCAAAGAAAAGTAAAGTTTTTAAATGATCCAGAAATTCCTATAAAAGAAGTTGCGGTTACATGCGAAAACTGTGGAATGGAGAATTGTGCCGAACGTGTTGCGCCACCAAAACGTTTTTCTAAAGATATGCAATCTAAGAGATTAAGCGTTGTTGTAAATGAATTTATTAGGGAAAAAGTCAATAGATTTAAGTAATTCTAACAGAATATAAAAAGTGAAATTGTTTCTAAAGACACACAAATAAGATAAAAAAAACCGGATGATTAATCCGGTTTTTTTATTTATGATTATATGCCCAATCTGTTGCAAAAACAGCTTGTAATGCGGCAGTTTCAGTTCTGAAACGTTGCGAACCTAATGAAATTCCATTAAAGCCTTTTTCGTAAGCAGTCTTAATTTCGTCGCGAGAAAAATCTCCTTCAGGTCCAATCATAATTAAAACCTTTTCAGGTTGTTCACTTAAAATTTGGTTGTAAGGAGTTCTTTCAATATCATTCTCACAATGAGCAATACATTTTTTATAGTCTTTAAAATCTTGCTTGATGAAATCATTAAACTTAGTTAAATCGTTCATTTTAGGTAAATAAGCCTTTAACGATTGTTTCGTAGCTGATTGTACAATTTTTTCTAAACGTTCAATTTTAATGTTTTTTCGCTCTGAATGAAAAGTTTGTAAAAACGTAATTTCATCTATACCAATTTCGGTTGCTTTTTCTAAGAAAAATTCAATACGTTCCATTGTTTTAGTAGGAGCGATGGCAACATGAAGATAGTATTTTTTTTGCTCGAAATTTTCTTGTAATTCTATAACATTGGCTTCAACAGATTTTTTAGTTACTTGTGTAACTTCACACTTTGCTAAATTTCCATTCCCATCAGTTACATGTATAATATCGCCTTCATTTCCTCGTAAAACTTTTGCGAAATGATTGCTTTCTTCTTCACTTAAAAAAGCATGATTACCTTGAAATGTTCCAAAAAATAACTTCATCTTAAATATGGTATTTAGCTACAGATTTTGCTGTACGATCTGTAAATAAGTTACGTTCAAATTTTAATTGTCCTACAATCGCAATCATAGCTGCATTGTCAGTAGTATATTCAAATTTTGGAATAAAAGTTTTCCAACCAAATTTTTCCTCACCTTCTTTTAAACGAGCTCTAATTTCTGAATTTGCAGAAACTCCACCAGCAATTGCAATTTGTTTGATACCAGTTTCGTCTGAAGCTTGTTTGATTTTTGCCATTAAAATATCTACAATCGAACGTTGAATTGAAGCACATAAATCATCAAGATTTTCTTCAATAAAATTTGGATTTCCTTTTACTTCTTTTTGTATAAAGTATAAAATAGACGTTTTAAATCCAGAAAAACTAAAATTTAAACCATCAATTTTAGGTTTAGCAAATTTGAATTTTGTTGGATCACCAATTTTAGATTTTTTATCGATAATTGGACCCGCTGGATAAGGTAAATTTAAAATTTTACCTGCTTTATCAAAAGCTTCGCCGGCAGCATCATCAATCGTTTCACCTAAAATTTCCATGTCTAAATAATCGTTAATTTTTACAATCTGTGTGTGTCCACCACTAACTGTTAAACATAAAAATGGAAAAGTTGGTTTTACATCATTTGCATCCTCTATAAAATTAGCTAAAATATGTCCTTGCATATGATTAACTTCAATTAATGGAATGTCTAAACTTTGAGAAAAAGATTTTGCAAAACTTCCTCCAACTAACAAAGAACCCATTAATCCTGGACCTCTGGTGTAAGAAATTGCTTTTAAATCTTCCTTAGAAATATTTGCCTGTTTTAAGGCTTGATCCACTACAGGAACTATATTTTGTTGATGTGCTCTGGATGCTAATTCTGGGACTACGCCACCATATTCTTCGTGCACTTTTTGACTTGCAACAACATTTGATAATATTTTGTTATCTAGTATGACTGCTGCTCCTGTATCATCGCAAGAAGATTCTATGGCTAAAATGTAGTTTTTATCGCTCATAAACCCTTGTAGAATAAAATTTATACTTATTTTTACACTGCAAATATCGTAAAATTAAACCATTGAAAATAGTCAGAAGATTAGGAAGAGTAATTTTAGTATGTATCATATTCATACTGACACTTTTATTGTGTGCTTCTATTGCGATTCAGGTCCCTGCAGTTCAATCAAAAGTTGCAAAATTTGCAATGGAAAAACTAAATAAATCTCTTAATACTCGAATGTATGTTGATTCGGTTGATATAGATTTTTTTGGTAAAATATATTTAAATGATATTTCTATTAAAGATGATCGTGATTTAGATTTTATCACAGGACGTCAATTACAAACTTCATTAAGTGTTTGGTCTATTATATCAAACCCTGATTATATAAATCTTAAAGAGGTTAAATTAGTAGAGCCTAATATACAGGTTATCACATACAAAGGTGATTCGGTTAGTAATTTTATCAAATTTGTAAATGGTTTTAGTTCTGATAAACCAAAAGATCCAACACGAATTTTTAAGTTAGATGGTGATTTTTTTATTAAAAATGGTAAGGTTTCTATCATCAATCAAAATTCAGGAAATGTTTGGCTTAAATCTCATAATCTTCAGTTGCATATTTTAGATTTTAAATTAGTTGGAGGTGATATTACCGGTGAATTAGCTAATTTTTGTTTTGAAGCAGAACGAAATGGAGAGAAGTATAGCGTGAAAAATTTTACCGGAAAAGTTCATTATTCGGATAAAGAAATTCGTGTTGATAATTTGAACATGCGAACAGCAGAATCTGTTTTACATGGTCATTTATTAATGAGCTATAAACAACCTTCCGACATGTCAGATTTTAATAATAAAGTTTTCTGGGATGTTTTCTTTGATCGTGGTTCGGTTATAAATTTCAAGGATATACGATATTTTACAAATTTATTTGACAAAAATAATTCAGTTGAGGTTTATGGTAAAGTGGATGGAACTTTAAATAATCTAAATTTTAAGAATTTTGAACTGAAAGGTGGCGATAATTATATTGGTGCAAATCATTTGAATTTGACTGATATGATGAATGGTTCATTGCTGAAAATAAAAACTAATAATCTTAAAGCGAATACATCTTATCAAAAATTAACTTCGTTATTACCGACTTTTGTTTCTACAAAAATTCCAGTTTTTATTCAACGTTTCGGAAACATGAATTATCGTGGAGATTTAATGTTAAATCCTTCTACGATTTCTATTGATGGTTACGCGATTACGGCTTTGGGAGATGCAGATGTTAAGGCGGAATTAATCAATTATAAAAATCCAAAATCGATGTTGTATTCTGGTACAATCGATGCTAAAAATCTAAACATTCAGCAAATTGCAGATGTAAAAGATTTAGGATATGTAAGTGGTAAATTTAAATTTAACGGAGCAGGAACAGACATTGCTAAAATGAAATTAGATCTTGATGGTGGCTTACGCTACATAGATTTAATGGGGAAACGTTACAATAATATTACGGTTGATGGTGAGATAAAAAATAACTCGTTTAACGGTCTTTTTGATATTAAAGATCCAAATCTTAACGCTCAATTAAATGGTAGAATAAACTTTAGTGGTAAACCGTATGATTTTGATTTTACTTCAAAAATTAGAGAAATTAATCTTGATTTCTTAGGTATAACTAAAAACATGAAAGCGGTTGTTCGTGGTGACGTTACTGGAGATTTTTCGTTAACTAACCTGAATGATTTACGTGGAAATATTGATTTACGAAATGTTTATTTCAGATCAAAAAAAGACACCATTAGTTTCGATCATATTACATTAAATTCTGTCGTTGATGGGAATCGTAAAATTATGGATCTAAATGTACCAAATTACATGAATGCCACAATCGATGGGAAATTTAAGGTAACGGAAGTTGTTAATGTGATTAATAATTCATTGGTTCCGTTAGTTCCATCGTTTAAACAGAAAAAGGTTAGTCCAGGTCAACAATTTAATTTTGATGTTTACGTTGAACAAAATTTATTAAGTTATTTTGATGAGTCCATTAAAATTGAACCTGAAACACGTATTCAAGGTTTTATTGATTCGGATCAAAATAAACTAGATGTTAAGTTAGATACGCCTGGGATTTCTTATGCTGGAATCGAACTGTTTCAGTCAAAAGTTAATCTGAATACATTAGAAGAGACAAATAATTTAAACGCAAAAATAGATAGTTTAAAAGTTAGTGGAATTACGATTAAGGATATTGACATTCGTTCAATTCCTAAAAATGATACATTATTAGTTGAAACTGATTTTAAGATTGGTGATTTAAATCCAGTTGATTTTAATTTAAATCTTTATCATACCGTTTCGGATAAAAGAGAATATTACATTTTTGGTTTTTCACCGTCAACAATTACGATTGATTCGACAAAATGGAGTATCAATCCGAAAAATGATCGTCAGTCAAACCGTATGATTTTAAATCCTGTGAAAAAATCATTCATGGTTCAGGATTTGGTTTTAGAATCGGATGATCAGCATTTAGATATTACAGGAGTTTTCTATGAAAAAGAAAATTTCAACTTTAATGCAAACTTTAACCAGTTACATTTAGATAAAATTATACCTAAAGCACTTTTAGGAAAACTAGAATTAGAAGGTATTGCTAATGGTCAAGTTAATGTTGTTCGCACAAAAGAAAAATTAGAACCGACCTTACAAACTACTGTTTCAGGTTTAGAATTGAATAACTTTTTACTTGGAGATTTATCTTTAAATGGGGGGTATAATATAGAAGATAATCGTTTCAACTTTGATTTAAGTTTACTTCGTGAAAATATTGAATCTGTTAAAGCTAACGGAGATATAATCAATAAACCATCTGGTCCTGAACTTGATATTTATGCAAATTTAGATGACTTTCACGTTGATTTCTTAGAAGGTTTCTTAGGTTCAGTTTTCTCTAATATGCGTGGAAAAATGTCAGGAGATGTTCATATCGATGGTCCATTAACTTTGCCAAATTTAAATGGTGATTTAGTTGCAAAGGATTTAGGTATGAAAGTGAATTTCCTTGGTGTGGATTATTTATTTGAAGGAGAAAATAGTTTGTTCGTTTCCAAAGAAGGTAATAGACAAGGTATTATCATGTTAGATGATGTAAAAGTGAAAGATACAGCATTTAATACGACTGGTGTTGTCAATGGTGCGTTGCTTTTCCGTAATATTAGCGAATGGGGTTTAAACTTACAATTTGACGCTGATAATCTATTGGTCATGAACACAACAATCAAGGATAATGAGTTGTTTTATGGTAAAATATTTGCACAAGGGGATGTGTTAATGATGGGGCCGGTAGATCAATTAGGAATCTACGGTAATGCAACAATTGTAGGAAATTCCGAATTAACGATTAATACAGGTAGTACAACCATCGAAAGCGAAAGTAATTTAGTTCGTTTCGTTCCTGATCAAACGGTTTTAGTTGCTGATAAAATTGAAAATCGTATCAAAGGTATGACGATAGATTTGTCGATTAATGCATATCCTAATGCGCAAGTTAATTTAGTATTTGATGCGGCTACAAACGATAAGGCTTCAGCTCGTGGAACAGCCGAAAATCTTAGATTCTTGATGAATAATACGGGTCTAAGTTTAACTGGAGTTTATAATATTGAAAGCGGAATTTATGAATTCCGTCAAATACCTTTAATTCCAAAAGATTTTAAAGTTGCAAAAGGTTCTGCAGTTCAGTTTTCTGGAAATCCGATGGATGCTACACTTCAAATTCATGCAATTTACGAACGTAGTGTTTCAAATGTTGGGGATTATTTAGGAATTGGATTTTCGCAAATTTATGATACTGAATTATCAATAGATATTACAGAAACTTTAGCTAAACCACAAATTGATTTCGGACTTACGTTACCAAATGCAGGATCAGATATTAATTCTCAGTTGCAATCAAAGTTTCGTTCAAATCAAGAAGAGCAAATGATGCAATTCTCATATATCTTACTTACTGGTAAGTTTGGAGATGCTTTAGATATTACTTCAGGAGTTACAAGTACGGCTGCCGATATTGGTTTGTCAACTATTGCAGGTATGCTTTCATCTATTATTAATGGAGTAAATATCGATTTAGAATACGTTGGTGGAAGTCAGCAATCTGGTACTAATGACAAGTTAAGATATTCTTTAAGTTATCAGATTAACGAACGATTACGTATTCGTGGAGCTTACGGGATGGCTGTTAGAAATCAGTATGTAGAAAATTTTGATGGTAATCTTGACTTAACTTACGATGTTTCAAAAGCTAATAATGGTTCTTTAGTTTTAAATGCTTTTACAAAGCCAACTACTTTTGGGATTCAGCAATTCACCGGTAATTCGATGATGAACCAAAGTTATGGTGCAGGTATTACGTACAATGCTTCGTTTGATAATTTCAGAGAATTTATCGGTGAAAAACATCAGAAAAAAGAAGCTAAAGCTATCATTAAAGCAAATGCTGAAGAAGTTACTCCTGTAAAAAAAGATACTATAAAAGAGAACAAACCTGTTTCTTTAAATGATTCTTTATCTGGACATCCAGTTTCTAAAAACAAAGAATCTAATCTCAACGAAGAAAAACCTAAAAAGGCCGGAAGAGGACTCGTTAGAATGCGATAAAAAAAAAGAGTTTATTGTTGGTTAGACAATAAACTCGCGCAAACAAACAAAAGTGATTAGTTCTTAATAAATTAGAACTTCAATTCAACAAATCTAAATATATTAAATAAATCATTAAAAATAATTTTGTCCCTTGTGAGTATTATTTATATTTTTGCTAAAAATTAAACTGATTTTTTGTTAAAATAATAATAATAGGCAAAAACAAGGAAAATGAATTACGTAATTGATGAAGTTGATAAGAAGATTTTAATGTATTTAATTGATAATACAAGAATGCCTTTTACAGAAATAGCGAAAAAAATGAATGTTTCGGCAGGAACTATTCACGTTCGTGTAAAAAAATTAGAAGAAGCAGGTATTATTAAAGGAACTACACTAATTACTGATTATGATAAAATGGGATACCAGTTCGTTGCTTATGTTGGTTTACTTTTAACGAAGACAAGCAAAACTCAACGAGTGATTGATGAGTTATACAAAATCCCTAACGTAACAGTTGTTCACGTTGTTTCAGGAAAATATAATATTTTTTGTAAAATTCGTGCAAAAGATACTGGTGATGCAAAAGAAGTTATCTATAGAATTGATCAAATTGATGATGTTTTAAGAACAGAATCTATGATCTCTTTAGAAGAGTCATTTAATGACAAAAATAGATTGATGCATTCAATTTTTCAGTAAAATTTTAAGGAATCGTATTTAACCTAATCCACAAATGACAGCAGAAGAAAAAGATATATTCTTTCAAGTTGCACTTTGTTCAAGTCTTGTTTTATTTGGATTTGACGGTGATGAACTTAAAGTTTTAGTGTATAAAAAGGCTAGTGAACCTTTTAAAGGTGCTTTAGTTTTACCAGGAAAGTATATTGCACCAGATGTTAGTAACGATCAGGCAATTCACGAATTACTTACAGAAAAAATTGCATACAACGAACACGAAACTTATATCGAGCAGTTAAAAGCTTTTACAAAAGTTTTCCGTAATCCTATGGGGCGTGTTGTAAATGTTGCTTATTATGCTTTGGTAAAATTAACTCCAGAAATTGAGGAAAAAGTTAAAAATCAAGGTGGTGAATGGTTCCCTTACGACAGAGTTCCTGATCTTGCATTTGATCATAACGAAATTATTCAATACGCTAAAGAACGTGTTAAACGTAGAGTAAAACGTCGTCCAGTAGGATTTAACCTTTTACCAGAAGAATTTACGATCGCTCAATTACAAAGTCTTTATGAAAAAGCTTTGAATAGAGAATTAGATAAACGAAATTTTCGTAAAAAGATTTTCAATTCAAACTTAATTATAGAAACGGGTAATACAACTGATCCAAAACTTCACCGTAAAGTGTCTAAATTATACCGTTTCGATGAAGAGAAGTATGAAAAATTAAGTTTAAAAGGTTACGATTTCCTTTTCTAACAGTAAGAAATATGACACATAAAGAAAGTCAAAATCAAGAAATCGAAAGAGACGATATTTTTGACAGAAGTAATTTAATTAACCAATCAAGAGAATCTAGTCACGCCATTCATGAAGGTAACGGGAAATCTCTTTGGTTTAAATTAATGTTTTACTTCATGTTATTTGTAGTAGGAAGTTTAATTTATCGTGGATATGTTTTATACTCAACGAATGATTATTTATTCCGCTCGTTTTTAAATGAAGATGCGCCAGAAATGCCTCAGTGGTATCCAATTACAACGTTGGTTTTATCAATTTTAGCATTGGTTGGATTGTTTTTAACGTATGCGTTCAAAAAAATAGGTCCAATCTTAGTTGTAGCAACTTTATTTATTTCTGCAACAGTTCAGCCAGAATTTATGGCAGACGGAACCTTATATACATTGTTTGCGTTATTCGTATTCATTGGATACGGTTTAGCAGTAATTTATCCTTATTGGCATAAATTTAAATAGAAATATATTTTCAAAAGAAAAACACCTTTCAAACGAAAGGTGTTTTTTTTATTTAATAATAATTCTTAATTATTTTTTCATTTTAATTAAAAATTTTACCTAGATATTTTCTATGTTGAAAATCCAATTATCTTTGTTAAAGGAAAAAATATAAAACAAACAGAATTATGGAGTGTATCTCGGTTTTCGATATGCTAAAGATTGGTATTGGCCCATCAAGTTCACATACTTTAGGTCCATGGCGTGCTGCTGAACGTTTTATAAAAGAAATAAAAGCTGCAAATATTTTTAATAATGTCAATAAAATAAAAGTTGACCTATACGGTTCATTATCATTAACTGGTAAAGGTCACGCAACAGATTTTGCAGTCATGTTAGGCTTGTCAGGCGCTGATCCTGAGTATATTCCTGTAGAGGATATATCTAATGTTATAGATCAAATTAAAATAACAAATTTATTAAAATTTGGAAATGAAATAGATATTAGTTTCAATCCAGAAACCGATATTGTATTTAATAGAAATTTTTTACCGTTTCATGCAAATGGTTTAAAATTTACTGCATTTACAGATGATCAAGTTATAGAATCTGTATTTTATTCAATTGGGGGTGGTTTTGTTACAAAGGAAGAAGATGATAATAATATTACATCAGACCAAGGAACATTCCCATACTTATTCAATAATTCAAATGAGTTATTAGAGTTTTGTAATCAACAAAACAAATCTATTTCTGAAATCATGTTTGAAAATGAAAAATCATTAAGAACTGAAGAAGAAATTGATCGTGAATTAATGCGCATTTGGAACACGATGTTAGAATGTATGTACATTGGTTGCCATACAGAAGGGATTTTACCTGGAGGTTTGAATGTAAAACGTCGTGCTTATGATATGCATCTAAATTTAAAAGGTGCATTACCTTACGAAACGCCACAGGAATGGTTACAAACTATTCGTAAAACAAAAGTGTATTTCCGCCAAATCCTTAAATGGGTTTCTTGCTTTGCATTAGCCGTTAATGAAGTAAATGCTTCATTAGGTCGTGTTGTTACAGCACCTACAAACGGAAGTTCAGGAGTTATACCTGCTGTTTTGATGTATTATTTAGTAATTGAAAATCACAAAGCAGGTGAGAAGGAAATTAAACAATTTCTAACGACTGCTGGTGTTATAGGTTCAATTTTCAAAAAAGGAGCAACAATCTCAGCAGCGATGGGAGGTTGTCAAGCAGAAATTGGAGTATCTTCTGCAATGGCAGCAGCAGCTTTATGTGAATTGATGGGTGGAACACCTGCGCAGGTTACTATGGCAGCAGAAATTGCAATGGAACACCATTTAGGATTAACGTGTGATCCGATTGGTGGTTTGGTTCAAATTCCTTGTATAGAACGTAACACAATGGGAGCTATTAAAGCGATTAATGCGGCTGAACTTGCTCTTGATACAGATCCTTTAAATGCAAAAGTACCATTAGATAAAGTTGTAAATACAATGTGGGAAACAGCGAAGGATATGAATAATAAATACAAAGAAACTTCTGAAGGAGGTTTAGCAGTTGCAGTAAATATTGCAGATTGTTAATTTTTGCTCAGAAATCATATAAAGTTAGGGAATATAGAAAATAGTTTTTTAATTCAAATATATTCCTTAACTTTGCACAGCTTTACATAAGGGTAAAGTACGGATGTAAAAGAATTCATTTAGGGATTTTTCGGCTGCTCAGCCATTTAATTTTATTCTTTCATATCTGTTGGTTATAATATAATATTAAAATAAACCGAGATATGAAAAACATAAATGAATTTTCATGCTCGGTCAATTATCTAACATGATTACATTCAAAGAATTAGGTCTTCAAGAAAACATTTTAACTGCAATTGAGGCGATGGGATTCGTTACTCCATCTCCAATTCAAGAAAAAGCAATTCCACAAATTTTAACTTCTGATCAAGACGTTATTGCTTTAGCACAAACAGGTACAGGAAAAACTGCTGCGTTTGGATTACCAATCTTAAACAACTTAGACAGTTCATCTCAATCAGTTCAAGCTATCGTATTATGTCCTACTCGTGAGTTATGTTTACAAATTGCAAAAGAGTTAGAATCTTTTTCTGCAAACATGAAAGGGGTACGTATCCAAGCAGTTTATGGAGGTGCTGATATCTCTAAACAAATTAAAGGTTTAAAAGATAATCCACAAATCGTTGTTGGTACACCTGGACGTACAATGGATTTAATTAAACGTAAGGCTTTAAAAATTCACGATATCACATGGACAGTTTTAGATGAAGCTGACGAAATGTTAAACATGGGATTCCGTGATGAAATCGATTCTATTTTAGAGACTACACCAGAAGAAAAACAAACTTTATTATTTTCTGCTACAATGCCAAGCGAAGTTCGTCGTATTGCATCAGAATACATGCACAACCCGATTGAAATCGCAGTTTCTAAAGTTAACACAGCATCTAAAAACATCGAACACCAAGTTTTCTTAGTTCGTGCTTCAGATCGTTACTTAGCTTTAAAACGTTTAGCAGATTATTACCCAAATATTTACGGTATTGTTTTCTGTAGAACTCGTCGCGAAGCGAAAGAAGTTGCAGACAAATTAATGCAAGATGGTTATAATGCAGATGCATTACACGGAGATTTATCGCAATCTCAACGTGATCACGTAATGGAGAAATTCCGTAACCAAAATATCCAAATCTTAGTTGCGACTGACGTTGCTGCTCGTGGTATTGACGTAAACGAATTAACTCACGTAATTAACTACAACTTACCAGATGATCCAGAAGTTTATGTTCACCGTTCAGGTCGTACAGGACGTGCTGGTAACAAAGGGATTTCTATCATTATCTCTAACAACCGTGAAGGACGTAAGATTAAAGAATTAGAAAGAATTATCTCTTCTAAAATCGAGCAAAAAAATGTTCCTTCAGGACAAGAAATTTGTGAAAAACGTTTATTCAACTTAATGGAGAAAATCCAAAATATTGAAGTAAACGAAGAGCAAATTGAGCCTTACATGGCAACAGTTAATGAAAAATTAGCAGATTTAGATCGTGATGATTTATTAAAGCGTTTCGTTACTGTAGAATTTAATTCATTCTTAGAATACTACAAGGATTCTAAAGACATCAATACAGATTCTAATGATAGAGAAAGAGGTGATCGTACAGATCGTCGTCGTGGAGGAAGAGATTTCACACGTTTCTTTATTAACATTGGACAAAAACAAAACTTACGTGTTCCTAACTTAATTGGTTTAATTAACGAACAAACACGTAACCGTAACATCGAAATCGGAAAAATTGAAATCTTACGTAATTTCTCTTTCTTCGAAGTTGATACACAATTCGAATCATTAGTAATGGAATCATTTGCTAATTCTCAACGTGATGGTGTTGATTTAGATGTTCAAATTTCTAAACCAGAGCCAGGTCGTGACGGAGGATCTCGTGGAGGTGATCGTCGTGGAGGCGGAGGTTTCCGTGGTGGTGATCGTCGTGGAGGATCTCGTGATGGTGATCGTCGCGGAGGATCTCGTGATGGAGGATTCCGTGGATCTCGTGATGGAGGATCTCGTGGAGGTGAACGCCGTGAAGGTGGATCTCGCGATGGAGGATTCCGTGGTTCTCGTGATGGAGGATCTCGTGGAGGTGAACGCCGTGAAGGTGGATCTCGCGATGGAGGATTCCGTGGTTCTCGTGATGGAGGATCTCGTGGAGGTGAACGCCGTGAAGGAGGTTTCCGTGGAGGACGTAATAGAGATTAATCTCTAATTATATAAATTTATTAAAGATGGCTTTATTAATAAAGCCATCTTTTTTTATTATAATATGTTGTGATAAAGAATAATTATTATATTTATTATTCAAAATCGCAAAATAAATGATAGAATTACAATTATTTACAACTATTAGGGACAAAATAGATAGTGAGGATTATAAGGATCTGCACAATATTCCACTTTCTAAACCTAAATATTTTAATTGGGTTAGAGATGTTTTTGAACCTTATAATGTTCAGCAATTAGGTAATCAAATTGGATTAATTTGGAGGTATAATAATTTAGAAGAGAAATTTACATTTAAAGAATTATCAAATCTAAGTAATCAATTTTTAAATTATTTAAGAAAAAATGGAGTAGGGGAAGGTGATAAAATGATTTCTCAAATTCCATTGTTGCCATGCTCATGGATTAGTTATTTAGCATCTATTAAAGGAGGATTAATAATTATACCAGCAGCAGTTACATTAGAAGAACGAGATTTAAAATTCCGTTTTGAGTCTGCTTTTCCAAAGGTAGCATTAGCTGATCAAGCAAATGCTGAGAAAATTGATAAAGCAGAATCATATTTCGAAGATAAAATAAAAATCAAAATAATTTCTGAAGGTACAAGGGATGGATGGGTTTCCCTTGAAGATGTATTTGTAGGAGATACATCAGCGGAAGCAGCAAATACAAAAGCGGATGATAATTTATTTTATTTTTTTACTTCTGGAACTACGGGAATGCCAAAAGTTGTTGTTCATACGCATTATTCTTACCCATTTGGCTCATTCACAACATCGTCTTGGGTTGGAATGAAAAAAGGTGATGTTCATTATAATATATCGCAACCAGGTTGGGCGAAATTCTTTTGGAGTTCATTTTTTGCACCATGGAATATGGGAGCGACAATTTTAGGATTTCATTCAGATCGTTTTGTCGCAAAAGATCAATTACAAGCTTTAGAAGATTATAAAGTAAATACATTTTGTGCTCCGCCAACAGCTTTACGATCACTTATCTTAGAAGATTTATCACAATATAATTTTAATTTAAGACAATGTGTTGCGGCAGGAGAACCCTTAAATCCAGAAATTATTGAAGTATGGAAAGAAGCGACAGGAATTACAATTCGTGATGGATATGGACAAACAGAAACAACAGCATCAATCGTAAATTTACCTAATGATGATGTAAAATATGGTTCTATGGGTAAACCAACATTTCTTTATCATGTAGTTATAGCTGATGATGAAGGGAATGAAGTTTCTGTAAATGAAGAAGGAAATATTTGTATAAAATATGATGAAAATGTAATTAATGGTGTTTTTAAAACGTATTTGATTCAGTTAGATAAGATGAAAAAAGTTTTTAAACACGGTTTATATTATACAGGAGATAAAGCTTACAAAGACGAAGACGGATATGTATGGTTTGTGGGACGTGATGATGATGTAATAAAAGCTTCAGATTTTAGAGTTGGACCCTTTGAAGTTGAAAGTGTTTTATTAGAACATAATGCAATTGTAGAAGCTGCCGTAGTTGCAAGTCCACATACAACTAGAAGTGCTGCCGTTAAAGCATTTGTTATCCTTAGTAAAGATTATACACCTTCAAAGGAATTAGCAGAAGAATTGTTTAGATTTAGTGAAGATAATTTGGCACGCTATAAAATTCCAAGAATTATACAATTTGTGGAAACATTGCCAAAAACTATATCAGGTAAAATAAGAAGAGTAGAACTTCGTGCTAACGAAGCTTTAGCCAAACATAACAAAGAAGAGTTAGAAAATGAATTCTATCATTCTAAATATTAAAAGAAAAACCAATCATTTGATTGGTTTTTTTTAATCCTCATATTTAAACAGATAATCATAAGATTCTGGAAATTTTTTTCGTAACCTTTGTTTGGCTTTCTTTATTGCATCTATTGTAACACCTAATAATTGAGCAGTTTCTGAATTACTTAAACCTAATTTTTGTAGAAAAATAATTCGAAGGTTAGAATCTGTCAAATTAGGATAATTTTCCATTAGAAATTCATAATAATCATACTTTTCATTGATAAAAGTTTGTTTAAAAGCTAACCAGTTTTCTTCTGTCATTAAATGTGAGTTTAATAACTTATTCAGCTCCCCTTGTTTCTCTTCTAAATAAGAAATTTTGGAATCTCTAATATTATTAATTTCATATTTTAAATCATCAATCTGATTATTTTTTTCTGATAAATACGTTTTGTAAGAATTTAAAGTTTTGTGTGTTTGGCCTAATTTTTTCTCAGATTTTAGTTTTTCAACTTGAAGTTTTAAAACCGTATTTTCGTATTCTGACCTTTGTCTTTTTAATCTTTTTCTATAATTAAAAATGATAAATAATATTGTAAGTATTAATATTATTGAAATTAAAAGTAAAGTTTTATTCGCTAAAGATTCTTTTTCAGATTTCGCAATTTCAGCTTCTAATTTGTAATTAATATTTTCTTTTTGCACTTGCCAATTGATCGTACTAATCACGTCAATACCATTATAATTGGATAATTCATCTTTTAAATTACTTAATTCTCTCCTAAGCTCTAGTTCCTTATTTGTGTCATTATTTTTTATCGCTATTAAAAGTAAAAGTTCATTAATTTCAAGTTCGTAGCTTTTTAAATAATCTTTTTTTGAAGCATATACATGGGCTTGATACAAAATTTCATAAGCATCGCTATAATTTTCTTGATCCATATAAACTTTTCCAAGTAAAATTTCAGCATACATCGTATTTCTCTCGTCATTATTTCTTTTAGAAATTTTAATATCTTCCTTTAAGAATTTTATAGCTTCCGGATATTTTTTCTGAATTTTATAAATATTTGCTAAATCTCCTAATGACTTTGCGTATCTTATTTCATCAATATTTTTTTTCGAATAGATCATTGTTTTAAGGAAATAATCTTTCGCTTTTTCAAGATTACCTGTATTTAAATAATGATGACCAATTGCATTTAAAATATTGGCGTATTCTTTAGAAGTATTCGATGTATTATTTAATGCTCTGTTTAAATAATCTATCTCTTTTTGTTTATCATTTACAGCTCCAAAATAGAACCCATTTCTTTTTAATATATCATTAGCCAGGAAAATATTTTGATCTTCAGTGGCATCCAAAATTCTTGAAGATTCAATAAAATACGGAAATGCTTTTGTGTATTCACTGTAAGTGTAGTAGTAAAATCCGTATTGAGTATTTACCCACGCAATTATATCATTTTCATTTAACTTTTTTGATGACTTTAGAGCATCTTCAAATAATAAATTTGAAGTCGGATTGATATTATCATTTAATCTTGAATTTAGATTTGCTAATAATACTTTATAAATTATATCAACCTTTTCTACATTTTTAAAATGGAAATTGTTTTTTAAAAGTGTGAAATTTTCTCGTAACTGAACTGAATCTGATATATTTTGGTTATCAGAAATTATATTTTCATAATATTTCTTTTCTTCTTCGTAATTCTCTTTCGTACATGATAATAATATGAAGAGTAAAATGTAAAATATATATTTAAACTTTGTTAGCATTTTTTTATATTAATTTAACTTAAGTTTATAAAAATCAATATTTTGAGTTTTATAAATTCAGTAAATAAATTATTTTTTATTAATGTGTTAAATTACAAATAATAGTCATTTAAACAATTGAAAATCAGTTTTTTTTGATGTCCACCCTAATGTCCACCCCTTAAATAATTTATTTTTTTTGACTGTATTATATATTTGTGAAGTAATTAATGAGCACTTATAAATAGTTTAAATATTTATTAATTACAATCTAACTAACTATTCTTAAAACTAACTTTTAGTAATTCTAATTTACTAACTAATAACTTAAACCTAGAATTCCCTTGTCACAACAAGGGAATTTTTTTATTATTACCAGCTAAAAACTTCTTAATTTAGTCCTTTAAATGAGGATGGATGGAGAAACTTAAAAATATAAAATATTCAGTTTTAGATTTAGCAGTTATAAGACAAGGTGATTCTTTAAATGAAACTTTTCAGCATACGTTAGAATGTGCTAAAGTTGCAGAAGACTTAGGATATACAAGGTATTGGCTATCTGAACATCATAACATGGAAAATGTTGCGAGTTCTGCAACATCTATTTTAATTGGATATGTTGCAGGTGGAACGACAACGATTCGTGTTGGTTCTGGTGGAATAATGTTACCGAATCATACGGCTTTAAATATTGCTGAACAATTTGGAACTTTAGATGCCTTATATCCAAATCGAATTGATTTAGGTCTTGGGCGTGCTCCAGGAACGGATCAATTAACAGCCTCAATCCTTCGTCGTGGGGAAGGTTTTCATCAGTATAATTTCGAATTAGAAATAAAAGAACTTCAACGATATTTTTCAACAGATAATTGCAATAATAAAGTCAGAGCTATTCCGGGCGAAGGTGCTCATGTTGATTTATATATTTTAGGTTCAAGTACAGATAGCGCTTATTTGGCCGCTAATTTAGGTTTGCCTTATGCTTTTGCGGGACATTTTGCTCCACAACAATTTTATGATGCAATAGCAATTTACAAAAGTCATTTTAAACCTTCTAAGTTTCTTTCAAAACCTTATATTATGGTTTGTGTAAATGCCATTGCAGCTTACTCAGATCAGGAAGCGCATTATTTATCGATGACAATGTATCAAAGTTTCCTTAATATTATTTCAGATCGTAGACAACCGATTGTTCCACCAGAAGAAACGAATTTACAAGATTGCACAGATCATCAAAAACATATATTAAAAGGGATGACCGCTTTATCATTTATTGGTTCTCGTTCTACGTTGCATGCTCAATTCTCGGATTTTGTAAAGAATACAGAAGTTGATGAAATTATTGTGAATACAAATATCTATAATCAAAAAGCGAAGCGTAAGTCTTATCAAATTATTAGTGAATTGTTTAAATAATGAAAAAGAGAAAATCATTTTCAAAATTTGATTATTTTTTAATGCTTTTTGAAGAGTTTAAAGATCAATTTACGTTGGTTATAATTCTTAATTTGCTAATAATCTTTGTTTCAATTCAATTGGATTTTTTGTACAATCAATTCTATCTATTTTCTTCGTTCAAAGATTATTTTAATGAATTTTCTCTTCAATTTAGTCTGAATGAATTTTTTAAAATCTTAGGTTATATTTATCTTTTTGCAACCTTTGTGCATTTCGGTATTTATAAGAAAAATGTAAAATTACTATTCTATATCAATAGTATAATTTTAATAATTGTTACAACATATGTATGGAGCATTCCAACTTTAGATAGTATTTTTCTAATTCTTGAGAAGGGCCACATATTTTTTATCCTTGCACTAATTGCTCAGTTTGTTGTTTATATGGTTATAGGAAATGAATTTTATAACCTAATCAAAAAAAAGATAAAAAAAGTAGAAATCAATCATTCTTAATTATATTTGCCAAAACTTAATTTTTACACAAATTAAACTATGAGTTCATTAGATAAATTTCACAATTTAGTTGCACAAGGATTACAAGAAAATTCTTTAATCAATTCACCAAAAGAATTGTACGAACCAATGGATTATATCCTAAATATCGGTGGTAAACGTATTCGTCCGGTGATTGTTTTATTAGGTGCAGATTTATTTGATGGAGATTTACAACAAGTTATTAAGCCTTCCTTAGCTGTCGAGTTTTTCCATAATTTTACATTAATGCATGACGATATTATGGACGATGCTCCTTTACGTCGTGGTAAAACTACAGTTCACGAGCAATATGGTGTTAATACTGCGATCCTTTCTGGTGATGCATTATTGATTAAATCGTATGAAATGTTAGAAGATTTAGAACCTGAATTATTTAAAAAGGTGACTAAATTATTTACGAAAACTGCAAAAGAATTATGCGAAGGTCAACAATGGGACATAAATTTTGAAACTCAAACCAATGTATCTTATGAAGATTACATTAAAATGATTTCTTTCAAAACTGGTGTTTTAGTTGGTGCGTCTTTACAAATAGGTGCTTTAATTGCTGGAGCAAACGATGAAGATGCTGAATTAATTTATCAATATGGTCTTAATTTGGGAATTGCGTATCAATTAAAAGATGATTATTTAGATGTTTTCGGAAATTTAGAACATTTAGGTAAAAAACATGCCGGCGATATCTACGAAAACAAGAAAACGATTCTTTACATTTCTGCATTAGAAGCTGCAAATAAAGAGGAGCGTGACGAATTATTATTCTGGTATAATATGAATACAGATAATATTGATAAAGTTTACGCGGTGGAGAAAATTTTCAGAAAACTAAATGTAAATAAGAAGCTTTCAACTTTAATACGCGAATACACAAATAAAGCTCATCAATTTTTAGATAAGATTAATGTTGCCGACGATAAAAAGGTTTATTTACGAGAATTAAGCGAACTTTTAATTGACCGTCAAGGGTAAGCAAATGAAATTCAGAACAACTTTTCAGCTTCCACAATCTACTTTTAAGATTAATCATCAGCATAAAATACTGACAATAGGTTCGTGTTTTTCTGATGAAATGGGAAATCGATTAGTTGAACTAAAATTTGATGGATTAATTAATCCGTATGGAATAATTTTTAATGCTTATTCCATTCAAAATTTAATTGAAAGAAGTATTCAAAAAAGATATTTTACAATAGATGATGTACATCAAAATGGAGAACAATTTTTCTGTTTTGATGTACATTCTTCATTTAATGCACTTTCAAGTGAAGAAATTTTACTAAATCTAAATTCAACTGTAGATCGTGTTCATAATCAAATTCATAATTGTGATGTTTTTATGATAACACTTGGAACTTCTTGGGTTTATGAAAGAAATGATACATCAGAAATTGTTGCGAATTGCCATAAAATTGATGCGAAACAATTCAAAAAAGTTTTACTTACCACAGAAGAAAATTTTAAATCTTTAGATTTAATCGCTTTCCAAGTCACGAAAATTAATCCAAACATTAAAATTATTACGACGGTTAGTCCTGTTCGTCATATAAAAGATGGAATGGTTGAAAACAATGTAAGTAAAGCCAGATTAATAGACGCATTGTATCAATTGGATTTAAAATACGAGCAAGTTGAATATTTTCCTTCTTATGAGTTGGTTTTGGATGATTTAAGAGATTATCGTTTTTACAAAGAAGATTTAATTCATCCAACAAATCAAGCAATAGAATACATTTGGGAGAAATTCGGTGAAAAATATTTTGATGAATCTACTCAAACTATTATTCAGAAGATTAATAAAATTAAAAATGCTTTAAATCATCGTCCTTTTTATGAAGAATCAGAAAGTCATCAAAAGTTTTTGTCAAAAACTTTACAGATGATCAATGAATTAGACAAAGGCAATTCAATCGATTTTGAGCAAGAAAAACAATATTTAAGTACAAAGATTAAATCATGTTAATTGATACACATACACACCTTTACTCTGAGCAATTTGCTGACGATATTACAGAAGTTATTGCTCGTGCGAAAGAAAATGGTGTAAAACGATTTTATTTACCAGCAATAGATCAATCGTACACAGAAAAGATGTTAAATTTAGAAGCACAATATCCAAATGAAATGTTTGCGATGATGGGCTTACATCCATGTTCGGTTCATCCAGATACATTAGAGTCAGAAATGGCTCATGTGCGTGAATGGATTGATAAAAGAGATTTTAAAGCCATTGGCGAAATCGGGATTGATTTATATTGGGAAAAAGCGTTTTTAAAAGAGCAACAAGATGCTTTTAAAACGCAAATTGAATGGGCAAAAGAAAAAGATTTGCCAATTGTGATTCACTGTCGTGATGCTTTTAACGAAGTTTTTGAAGTTTTAGAAGATGTGAAAGACGATAAGTTATTTGGTATTTTTCACTGTTTCTCTGGAACCAAAGAAGATGCTCAACGCGCGATAGATTTTAATTTAAAATTAGGAATCGGAGGTGTCGTTACTTTCAAAAATGGACAAATTGATAAATTTTTGAATGATTTTGATATCAAACACATTGTATTAGAAACAGATTCGCCTTATTTAGCACCTATTCCGTACCGTGGAAAACGTAATGAATCTAGTTATTTAAAGTACATTTCTGAAAAGTTAGTTGATATTTATCAATTGACACCGAATGAAATCGCAGAAATTACAACAAAAAATGCATTAGATATATTCGAACGTTAGTAGAATAGTAAGAGATAAATTATATTTGCAAAAGAAAACCTTTGAAATAATGAAATACAAAAGAGTACTACTTAAATTAAGTGGAGAGGCACTAATGGGAGATTTACAATACGGAATCGACCCAAATATGTTAAAACAATACGCGGATCAAATCAAAGAAGTTATTGATTTAGGATGTGAAGTGGCAATCGTAATTGGTGGTGGTAATATTTTCAGAGGTGTACAAGGTGTTGCATCGGGTATGGATCGCGTTCAAGGTGATTATATGGGAATGTTAGCAACTGTAATTAACAGTATGGCATTACAAGGTGCTTTGGAAGACGCTGGTTTAATTACACGTTTACAAACTGCAATTCGTATGGAGCAAATTGCTGAACCATTTATCAAACGTAAAGCAACTCGTCATTTAGAAAAAGGTCGTGTTGTAATTTTTGGTGCTGGTACAGGTAATCCATACTTTACAACAGATACAGCGGCTGTTTTACGTGCAATTGAAATTAATGCAGATGTTATTTTAAAAGGTACTCGTGTAGATGGTATTTACACTGCAGATCCAGAAAAAGATGCTACTGCAGAGAAATTTAATACAATAACTTATCAAGAAGTTTACGATAAAAATTTAAAAGTAATGGACATGACTGCCTTTACTTTAAGTGAAGAAAATAATTTACCTATCATTGTGTTTGATATGAATACTAAAGGTAACTTAAAAGCATTAATCGAAGAAGGGAACGTTGGTACTCTTGTAACAAATAATTAAATCCAAAATGGAAGAGTTAGATCTAATTTTAGAAACTGCAAAAGAGCAAATGCAAGGAACTGTGGAACATTTAGGTGTTGCATTTGATAAATTAAGAGCTGGTAAAGCTACGCCTGCTATGTTAAGTTCTGTTCGTGTTGATTACTATGGAAGTTTAACTCCGTTAAGCCAAGTAGCTAATGTAACAACTCCAGACGCGATGACTTTAAGCATCCAACCATGGGAAAGAAACTTAATTAACGAGATTGAAAAAGCGATTATTAACGGTAATTTAGGTTTCGCACCTTCAAACAATGGAGATTCTATTATTATTAGTATTCCTCCAGTAACTGAAGAGCGTCGTAAAGAGTTAGTTAAAATGGCAAAAGCGGATATGGAAAATGCAAAAGTTTCTATTCGTAATGCACGTCAAGATGCTAATAAAGCTTTAAAAGCTTTAAAAGATGTTGGTGAAGATTTAGTTAAAGATTATGAAACTCGTGTTCAAGGTTTAACTGATAAATTCTCTAAGAAATTAGAAGAAGAATTAGCTAAAAAAGAAGCTGAAATCATGAAAGTATAATACTTTCAAAATTTCTTAAATAAAATTTAAAGCAGCGTTAAAATCGCTGCTTTTTTCGTTAAATTGCGGTTCAATTTTATAATATGAGAAAACTTTACAGTTTTTTATTCTTACTGCTATCCATCTACCTTACAGCACAAAAAAAAGTTCGTGTTTATGACTCGCGTGATGAGTTCAGAATCTCTAATGCAAAAATTTCTGATAAAGATTTTAAAACTATCGGATATACAAATGATGTAGGAGAATTAGAATTGAACGATTCAATAAAAGAGTTTAATGTTGAAAGTGAGGGTTTTTCAACTCAAAATTTAAAGGTTGATAATCAGAAATTAATTGAAGTTTTTTTAGAACAAAGCACAATTAGTTTATCGGCTGCAGAATTTTTTTCAAATGATTCGATTGCGAGAAATTATGTAAAAAAAGTAATTCGTCATCAATCTAAAAATTCATTGAAAAAAGCTGATTCGTATTTTTTTCAATCCTATACCAAATTTTGGAGTACAGTAGAGCAGGATTCTTTACGTTTAATTTTAAACCCGAAGGATAAAAAAGATTCTTCTATTAATAATTGGCGTAAATTTTTGAATGAAAGTCATATTTTTCTAAGCGAACGAGCGATGGATCATAAATATTCGCGTCGATTTGGAACAAAAAATATCATCAAATCTTCTCGAATTTCAGGTCTTAAAACTCCAATTTATGAATTGGATGCAATGCAACCTGTTTTAATCAATTTAGATCAATCAAAATTTGATTTCTTTTTCCGTGGAATCGAAAATCCAATATCTTCAGATGGTTTAAATTATTATCGTTATAAAATCATCGAAGAATTCCAATTAAATGGTCGTACAACTACAATCGTTGGTTTTACGCCAAGACAGCTTTTAAATAAACGTCAATTACGAGGGGAATTTTGGATAGATGAAAAAACGAAAGCGTTAGTAAAAATTATTGCTGAAAATACAGACGATCAATTTTATGCAGATTTTGATGCGGAATGGCAATTAATAAATAATCATTGGTTTCCGGCTTACCAAATTTATCGTATGGAAAGTGGTTATTTGAACATGGACGGAATTAAAATTGAATCAAATGAAGAAGTTAAAGAAGACGAAAAATTATGGATTTTTCATCAAGTAAATTTCAAAAATATTCAAACTCCAGTTCAATATAAATCCAACGAATTTGCAGGTTATTCGACTGAAGCAGCTTTTGATACCAACACAATTGAAAAAACTGAAAAAGTTTTAAAAGAATATCGTGGCGAATTTTCTGCGAAAGACAATATGACTTACGTTAAAATGGATAGTATTTCTGAGAAATATAATATCGAAGGGAAGATGAAATTGATGCGTATTATCCAAAAAGGAGGTAAGGTTGATATTGGTAAAGTAGATTTAGATTTAACAAAAGTTTTAAGCTATAATAATTTTGAAGGTTTACGATTAGGAGCTGCGTTAAATACCAACGAAAAATTAAGTTCAAATTATTCAATCAACGCTTATACTGCTTATGGTTTTAAAGATGAAACGATCAAGTTTGGATTTGGTGGAGATTATTTTGTAAATAAAGCTTATTCAGGTAGAATTTTCGGAAACTATATGCAAGATGTAAATGCATCTGGTCATATTCCGATGTTATTACAAAGTAATTTTACTCGATTTGTAAACGGAACTTTAAAAAATTTATACAACGATCAATATTATTCATACAAAAAATATAGTGCGGGATACGAACAAGATATTTTTAGAAATGTAACATTTAATGTTTCGATGAATTATGAGAAACAAAAGAATGAATTCGTTTATCAATACGAAAACAATAATGGTTGGTTAGATTTTTATTCCACACAAGTTGCAGTTCGTTGGGCACCAAAAGACGAATATTTGAGAACGCCATATGGTAAAGTAACAGTAAAACAAGGGCAATCAGTTTTCAATATTTTAGCAAATAAATATTGGAAGCTTGGAAATTCTGATTTCGATGCCATTCGTTTAAATGTAACTTATTCAGATATTTTTGAAACTCGATTGGGTAAATCTAAACTAAATGTATCTACAGGAGCAGTTTTCGGAGAAATGGCTTTAATGAATCTTTTTGAAGGAATGGGAAATGCTAAAAATAAACCTGTTTTTCAAAATTTTGGAGTTGCAACAGCGAATAATTTTGAAACAATGTTACCTGGCGAGTTTTACTCAGATCGATATTTTTCATTTCAAATCAAACATATTTTTGCAGGCGTTCGTATCGGACAAAATGTAATTTTACCTCAGTTTGTTTATCGTGGAATTTTAGGTACAATGAGCCACAAACAAAATCATAATCTATTTGATTTTAAAACCCCAAATCATTATTTCCACGAAACTGGATTAGAAGTAAATAATATATTTTTAAGAAATTTTGGTTTAGGAGTTTATTATAGGTTAGGTGCATATTCTCATTCAAAATTTGAAGATAATTTACACGTGAAACTAACTTTTAATTTGAATTTGTTTTAAACACATAAAATATTAAACATTTATAAAAAATCCGTTAAGAAAGTTTAAATTCTTAACGGATTTTATTTTTATTGAAACTTTTTCGCAAAAATTATGCCTTTAGTTTTTCTAAGATAGAAATATAACTAAATTTGTAAGTATAAATTTAATAATAATATGCAATCGTACGGAATTAAAGCCTTATTAGAAAAAGGTAAAGATTTGTTACAACAAGAAGTAGTTGTTAATGGATGGGTTAGATCATTTAGAAGTAATCGCTTTGTGGCGTTAAATGACGGATCTACAATTAATAATGTACAAGTTGTAGTAGATTTCGAAAATTTTGACGAATCAATCATAAAACAAATTTCTACAGCTGCATCTTTATCTGTTATAGGTGTAGTTGTTGAAAGTGAAGGTGCTGGTCAAGAAATTGAAATTATTGCTAAAGAGATTAAGGTTTTAGGTGTTGCTCCTTCAGATGAAGTTCAAGGAACAATTTTACAACCAAAACAACACTCTTTAGAAACTTTAAGAGAACAAGCACATTTACGTTTTCGTACGAATTTATTCGGAGCTATTTTCCGTGTACGTAACTCGTTAATGTTTGCAATACACAAGTATTTCAACGAAAATGGATTTGTTTACGTAAATACTCCTATTATCACAGGTTCTGATGCAGAAGGTGCTGGAGAAATGTTCCACGTAACAAATTTAGACGTTAATAATTTACCTCGTACAGAAGACGGAGCAGTTGATTATACACAAGATTTCTTTGGTAAATCAACGAACTTAACTGTGTCTGGACAATTAGAAGGGGAAACTGCTGCAATGGGATTAGGTAAAGTTTATACTTTTGGACCAACTTTCCGTGCAGAAAACTCTAATACGTCTCGTCACTTAGCTGAATTCTGGATGATTGAACCAGAAATTGCATTTTTTGACTTAGATCAAAACATGGATTTAGCAGAAGATTTCATGAAATATGTGATTTCTTATGCAATGGAAAATTGTAAAGATGATTTAGCTTTCTTAGCGCAACGTTACGATAAAGAGCAACAAGGTAAACCAGCTGCAGAACGTTCAGAATTAGGATTAATTGAGCGTTTAGAATATGTTTTAAACAACCAATTCGTTCGTTTATCATATACTGAGGCTGTTGAGATTTTAAAAGAATCTAAACCAAACAAAAAAGGAAAATTCAAATATCCAATTGAAGGTTGGGGAGCTGATTTACAATCAGAACACGAGCGTTATTTAGTTGAAAAACACTTCAAAACTCCAGTAATTTTATTTGATTATCCAGCAGAAATTAAAGCATTCTACATGCGTATGAACGAAGATGGAAAAACAGTTCGTGCAATGGATGTTTTATTCCCAGGAATCGGTGAAATTATCGGTGGTTCTCAACGTGAAGAGCGTTTAGAAGTTTTAGACGAAAAAATGAAAAAATTCGGTATTGATCCAGAAGAATTATGGTGGTACCGCGACACGCGTCGTTTCGGAACTGTTCCACATTCAGGTTTCGGTTTAGGATTAGAGCGTTTAGTTTTATTCGTAACAGGTATGGGTAACATTCGTGACGTTATTCCTTTCCCAAGAACTCCAAATAATGCAGAATTCTAATTAATAGAATTTAAAATATAAAGTTGGGTTTAATCAAATTTTATTATATTAGAATAGTGATTAAACCCATTTTTTAACTTATTTCATTTTTATGTTAAAGCAGGAATTAAATTTAAAATTACAACAGAAATTATCGCCTCAGCAAATTCAATTAATGAAGTTAGTCCAACTTCCTACGGTTGCATTTGAACAACGCGTACAAGAAGAGTTGGAGGAAAATCCTGCATTAGATGACCAATCTTCAGAATATGATGATGAATATTCAAATGAACAAGATGACTGGGAAAATGATGGTGATGATTATGGCGACGATCAAGTAATTGATACGAGTGATATTAATATTGACGAATATTTAAGTGATGATGATGTTCCGAATTATAAAACATACACCAATAATTATAGCGATGATGATGAGGAAAAATCAATTCCTTATGCGCAAGGTATAAGTTTTATAGAGTTTTTATCAAGCCAAGTTTCTACGTATCGTTTAACAGAACAACAATTTAAAATAGCTGAATTTATCTTAGGTAACATCGATGATGATGGTTATGTTCGTCGTGAATTAAAATCTTTAGTAGATGATTTAGCATTTACGCAAAATATTTTCGTGTCTTATGAAGAGGTCGAAAATATTTTGGTTAATTACATTCAAAAGCTTGATCCGGTTGGTGTCGGAGCTCGTAATTTGCAAGAATGTCTTTTAATTCAATTAGAAAATAAAAATCAAACTCCAGCTGTAGAATTAGCAGAAAAATTAATTTTTGAATCTTTTGATGCTTTTACTAAGAAACATTATTCTAAATTGTTAGCGAAGTATGATGTGGACGAAGAAGAATTACGTGAAGCAATTTCTGAAATTGAGAGATTAAATCCAAAACCAGGTAAATCATTCTCTTCAAGTGGAAAAATTGTAGAACAAATTACGCCAGATTTTACCATTAATATTAATGACGGTGAATTGGAATTATCCTTAAATGGTCGTAACGTACCTGAACTTCGTGTTTCGAATACATTTGCTGAAATGTTGGATACTTACAAAAAAACTGAACATAAATCAGCACAGCAAAAAGAAGCTGTAATTTTTGTAAAGCAAAAGTTAGATTCTGCAAAATGGTTTATTGATGCAGTGCAACAACGTCGTAATACATTAATGTACACGATGGAAGCTATTATGAAATTCCAGAAAGAATATTTCCTTACGGGTGATGAAACGAAAATTAAACCAATGATTCTGAAAGATATTTCGGATCGAATTGGAATGGATATTTCAACAGTTTCTCGTGTGGCAAACTCTAAATATGTAGCGACGCCTTATGGAACGTTTTTAATTAAAGATCTATTTTCAGAATCATTAACAAATGAGGAAGGAGAGGAAGTTTCAACGCGCGAAATTAAGAGAATTCTTCAAGATGTGATTCAAGACGAAGATAAACGTAAGCCTTTAACAGATGAGAAATTAACTGAAATTTTAAAAGAAAAAGGTTATCCAATAGCTCGTCGAACTATTGCTAAATACCGCGAACAGCTAAACATTCCGGTTGCAAGATTAAGAAAAGAAATTTAAAAATATAAAAGCTATCTAATTTTAGGTAGCTTTTTTTATGTCTTATCATTTAAATGTTTAACTGATAATATTTAGATGCAGGATAAATCGTTTGCGAAACTAAACGAAAATGATTCTTTTCTAAAACTTTACAAGAAGCAATATTTTCGTTTATAACCCAAGCTTCAATTGTTTTGAAATTTTTAGTTATTAAGTAAGAAATTATCCATTTTACAACTTCTGTTGCAAAGCTATTTCCCCAAGAATCTTTTGCGAAAGAATAACCAATAATAGCTTTACTGTAAATGGGTTGATACATAATTGTACCAATCAATTGTCCGGAATCCTTTTCAATAATTCCAAATCTAAATTCATATTTAGAAGCTTTTACTTCTTCATCACGTTTCAACATTGCTAAAGTATCTTCTAAAGTTTTATGAGGCTTAGATTGTCGGTATTTCATAGCATCTTTATCAGAATAAATTTCAAATAATCGAGTCGCGTCAGAAATATTTAATTCACGAAAAATTAATCGTTCAGATTCCATTTTTATTTTACATTTGAGATGCTTAATTTAACACAATTATAAAAGCAAAATGAGTACAATAGAAAAAAATCAACCCAACTTAATCAAAGCTTGGGTTTCATACGATTGGGCAAATTCTGTTCATTCTTTAGTTATTGCATCTGCGATTTTTCCTGTATATTATACTGCAATGACAAGAGGCGAAGATGGTTCTCCAATCAAATTTTTAGGATTATTACCCGAATCGGCTTTTAATTTTTCATTGGCGATTGCATTTTTCTTTGTTATTGTACTATCTCCTGTTTTATCATCCATTGCCGATTTGATTGGGAATAAAATTAAATTTCTACGATTTTTCTGCTATTTAGGAAGTTTATCTTGTATTGGGATGTTCTTTTTTACTTCCTCTGATTTAACGTGGTTTGCATTACTCTTAAATATTACAGGAAGTATTGGTTTTTGGGGTAGTTTAGTGTTTTACAACGCTTTTTTACCAGAAATTGTAACGGAAGAAAAAATGGATTCTGTTTCAGCAAAAGGCTATATGAATGGTTATATTGGCTCTGTTGTGTTATTATCTATTTGTTTAGCAATGATTCTTTTTGCGCCAGAAGAATATTCTTCATTATTAACGCGTATTAGCTTTTTATTAACTGGTTTATGGTGGATGGGATTTGGCCAAATTGCTTTATCCAAATTGCCTAATAAAAAGAATAATCGCGAAGTTCCGAAAGATATATTTAAAAGCAGTTTTAAAGGATTATCAAACACATTTAAAGAATTAAACAGTTATAAAAATATCCGTGTATTTTTAGCAGGTTTTTTCTTTTATAGTTTAGCGATGCAAACTATTTTCTTGATGGCTGCAATGTTCGGAAGTTCAGAAATAAAAATGGAAAGTCAAGAATTGATTATGACGATTCTTTTAATACAAGTTGAAGCCATTTTAGGAGCTTGGATTTTTTCGTATTTATCTGGTAAAATTGGAAATAAAATCACGATTTTAATAGGAATTATTATCTGGATTGTAACTTGCATTATTGGCTATTTAATTCAGCCAGATCATCCTGATGTAAAAATTCATTTCTATTCTATGGCTGCTTTAGTTGGTTTAGTAATGGGAGGTTTACAAGCATTATCTCGATCTACTTACGCGAAATTATTACCAGAAACTGAAGAAACAACAACTTATTTTAGTTTTTACGATATATTCGAGAAGTTAGCATTATTTTTAGGTTTAGTGATTTATGGTTTATTGATTGAATATACTGAAGGTATGAAAACTTCTGTACTTGCAATGGGATTTTCGTTTACAATTAGTTTTGTGATTTTGTTATTCTATAAAATGGAGAAGAAGTAATGGTAAAAAAAATAAAGAATTTTTTTAAATTATTTTTAGTAGGAATAATTCCTATTATGGTAATTACATTTATGATTAAAGATTATTTTAAAGCGAAAAATAACTTACAAAATTTTCAGTTTCAAATTCATATTTCGGAAGTCTATTATTATTTAAATACTAAAAATTTTATTGATAGTACAAAGTTAGATTTAAACCAAGTATATTCAACAAGTGATCCTGGAAGATTAGCTAATTTAGATAAAACCTATAGATTCGGTTTAATTAGTAATTCAGATACTATTTATTTTAAAATTCATCCTTCTTACAATAATGATTTTGAATATTATTTATTTAATGAAAAAGAAGATTTTTTAATAGGTAAATACACCATTAAATAAATCTTGTGATAGAATTTTTAATAACAATTATATTCGAATGAATTATACTTAAAGTATTTAAAGCTTTTGGTAATAGATTTTATTGGTTGATTTTAACTTTAAGTTTCTACTCAAAAGAAGAGAAAACTAAAATCATAAAAGAAGACCAATCATATCATTTGATATTAGGAATATTTGTTATTTGTATCATTATTGTATAAAATAAAAAAGCGACTATTTAGTCGCTTTTTCTGTTATATACTGTTCGAATTTTAAATCAGGTATATCGTAAGGATCAAAACCATTATACAAATGTTCTATTAAATTTTTTACTTGGAAGTAATTTAATAATTTAGAATAAGATGCACCTTGATCATATACTGGTATTTCGACCAAAAATAAAAATCGGTCGTATTTAGAAATCTGAACAGTATTGCCATCGTCATTTACAAATCCAATAAAACTACCATCATAATCTGGTAGGTTATGGAAAATATCAATAGCTTGTTCTAAACTTCCTACTAAAGGAAAGTCCGTTTCGACGCATAAATTGTCGGCGTAATTTTCAAAGAATATTTTCACAGTGCAAATTTAAGAAATTTTAATCTATTTTACCGAATTGCTTTTATTTCGTTTTAGATTTATATAAATTAGCATTCAAATTATGGAAAAAATGAGTTACGACATTATTGTTATTGGAAGCGGACCAGGAGGATATGTGGCAGCAATTAGAGCTTCTCAGTTAGGAAAAAAAGTAGCAATCGTTGAAAAAGCAGAACTTGGAGGGATCTGTCTTAATTGGGGTTGTATTCCAACAAAAGCTTTATTAAAAAGTGCTCAAGTATTCAAATACTTAAATCACGCGGAAGATTTTGGATTAAATAAACCATCAGATATTTCTTTTGAATTCGGAAATGTTGTTGCACGTTCACGTGGAGTAGCAGACCGTATGAGCAAAGGTGTTCAGTTCTTAATGAAGAAGAATAACATCGAAGTAATACAAGGTGCAGCGCAAGTTTTACCAGGGAAAAAAGTAAAAGTTACAGCAGCAGATGGAACATCTAAAGAAATCGCAGCTGAAAATATAATTATTGCAACTGGAGCGCGTTCTCGTGAATTACCTTCTTTACCACAAGATGGTAAAAAAGTAATTGGTTATCGTGGTGCTTTAGCTATGGAAAAACAACCAAAATCTATGATTGTTGTAGGTTCTGGAGCTATTGGAGTTGAGTTTGCTCATTTCTACAATACTTTAGGAACTGATGTAACTATCGTAGAATATTTACCAAGAATTGTTCCTGTTGAAGACGAAGATATTTCTAAACAATTACAATTATCTTTAAAGAAATCAGGAATTAAAATCTTAACGAATGCAGAAGTTACAGGTGTAGATACTACAGGAGATCTTGTAAAAGCTACTGTAAAAACGGCTAAAGGTGAAGAAATTTTAGAAGCTGAAGTTGTTTTATCAGCAGCAGGTGTTGTACCAAATACAGAAAACTTAGGGTTAGAGGCTGTAGGAATTGCAACTGAAAGAGGAAAAATTGTAATTAATGATTTTTGCGAAACATCTGTTAAAGGATACTATGCAATTGGTGATGTTGTAAAAGGTGCAGATTTAGCTCACTTAGCATCAGCTCAAGGAATTTTGTGTGTTGAACACATTGCTGGGGAAAAGGTAGAAGCAATTGATTACGGAAATATTCCTGGTTGTACATATTGTTCACCAGAAATTGCATCTGTTGGTATGACAGAAGCACAAGCAAAAGAAGCTGGTTACGAAGTTAAAGTTGGTAAATTCCCATTCTCTGCAAATGGTAAAGCAGTAGCGAATGGTGCAGCCGATGGTTTTGTAAAAGTTGTTTTTGATGCTAAATATGGTGAATGGTTAGGTTGTCATATGATTGGAGACGGAGTTACTGAAATGATTGCAGAAGCAGTTGCAGCACGTAAATTAGAAACTACTGCTCATGAAATTATGAAATCTGTTCATCCACACCCAACGATGTCTGAAGCAATTATGGAAGCTGTAGAAGACGCATACGGACATGCAATTCATATCTAATACTCAATAAAAATTAATATAATTAATACTAATACATTACAATGAAAAAATTATTCGGAGTTCTATGTGCAGTTGGTGTTTCAGCATCAATTTTAAGTTTTAATCACAATGAAATTGCTGATTTTGAAGGAACAAATGCTCCAGATTTAGTAAAAAGCCATGTAGAATGGAAAGGTACTAAATTTGATCAAGCTCAAAATAAAGATAAATGGCACAACGGTAAAGTTGAGTTAAAGGATGCTAAAGTTAAGATGAAAAACAATTCTCCTGAAGCTGTTTCTGTTACAGTTGATTTATCTAAAATGACAAATTACGATTTACCAGATGCGATGCAAGGTCGTTTAGTTTCTCACTTACAATCTGCAGATTTCTTTGATATTAGCGTTTTCCCAGATGCTACTTTTACATCAACTAAGATTACGAAATTAACGAATGATAAATTTCAATTTAACATGGAAGGAAACATCAAAGTAAAAGGTGTTTCTCAAGCAATTAATGTTAAAGGTCACATTGTAAATGTAGATGGTAAACAGATGTTAGAATCTGAATCTTTCCAATTAAACGGAGAAGAATTTGGATTTATTAAACCAGGAGGTGGTTATAAAAACGTTGATTTACGTGTACAATTATATTTAGATTAATAGATTTAAATAATTCAATATTAAAGCGATATCGTTAGTTCGGTATCGTTTTTTTTTATAACTTTATTATTTAACATTAATTTTAATGAATCAACAGGGATGAAATTTTATTACTACATATTATTTTGGTTACTTCCTGTTTTCGGTTTTTCGCAATACGAAATCAAAGAAATTGTGAAAAATCAATGTGTTCAAACAATTCCTACAAGCTTCACTATTTTTGAAAATCCAACTTATACGCCAAGTTATCGTTCAATAAAAAATGAATTTGTTGCACTCTTTACAGATTATGATGAAAGATATTGGACTATTGCGAATTATGTTTATCCAACTGCTTTAGACGCCTATAATAATACGAATCCCTACGAGCGCGATGTCGTAGGAAGACTGGTGGAATTTGAAATTTCTAATCCTGCAATATTTTATTTACGATTGGATGAAAATTTATTAGAAAATCCGAGAAAAGTAATAATTAAATATCAAGTTAATTTTGCTATTCAACCACCAATTAGATATGGTTTCGAAGTGATTGGTTGCGAGTTGGATAATGAAACTAATGTTTATAATCTTAACAAAGCACTTTTTGATATTTATAGTTACAATTATTACTACAATTTTACATTTTATAAAAATTTTCAAGACGCGAGTTTAAATCAGAATCCGATACCTGATTTTGAGTTAGAAAATTACCAAGCGTCTAAATCCGACGAAAGTATTTTTTTAAAAGTCGGCTATAATTCTGATTATATAATTTCAGATTGCGTTTCCATTTACAGTTTAAAATTAAGTACTATTAATTTTGATAATTATATTCCGAATAAAGATTTAACATTTTGCGGTGTACCTTATGAAATTGAAGGACCTTTTGATCGCAATAATGTTTTTCAGTTTAATAATTTTGAATGGTACCACAATGGTAATTTAGTTTCGGATGAATTTAAAGTCAATATAAATAATGTAGGTCAGTGGGAAGTTTTTTTTGATGTTAGTACAGGTTGTAGATCTTCAATTACGATCAATGTAACACAAGAAACGGGTGAAAATTATATTAAAAATGTTCGTTCTACAATGACTCAAGTTATTATTGAAGCAGAGGATCCGAATTTAATTTCTGGTTACTCAACTGACGGAGAAATTTGGCAAGATTCTAATATTTTTAATAATTCAACAGATTTATTTTTTACATTTTATTTTAAAAATAATCAAGGTTGCGTTTTTGGACCATTTACTTATGATATTTCAAATTTTTTCACATTTTTGAGTCCTAATTCGGATGGAATTAATGATAAGTGGGATATAAGATCAAAATTAAAGTTAGAAGAAAACAATTATAGTATTCAAATTTTTGATCGCCAAGGAAAGATTTTGATTGAAGGATTGTTGAAAGATATTTTACCATGGAATGGGTATTATAATAATCGAAAATTAGCTACAGGAACTTATTGGTATAGAATTTTTAAAGATAAAGTTGAGGTAAAATCAGGAAGTATTTTATTGAAGAATTAATTACTTCAAGGTTAATTTAATATTAATTATTGATTCATGATTTTTATTAGTTGTGATAAATAAATTATTAAAGTTATATTTGCATCGCAATATTACTAAACGTAAAAAACTTTAAAAATTATATATATGAAAAAATTCTACTCTTTAGTGGCAGTAGCTGCGTTATCTTTATCTGTTAATGCACAACAAGAAACTTATAACTATGTTTTAGCTGATCAAGGTTTTGCTAACGCACAAGATATTAATACTGGAAATATTCTTGCAGGATTCATTACTTATGAAGCTAAGAAAAACGGTTCTTCTAATGGACCAAAATACTATGATACAGGATCTAATTTAAGATTATATTCTAACAATGCTGATGGAAATGGAAATTCTTACGCTATTAAAACTGTAGGAGAAGCTAGAATTCATTCAGTATTAATTAAAACTGATACTTTCGCTGATTACGCTCCAAACACAGCTATTATTACAGTAGACGGGGTTGTTGTACCTACATTTATTGAAGATGGTGTTTATGTAATAGAATTTGATACTCCAGCACAAAATGTTACTATTAAAAATGGACAAACAGGTTCTTCTGCTCAAATTAGAATCCAAGAAGTTGAAGTTGTTTTTTCAAGAACTTTAAGTGTTGCTGATTATGCAGAAGCTGCTAAAGCTATCAAAAATACAGTTTGGACTAACACTGCAGTATTTTCTACAAAAGGAAATGCATCAGTTGAGGTTTACAATGTAAACGGACAATTAGTTAAATCTTTCGAAGTTAACGGAAACAAAAACGTTAATGTTTCTGATTTAGCTGCAGGTGTTTATGTAGTTAAATCTACTGAAAACGGTAAAACTGTTACAACTAAAGTTGTTAAAAAATAATTAGAAAAATTTCTAAATATATTTGCTAAGCCTCGCTATTGCGAGGCTTTTTTATTTGGATAATTTTAGATATAAGCTTATTGTTTAACTGATTGATTTTTAGTTATATGTATTAAAATATTGTCATATATTTGCATATCAACCTTTATATTAATTAAACAATTATTACTATGAGAAATTTTTATTCATTAATTTCAGTGTTAGTCGCTTCATTTGCAATTGGTCAAACAAATTTAGTTCAGAATCCAGGATTTGAAGCTGGTGAAATGGCTCCTTGGGCTGCTGGTTGGACAAATTCTTATACAGAACCTACACTTGTAGAAAATCCTGCAAACGCACATTCAGGGGATTGGTTTGCTACTTATAATGCAACTGCTACGACAGGTTTTTATCAAAACGTAACAACTGTTCCCGGAGAAGTATATGTATTAACTTTTTGGTACAAATCTTCAGGAGATGGAAGTGATAGTAGAATTTGGTCATCTTTTGCTGATGGAAATGGAAACTTTACTAATCTAAATGGTTCTGGACCATCAAGTGAAGATCCTTTAAGAAATAATAACGATTGGCTTGCGTCATCTAATGTTTGGACTTCACATACGGTTGAATTCACAACTCCAGCTGGATTTCCAATTTTACAATTAGGTGTGAGAGCTTATAATGGTGGATCTGTTAGTTTTGATGATTTTTCAGTAATTAAGAAATCTGAATTAGGTATTGGTGAAGTTGCTCAATCTAAATATGCATTAGTTTCAAATACTGTAATTGGATCTGAAATTTTATTTGCTGCAGATTCTAAAAATGTTCAAATCATCAACTCAAATGGACAATTAGTAAAAACAGCATCAGTTGCAAATGGAACAAAATTAAATGTGTCTTCATTGCCTAAAGGTGTTTATGTAATTACAGGAGAAGTGAATGGACAACAAGTTAGCCAAAAAATTGTGAAAAAATAATTCTTGATATTAAATCAAAAAAAGCCACTCGAAAGAGTGGCTTTTCTTTTATAATTAATCGATTTTCTGAATTTTAAAACCAGCATCTGTAACTGCTTCTACCACTTCAGAAATTTCTTCTTCTGTTTTTACAGATAATATTTTGTCTGGATTATCAGTGTCTACAGTCCAATTACCTTCACCAACAACTTCATCTAAAAATGGTTTTACTGATTTGATACAGCTTCCACAGTTTATATTTGTTTTGAATTTTAATTCTGACATATTAAATTTATTTTAAATCAAAGTTAGATAACTTTCCTTAAATAAAAAAGCAATCCTAAAGGACTGCTTTTTTTATTATTTACGTTTTTTCGATTTCTGTTTTTGTTGCCCACGATTGGCAGTTTTCGTCTTTGGTGGTTTACGTTTTGTAGGTCCACCTAAGTTAACTTTTTTGTTTTTATCTTTTTTCTCGTGGAATGCAGCACCTCTTTCAACATCAATTTTGACAGTTGTAGCATTTTTCATTTTTACAACTTCTTTTTCAAAATCTCTTTTCGAAGGATTGATTTTAACATGATCAGGGAAAGAAACCATTTCTACTTCTTTACCCATTAAATTTTCAATCTCAATTAAAAGAATTTCTTCTTTTTCTGTATAATATGATATTGCATTACCAGTTTTTTCTGCACGACCAGTACGACCAATACGGTGAATGTATTGTTCAGGAACTTCAGGAATTTCAAAGTTGATGACATGAGAAATATCCGGAAAGTCAAGACCACGCGCCATAATATCCGTAGTTACAATCCCTTTAATTTGATCTTTACGGAATTCATCCATTACACGTAATCGGTAATTTTGAGATTTATTTGAATGTATTACACCAAATTGTTCTGGGAATTCTTCTTCTAATGTTTCGTGAATTATATCTGCGTGTTTCTTATTGTTCGCAAAGATTAAAACCTTTTCGATAGAATCATCATTTCTTAATTGATCTACAATTAAATTCAATTTTGTATTGAAGTTTGTAACTGGAATAGCAGATTGTGAAATTTTTTCAACTGGTGTTCCTGATCGAGCTAATGAAATTTCTTCAGGATTGTTGAAGTATTCTTGTAACATATCATCAACTTCATCAGTCATCGTGGCAGAAAACAAAATATTTTGTCTTCTTTCACTCATCATCGAGAAGATGTTGCGTAATTGAGGTTTAAAACCTAAACTTAACATTTCGTCAAACTCATCAATCACTAATTTCTTTAAATCTTTAAACTGTAAATCATTGTTCAAAGCTAAATCCATCACACGTCCTGGCGTTCCAACTAAAATGTCTACGCCTTCGTAAATGAATTCTTTTTGTGTGTTAATATTTACACCACCGTAAATTCCTAAAACACGAACGTTGATAAACTCTGTTAATTGATCTAGTATATCTGTAACCTGAACTACTAATTCTCGTGTAGGAACAAGAATCATAATTTTAGGCATATGTGATTTTGAGAATTTATATTCTTTTAATAAAGGTAATAAGTAAGCTAATGTTTTACCTGTACCTGTTTGTGCAATACCCATAATATCTTTACCAGATAAGATAGGTTTGTATGTTTTAACCTGAATTGGAGTAGGTGTCGTAATGTTTAGCTTTTCTAAAGCTTCATTCAATTGTTTGGGAAAATTGAAATCTTCGAATGTAATATCCATATAATCCATACTGCAAAGATATAGCTTTCTGATAAAACGATTTTGCAAAATCCGATAGATTAATAGAAAAGAACCATTTTTTGGCTATTTACAAGCTTAAATTTTCGTACTTTTGCAGTCGATTAATAAACAATAAGAAATGAATTTAAAACAACAAATCACGCAATACGTTTTAGACGCGATTCAGAATGTATATCAGTTAACTCCAGAATCTGTTGAAATACAATTCACAAGGAAAGAGTTTGAAGGTGATTATACATTAGTTGTTTTCCCATTAATTCGTACTTTAAAAGGTAAACCAGAAGATATTGGTGCAAAAATTGGTGATTATTTAGTTGAAAACGGAAAAATCACGGCATACAATGTTGTAAAAGGTTTCTTAAATATGAGCATGAATTCAGCTGAATTTTTAGCTGATTTTACTCAAAACGCTTTAAATGAAAATTACGGAATCAATGTACCAACAGCTGAATCTCGTTCAGTAATGGTAGAATATTCTTCTCCAAATACAAACAAACCTTTACACTTAGGTCACGTTCGTAATAATTTATTAGGTTATTCAGTTTCTCAAATTGTGGAAGCTGCAGGTAATAATGTAATTAAAACACAAATTATCAACGACCGTGGGATTCATATCTGTAAATCGATGATTGCTTGGGAACGTTTCGGTAATGGAGAAACTCCAACTTCAGCTGGTATTAAAGGTGATCACTTAGTAGGTAAATACTATGTAGAATTTGATAAACATTATCGTGCTGAAATCAAGGAATTAGTTGATGGTGGTATGGCTGAAGATGAAGCAAAAAAACAAGCTCCAATCTTTTTAGATGCCCAAACAATGTTACGCCAATGGGAAGCAAATGATCCTGCTGTTATTGAATTATGGCAGAAAATGAATGGTTGGGTTTATGATGGTTTTGCACAAACTTATAAGCGTTTAGGTGTTGCATTTGACGAAGTTTTATACGAATCAAATACTTATATTTTAGGTAAAGATATTGTTGAGGAAGGTTTAAATAAAGGTGTTTTCTACAAAAGAGAGGACGGTTCTGTTTGGATTGACTTAACAGCTGATGGTTTAGATGAAAAATTAGTTTTACGTTCAGACGGAACTTCAGTATACATCACACAAGATTTAGGAACAGCAGTAGAGCGTTTTAAAAATACACCATCTTTAGAAGAATTAACTTACGTTGTAGGAAACGAGCAAGATTACCACTTTAAAGTTTTATTCTTAATTTTAAAGAAATTAGGATATGAGTGGGCTGATGCATTACATCACTTATCATACGGAATGGTTGATTTACCAAACGGTAAAATGAAATCTCGTGAGGGAACAGTAGTAGATGCAGATGATTTAATGTCTGAGATTTACAACACAGCGAAAGAAATTTCTGAAGAATTAGGAAAATTAGACGGTTACACGGAAGAAGAAAAAGCTGCTTTATACGAGAAAATTGCGATGGGAGCTTTAAAATATTACATTTTAAAAGTAGATCCTAAGAAACGTATTTTATTTGATCCACAAGAATCAGTAGATTTTAACGGAAATACAGGACCTTTTATTCAATATACTTACGCTCGTATTCAATCGTTATTAAGAAAAGAAGCACCACAAGAATTTGATCTTTCTACAATTGAATTAAACCAAGCGGAAAAAGAAATTATTCGTACGTTAAATGATTTTGAAGATACAATCAAAAAGGCTTCAGATGAATTATCACCTGCTTTAATTGCTAATTATGTTTACGAACTTGTGAAGCAATTTAATTCATTTTACCAAAACAATTCAGTATTGAAAGCTGAGGAAGAAAATGTGAAATATTTCCGTTTATACTTATCTCAATGGGTAGCAAATACAATTCAATCTTCTTTACGTTTATTAGGAATTGGTGTTCCTGAAAGAATGTAAGATTGAAAATATAATATTCAGTAATAAAATACCTTGTCATTTTTGATGAGGTATTTTTTCTAAATTTAACTTTATGAAAATAGGTGATTTATTACAAAAGAAACCAAACGATAGATATAATTTACAACGTTTTGAGAATGCACAAGCATTTGTTTTTGACGAAGCGTTAATGGAAGTACATGCAGGTAAAGTGCAAACCAATTGGGTAATATTTACATTTCCTCAGGTTGTTGGTTTAGGTAAAAGTGATTCTTCATTAGAATTTGGAATTGCGTCCATAGAAGAGGCGAGAGCTTATGTGCAGAATGAAGAATTATGGGGAAATTATTTAGAGCTTTTAGAAGTTTTAATGATGCATAAAGGAACTTTACCACAGTTAATCTTTGGGAAAAATGACGCAATGAAATTAAAGTCAAGTTTAACTTTATTTAATTTTATCAAACCAAAAGAAGTAATTATTAAAAAGGTTTTAGATACTTTTTATCAAGGACAAACAGATAAAAAAACATTAGAAATCATCAAACAAATGAAACAAAAAAAAGGGTAATCTTATGATTCCCTTTTTTTTTTTAGCTTATTGAAATTGGATAATTAGAAGCAACTTCAAAAACAATATTTTTATTTGATTTGATTAACTTAATTAATGATCGTAATTGGTTTGCATCTTCATCGTTATCAAACATATCATCGTGCATTAAAATAACCAAATGCTTTTCTGTAAACGTTTCTTTATTGTTTAATCGATTTACAATTCCTTGGTAAATATCATCAGGATTACTCAATTTACTCTTTTTGGATTTCTTATTCCATTCGTAATCCCACCCAAAAACAAAATATTGATTTTTAGCCAAATGATCGCTAGAATATCTAGAACCTTTGTCGTAATCATTTTTCTTTTGGTTGCCTAATCTCCAAACATTTCTACCAGGCAAACGAACAAAACGATTTTTGAAATTATAAATACTATCATTTTTTACCACATCTTTCAAAACCACATCAGGATTATCGTAATATTCTTTGAATTTGTTTCGGTTCGCGTGTGAATATGTATGATTAGAAATTTCGATTAAATCATTTTCTTCATAATTTTTTAAATATTGTCGCAACTTATCAGTGTATGCATTCATTCCTACAATAAAAACAGTAGCTTTTACTTGTTCTTCTTGGATTATTTTATTGATTTTCTCACTTCCCTTAAATGGTCCATCATCAAAAGTTAAGTAAACATATTGTTTGGTAGAATCAATAACCTGCACATTATCTTTATATTGATTGTATAATGAATCTGGTTTTATTGCTGTAGAAGTTAATTGTTTGGTCGAAATAGTATCATGATCTGTTGAAAAATCAGAATAAATTTCACTCAAATTCAGCTCATCTAAAAAAGATTTTGTTTCAGGAATTTTACAAGCTGAAAATAAGAATAAACAGCTTATAATTAATAGGTTTAGATATGTTAGGGTAGTTGATTTCAATTGATTGTGATTCTATCGCGAAAGTAATAATTTAGAATGAATAATAATAAGATAATATCATAAATTTTGAATAAAAAAAGGAATGAATTTCTTCATTCCTAATTGTAATATTTTAGATCAAATTTTTAATAATTTGTAAGACTCCATCGTCATCATTAGACGGAGCTTCAAAATTCGCAATGGCTTTCACATCTGGATGAGCATTTTCCATTGCAAAACTATATTTAGCAAGTTTTAGCATCTCAATATCATTCATATAGTCACCAAAAACCATGGTTTCTTCTGCAGAAATGTTTAATTTATTTTGTAACTCTTTCAAAGCTTTTCCTTTGTTTGTACCATTATTCATGATATCTAACCAAACTTCACCAGAAATAACAATGTTTAGATTATTGGCTTCGAATCGTTTAAAATTTTGGTATAAATTTTCTTCAGAACCATTTGGATGATTAATTGCTATTTTTATAAATTGTTCGTTTTCGATAGCCAATAAATCATCAACAATTACATTTTTAGAATAAAAATTTTGAAAGAATTCTAAGAAATCAGCATCTTTAGATTCCACATAAGCAGCGTTTTTACCAGCTAAAACTAAATGAGCCCCATCAATCTTTCTTGACTCAAGTATTATTTCTTTTACGATATCTTTATCTAATTCATCTACAAAAACTTCTTTGCCATTGTAAGTAACATAAGTTCCATTTTCTGCAATAATTGGCATGTTTATTTGTTCCTCGTCAAAATAGCTTGTGATACTATAAAATTGACGGCCACTTGCAGGAACAAATTGAATACCTTTATCAATTAATTGATGATATACTTCTTTAAATTCTGGACTTAGTTCGTGGTTAGAACGTAACAAAGTTCCGTCCATATCAGAGACAATTAGTTTTATATTTTCGTAGTTCATAGTCATAAAAAAAGACCTCCGTAGAGGTCTGTAAAATTATAAATTTTTATTTTGTTCTTCTGCGTCACCAACCAAGTTTCTTATCATACCTGGATTTGTATTATTTTTCTTCATTTTTAAGTTTAAGAATTCTACTAAAACAGAGAATCCCATCGCAAAATAAATGTAACCTTTAGAAATATGCTGATCAAAACCTTCAGCTAATAAAGAAACACCGATTAATAATAAGAATGATAATGCCAACATTTTAACTGTAGGATGATCGTTAACGAATTTTGAAACTGCAGATGCAGATAACATCATAACAGCTACTGCGATAATTACAGCTGCGATCATAACTTCGATTTGATCTGCCATACCAACAGCGGTAATAACAGAATCTAAAGAGAAAACGATGTCTAAAATTAAAATTTGTACAATTGTTCCTGCAAATGAATGCACTTTCACTTTACCAGTTCCTTCTTCAACACCTTCAATTTTGTGGTGAATTTCTACAGTCGATTTGTAAATTAAGAATAAACCTCCGATTAATAATATTAAATCACGTCCGGAAATTGCTAATTTTTCAACCCATTCAGGATCAGTTATACCGACTAATGAACCTAAATTGAATAATGGATTGACTAAACTCATTACCCAACTTAATGAAAATAAAAGTAAAACACGTGTAAACATTGCTAAGAAAAGCCCAAGTTGTTGCGCTTTCTTTTGTTGTTCTTTTGGGAGTTTACCTGCTAAAATTGAGATAAAAACAATATTGTCTATACCTAAAACAATTTCTAACATTGTTAAGGTGAATAATGCGATTAACGCATCTGGTTGTAAAAAAATACTAAAGTCCATGATTTTTGTATAGATTTCAAAAATACAATGTTTTTGGATTTTGTCAATAACATTTTTACATATTTAATAATTCTTAAATAGTTAAAATAAAAATGAATATTAAAGGAATTGAAATTAACTTTGGCCACACAATTATTTTAAAATTATACCATGTTTTCTAAAGTTCAATTCCGTCTCCAATTTTTAATCCTACTTTGGGGATTCACAGGTCTTTTTGGAAAATTAGTTACCATATCTGCCTTACCAATGGTTTGGTACCGAATGTTAATTGCCGCAATTGCAGTTTTCATTTATATCAAATGGAAAAAAGACTCGATTTTAGTTTCAAAAAAACATTTATTTCAATTATTAGGTATAGGTATAATTGTAGGATTACATTGGTTTTTCTTTTACGAATCGATAAAAGTTTCAAACGTAGCAATTGCGTTAAGTACACTTTCACTTGGAGCGTTATTTACTTCTATTATCGAACCTATAATTTTTAAAAGAAAAGTTGTCCTATCAGAAATAATTTTAGCAACAATCGTTTCTGGATGTGTGATTTTGATATTTCAGGCATCGCCAGAATATAAATTAGGAATTATATACGGCGCAATTTGTAGTTTTTTATCCGCCTTATTTTCGGTGCTAAATTCTACTTTTAAAGAATCTGTAAAACCCACAACCATTACTTTTTACGAAATGATTGGAGGTTTTATTATGATGAATTTTTTAATGCTAATTTTTCAACCTGAAACAATTACTGAAGTATTAAATGTAGGTTGGTCAAATTTTATATGGTTAGCTTTATTAGGAGTTGTATTTACTGCATTTGCTCAAATAGAATTTGTAAATCTTTACAAATATTTTACACCTTATACGATATTATTAAATGTTAATTTAGAACCTATTTATGGTATTATTTTAGCCAGTTTAGTTTTTGGCGAATCAGAAATGATGAAGCCTGTTTTTTATATTGCAACGGCTATTATGATTTTATCAATTATCGTCAATGGAATCTTTAAAAATGCTCGACAAAAAACATTGAACTAATTATTTGATAAATTAAATATTTAAAAATTATCAAATTCATGTTTTTTATAACCTAATATTCACAAGTTAACAAGATTATTTTATATTTGTTTTTATCAAAATATAACATAAAAATGATTAACTCTATTATTACAGGTGTAGGGCATTATGTTCCGGAAAGAATCGTTACAAACTATGACTTAGCAGAAGTTATGGATACTAATGATGAATGGATCCAAGAAAGAACAGGAATTATAGAAAGAAGACATATTGAACCAGGTTCTAAAATTACTTCAACAGAATTAGGTGTAAAAGCTGCAGAAAACGCATTAAAAGATGCAGGAATTACAGCACAAGACGTAGATTTTATTTTATTCGCTACTTTATCGCCAGACTATTATTTCCCAGGAAATGGTGTTTTAGTTCAAAAAGCTTTAGGTTGTAAAACAATAGGGGCAATGGATATTCGTAACCAATGTTCAGGATTTGTTTATGCTTTATCTACTGCTGATGCATTCATCAAAGCAGGAAAATATAAAAACATATTAGTTATTGGTGCAGAAGTTCATTCTTTCGGGTTAGATATGTCGGATGAAGGTCGAGGAGTTTCAGTAATTTTTGGAGATGGAGCAGGAGCGGTAGTTGTTTCTGCAACAACAGAAGATAGAGGAATTATTTCTACAAATATGCATTCTGAAGGTGAATATGCTGAGGAACTTGCAGTTTTGTTTCCAGGTACAAAACTTGGATGGTCTGATGAAATCTTGAAAGATGATCATGGAATTACAAAAAAGGAATTATATCCACACATGAATGGAAACTATGTTTTCAAACATGCAGTAACTCGTTTTCCTGAATCTATACAAGAAGCGTTAGCGGACGCGAATCTTAAACCAGAAGATGTAGATTTATTTGTTCCTCATCAAGCAAACTTAAGAATCTCTCAGTTTGTACAACGTCAATTAGGTTTCCCTGATGAAAAAGTTTTTAATAACATTCAGAAATACGGAAATACAACAGCAGCTTCTATTCCAATCGCGTTAAGTGAGGCTAAGGCAGCCGGAAAAATTAACAAAGGAGATACAGTATTGATTACTGCCTTTGGTGCAGGATTTACATGGGGTTCTGTTTTGATTAAATGGTAAAATATTTTAAAACCTTTCACATAAAGTGAAAGGTTTTTTTAGATAAACAAAATCTAATACTTGGTGAAGAAAATTGTAATGTTATTCTTTATTATATTTTTATTTACAATTAGTTGTGAAAAAGATGAGAAAGAAAAAATACAAGTACCTATCGATTCTAATTATACTGAATTATTAGAATTTTTAAAAAAGGGATTTATTGATAGAGATAAAATAAATTGGATAATTTTAGAGAATAAATTGTCAGAACTAAATGACAAACCAAAGGATTCTGTAATTAAGGAATTATTAACTTCTATAGGAAATAATCATACCCATTACATTACAAAAGAAGGCAGATTTATATTTGGAAGCTTCCCTAAAATTGCTATGGACAGTAGTTGTTTATTGAAGAATAATTCTTCAAGTGAATTTACTAAAATTTCTAATGTATCTTATTTAAATATTGATAGTCATGGTTATAAAAAAGTAATCAAAGACGAGGAGTATGTTTTTAATAAAATGAAAATTATTTCTGAAAGTGTAAATTCTAAATTTTGGATTATAGATTTAAGAAATAATTCAGGAGGTTCTAATTGGGTTATGATTAGCTCATTATTACCCTTTTATAATGATGGAATTTTAGGTTATACAAAAACCTTAAATGATGAAATCTCTTGGACTAAGAGAAATGGTTCAATTTTTAATGATACGACAAACATAACAGAACAAATTATTGGAACTAGATTAAATTTTAAAGTTAATGCCAAAAAAATATATGTATTAATTAATCATAATACTAGTAGTGCTGCAGAAGCTGTTTTGATTTCGTTAAAGTCACTTCCAAATACTATAATATTAGGTCAAAAAACTTACGGAGCCGCAACTATGAATGCAAATATTCTATTGAATAATGGAGATAAATTGGTTATGACTTCAGGATATATGATGGATAGTAATAAAAATATTTTTCCTAATGGTATTAAACCAGACGTAGAGTTATGCAATGAAAATGAAATTATTGAATATTTAAATAAAGATATTATGAGAGATTAAATTGTTATTTTTTGATAATAATAAAATTTTAAAATTATTAATATTCAAGTTTAAAATTCCAAAATAAATCATTCCAAAAAATAGTGGAAAATGTACACTACTACAATTGTTAAAATTAATAAATAATTTAATTTCTATTAAATTAAGAAGTTTAATCGATTGGAATTGAATTTATAATTGATATAATTGAAAGAAGATAAAATTCCTCTATTTTATTAACACATTTCTTACTATATACGTTATATTTGTATCGTTTTAAGAAAAATAATAAAAATTAAAATATAAACTATATGAGTTCTTATGATGTTGCCGTTATCGGTGCTGGACCTGGTGGATATGTTGCAGCTATTCGTGCTGCTCAGTTAGGATTTAAAACTGTTATCATCGAAAAAAATAAATTAGGTGGTACTTGTTTAAATGTTGGTTGTATTCCATCAAAAGCTTTATTAGATTCATCTCACCACTATCACGATGCTGTTAAGCATTTTGCTGAGCACGGAATCGAAGTTGAAGCGCCTAAAGTTAATTTTGGACAAATGATCGCTCGTAAACAAGGAGTTATCGATCAAACTGTTTCTGGTATCAAATACTTAATGGACAAAAACAAAATTGACGTTTTAGAAGGTACTGGTGCATTTAAAGATGCAACTCATATTGTTGTTACTGCAGCTGACGGATCAACTCAAGAAGTTGAAGCGAAATATACAATTATCGCTACTGGATCTGTTTCTTCAGAATTACCTTTCGCTCCAACAGACGGTAAAAGAATTATCACTTCTACTGAAGCGTTAGAATTACCAGAAGTTCCAAAACATTTAATTGTTATTGGAGGTGGTGTAATTGGTTTAGAGTTAGGATCTGTTTATTTACGTTTAGGTTCAGAAGTTACTGTTGTTGAGTACGCTGACCGTGTAATTCCAGGAATGGACGGAGCTTTATCTAAAGAATTAACAAAAATCTTAAAGAAACAAGGTATGAAGTTCCATACTTCTACTGGAGTTACTTCTGTTACAAACAACGGAGATACTGTTACTTTAACTGCTACATCTAAAAAAGGTGAAGAATTAACAATCGAAGGTGATTACGCTTTAGTAGCTGTTGGTCGTCGTGCGTTTACAGGTTCTTTAGGTTTAGAAAATGTAGGAATCGAAGTTGATGAAAGAGGTCGTATCAAAACTAACGGTCACTTACAAACTAATGTTGCAAACATTTATGCTATTGGTGACGTTGTTGCTGGTGCTATGTTAGCTCATAAAGCTGAAGAAGAAGGTACTTTAGTTGCTGAATATTTAGCAGGTCAAAAACCTCACATCAACTATAACTTAATCCCAGGTGTTGTTTATACATGGCCAGAGGTTTCAGGTGTAGGTCAAACAGAAGAGCAATTAAAAGAAGCTGGTGTTGAATACAAATCAGGTACTTTCAAATTTGCTGCTTTAGGTCGTGCGCGTGCTTCTATGGATACTGATGGATTTGTTAAAATTTTAGCTGATAAAAATACAGACGAAATTTTAGGGATGCACATCATCGGTGCTCGTGCTGCTGATTTAATCGCTGAAGGAGTTACAGCAATGGAATTCCGTGCTTCAGCAGAAGATTTAACAAGAATGTCACACGCTCACCCAACATTCTCAGAAGCAATTAAAGAAGCTGCTTTAGCTGCAACTGATAATCGTGCAATTCACGCATAATTAAAATAATTGATATATCTAAAAAGCGACTTCGTAAGGAGTCGCTTTTTTATTATATTTAAAATCTAAAATACTTTTATGCAATTTATAAAACAATCCCTATTTATAACTTCTTTATTCGCTGTAACTAATTCCTTCGCATGCATCAATGGGCCTAATAGAGTATTATCTACAGGAACAACGTTGTATATCGATCATGAAGGTCATGTGCCTTATGGACATGAATTTTGGTTAAATGACCCACAAACAGAATTAAGAAAATTAGACAGTTTATATCAGGTAGAACCTAGTCCAGATTTTCTGAATCAAAAAGGAATTGTTTACATCATTGCTAAAGATTACCAAAAAGCGATTGATTTATATTTGAAAATTGAAAAGGAAAATCCAAATCAATACAGTACAGCTTCTAATTTAGGAACAGCTTATGAATTGATTGGTGATAATAAAAATGCGTTGAAATGGATTGAAAGAGCTTTAGAATTAAATCCTAATTCGCATGAAAAATCGGAATGGATTCACGTCAATATTTTAAAGTATAAATTGGGTCAATTTGATTTAACTTCTAAAAATTTAATCAATACAGATTTTGGAACTGAAGATTTTCCGAAAACTAATTTATCTAAGCAAGATTTAGAACAACTTTTAACTCAGATGTATTTTCAGTTAAATGAGCGTCGTTCTTTTGTAGCTCCAAAAGATGAAATTGTTGCACAATTGTTATTTGATTACGGAAATGGTTTATTATTAAATGATAAATATGCTGAAGCCAAAGAAGTTTATGAACACGCAATTAAATATGGATTTGAATCTCCATTAATTCATAAAAGAATTGAATTAGCAAGTGTAGAAAAATCACCTGAAACTTCATTTCAAGCCTTAATCTCAAATTATTGGGATACGATATTGATTTCTGTAATTTCGACCTTCGGTTTTGTATTTGTTTTGAATAAAAAGAACAAAAAAAATAGAAATAAGAAAAGTCTATAATATTTATTTAGTCTTTAAAATAAATAGGATTTTCATATAAAAATTGGTAATTCAATTCGTTCATAAGTTTTTGAGACGATATTGTTTTACCTTTTTTTGTTTCTGTTTTAATTATTTTATGATTGATTTGATATTCTAAAATTTCCTCTTTTGTAGGGTGTTGTGGAGCAACTACGTTATAAATTTCGTTTGTAATATTATTATCAATACAAGTTTTAATTACGTTCAGAATATCCTCATAATGCACATGATTGGCAACTTCATCCAAACTTTCACGATCTAAATCTAAGTACTTCGACAAATAACGAGTATTACCCATTATTCCACCCAAACGTAAAATGGATGCTTGTGGAAATTTAGTTTTTATTTTATTTTCAATAGAAATATAGGGATCATTTAGTTGAGCATCTGGAAAGGTATTTTCAGAAATAAAACCATTCGATTCAGTATAAATTCCAGTACTGCTAAGTAGTAAAATATTTTTATTGTAGTTGCCAATAAACTGGATTAAATTATCAAAACGAAAGTTTAATTCTTCCATTGTATTTCGTTTACCAAAAGGAATCGTAATAATAATGAAATCATATTTTGTAGAATCAATAGAAATGATTTTAGCTGAATCAAAATCAACAGAGATAGAATTTTCAGCGTCAGAATTTCTTTTGGTTGTAGTAATCTTAAATTGGTTTTTTAACTGCTTTTCTAGCTTTTCGCCAATCCATCCTTTGCCTATAATTAATACTTCTTTCATTGTAATCAAATCATTTTATAAAGATAGTAATAATAAATATTATTTACAATGATGATTAACATTATAAATTAAATTTATTTATGATAATTTTAAGAAAAATACATCGCCAATGTCTAATAAAACAATCTTCAAAATTGCATTTGTACCCATTTGGTTACTGTTTATTTTATTTGCTATTCAATACATTTTTGGATTAATCAGCGAACCTGATACATTAAAAGTGGCATTTGGAGTTGTTTTACTTAGCTGCTTAATCTTTATTACTTTATTAATTTTTAAAAAAATCTATTTTAACCATGAATAAAAATCTTATTAAATTAACTGCTGGAGGAATTGTTTTCTTATTCTTATTAATCATAGCTTTAGCTTGTACAGAACGTATTGATGCTGGACACGAAGGGTTAAAAGTTAAAATGTATGGATCGGACAAGGGTGTACAAGATGTTGCTTTGGTAACAGGTCGTGTATGGTATAATCCGTTAACAGAACAAGTTTTTGAGATTCCGACTTATGTACAAACTGTAAATTATGATGCGTTTACAGTAAATGCAAAAGATGGATCTGTATTTACGGTTGATCCAACAATTTCGTTGAAAGTAATTGATGGTAAATCGCCTCAAATCTTTAAAAAATATCGTAAAGGTATCAACGAAGTTTTACAAAATACCTTGGTCAATCATATTAAAGACGTTTATAGAATCGAGTTTAATAAATATACAACAGATCAAATTATCAGCAGTCGTGAGGCTTTTGAAAATGGAGTACAAGCTAAAATGATTGCTTTTTTAAAGGATGAAGGTTTCGTGTTAGAACAATTAACTAGTGGAATACAATATCCTGAGGCGATTACAAAAGCAATTAATGCAAAGAATGCTGCAATACAAGAAGCTCAACGAGTAGAAAACGAATTAAAAGTAGCAGAAGCAAGTGCGAAAAAATTAATTGTATTAGCTGAATCTGAAGCGAGAGCAAATGAGTTAAGAAAAGTATCCTTAAATCAACTGTTAATTCAGCAACAATTTATCGAGAAATGGGATGGTAAAACACCTATTTACGGAAATGCTCCTGCGTTTTTCAAATCTGTAAATTAAAATTTAAATAATATTTCAGAAAAGAGATTTCAATTGAAATCTCTTTTTATTTTTGCCTCATGTTAGAAATTCTTTACCAAGACGAATATATTATCGCGATAAATAAACCAAGTGGTTTATTGGTTCATAAATCTTATTATGCAAGAGATGCAAAGGAATTTGCAGTTCAGGAATTACGCAATCAGATTGGTGGGCAACATGTTTATCCGATTCATAGATTGGACCGAAAAACTTCAGGTGTTTTATTATTCGCTTTAGATAAAGAAACGTTGAAGATTATGAATGATCGTTTCGCAACACGCGGAGTTGAAAAGAAATATTTAGCAATTTTACGAGGTTGGGCTCCAGAAGAACTAACGATAGATTATGATTTGACAAATGATGATGGCGTGAAACAGAATGCGATTACTTATTTTCATCGTTTGCAAACAGCCGAAATTGATTTAGCGTATAATAATCATCCTACTTCAAGATATTGTTTGGTGGAAGCTATTCCTGAAACGGGTAGAATGCATCAATTACGCAAGCATTTTCGCCATATTTTTCATCCAATTTTAGGAAGTCGTCCACATGGTTGTAACAAACAAAATAAATTATGGTTAGAGAATTTTGGAGTAACGGGTATGATGCTACATGCGCACGAACTTTGCTTTAATCATCCAATTACAAATAAGCCTTTGAAGATAAATGCTAAAGTGAACGATGAGTTTAATAAAGTTGGAAATATTTTAAATATTGATTTAACATTATATCAGTAAAAACTCTAATAAATTATATCATCAAAAGTAATTGGTACTAGGAGTAATCCATGATTGATTATGATAATAAGGAACGATTTAATCGTTCTTTTTTTTGTTTTAAATTATCTGATTTTAAAATTTTGTAAATAATTGATTTATATCTAAATAATTTATAAATTAAAGCAACCAAAAACCATTTATACTATGATAAAAAATTTACTTATTTTATTACCATTAACCTTATTTTATAATTGTAAAAATCAAAGTCAAAATACAGAAATCATAAAAGAGGATTCTGTTGAATTAGTTGATTTATCTACAATTTCTGAAGAGAAGAAACAATTGGTAAAAGAGATTATTCAATTTCAAAAAGATTTAGAAGAACGCAAAACAGATCGTGTGGCTGAATATTTAGATTCTCCAAAACGTGTAGAAGAAATAGAACTAAGTATGCAAAATTCTAAAATTAGAAATGCGATTGAATCTAATTCTTCGAGATTATCTACAGATGTTATTCGTGATCAATTTGATTTACTTTATACTGAAATGGATTTGAATATAATAAATGATGCGATAAAATCTATTTCTGAAAATGATTTATTGACGCAAGATAAAGCATCTACAAAGGTTTCCTATGAAAATTGTAATTATGATGTAGATGTTTCCATGAATGGGAAAGAAGTGAAGTTTAATATTCAATCTGAAAACGAAACAGATGAATGTAAAAATAACCAACAATGGAAATTTATGTCAAACGGCGAATTTTTAGTATTGGATCGAAGATATTATTTGTAAAAAAAAGGCCATTACATATGTAGTGGCTTTATTATTTTGTCATGAAACAAATTTTTTGAATTTCGTCTTGAAAATTACAGTTATCAATTTTAATAGTTATTGTATTTCTACCTTCGTTTAAAGTAACTGTTTTACTATTAATATTATAGCTGCTTCTTGAGTTTTTTAGAGTGATTTGAAAATAACCTGTTTTATAAAATTGAGAAGTATTGTTGTAATTAATATTATATGTACAAGGATTTACACCTTTTGAACTATTAACTATCTCGGTAAACATTGAGCAGGTATAGAAGTTTTCATAATCTGTATCATCATTCAATAAATTACAAGAATATAAAAAACTTGTAAAAATTATTAGACTATATTTAATGTATCTCATGTTTAGTGTTTGAATGATAAATATAAATAAAAAAAGCAACTCGTTGGAGTTGCTTTTCTATTCTAATGACTGTGAGTATGCATAGAAACTGTTGCAAAAGCAAGCAAGAATCCGATGACAATTACAGCAAATTTTTTCGTGTTGAATTTATGTCCTTCGTTTGTTTCAAATAATATTACGGTAGAAATATGTAAGAAAATTCCGGATACGATGGCATTAATTTCTAACGTATAATTTGAAATTGGAGTAAATTTTCCTAAAATAAATCCAATCGGTGAAGCAATAGCAAATAAAAACATGAACAAAAATTGTTTCATTTTAGATGGTGTATGCTTGCTTAAAGCTGCATATAAAATCATCGAAACAGGAATGTTATGTATAAAAATTGCCCATAAAAAATCATGCGAATGAGCATTAGCTACAGGGATTCCTTCAATCAAAGAATGTAAGAATAATCCACCAAAAATTCCTAAAGGAAATTTGTCGCTATGTCCATGTAAATGCACATGCCCATGTTCAACCCCTTTACTTATAGTTTCTAAAATATATTGAATTATAACACCGGCTAATACAAATAATCCAATGGTATGATGCGAATGATCACCTACATGTTGTCCATAAACTTGAGGTAAAATTTCAAGCACAGTCATTGCAAGAAAATAAGCACCACTAAAAGTTAATAGTAGTTTTGAATTGTGTTTGTTTTTTAAGAAGTATTTGGAAAATAAAACTCCAATAATAACACTTCCTATAAGTACACTAATTTCAAGCATTTTCTAAGATTAATATTAAACGATCTGAAGAAGTATCATTAAAAAATGAACCTAATTGATAATTTCCGAAAACATGTTTTATATTAAAACCAGCTTTCTCGATCATTACATCAAAATCTTTTTTGTATAAGACTTTAACATATTCTTCAAAATGCCAATCTTGTCCATCAGCATAAAAATCAATTTCTTTTTTGATGAAATTTTTATCCGTAATAGATTTTGTGATTTTGAATAAAATTCCATCAATTTCTTTCTCTTCGTATGGAATAAGATTTTTAACTATTTTCTCTGCATTCAAATAATCAAAAACTAAAATTCCATTCGGTTTCAATTGTTTTTTTATCGATTCAAAAACTAATGCATTTTCTTCATCATTATCAAAATAACCAAAACTTGTAAATAGATTAAAAATGGCATCAAATTCATTTTCCTTATAAATTTTACGCATATCATGTACATCAAAATGTAAATGATCATTTTCAAACTGTTTTGCGTAAGCAATGCTTTCTTCGGATAAATCTAATCCTAATACATCATAACCCAATTGATTTAACGTAACAGAATGTCTTCCTTTACCACAAGCCAAATCCATAACTTTTGCATTTGTAGGAATATCGATGAATTTTGTAACATTTTTAATAAATGTGCTTGCTTCCTCGTCGTTTCTATTTTTATATAAAGTATGATAATATGGTGTATTAAACCAAGCTTTGAACCAATCCATAATTTATTTAATTGTTTGTTTACATTTTGGGCAAATCCCAGTAATTACACAGTTGTAGTTTTTCATTTCGTAGCCTTCCGGAAGATTAAGATTTACTTCTTCTTTCAAACACGTAAGTTCGTTGCAATCTTCGCACTGAAAATGGAAATGATTGTGTTGATGATTTTCGTGTTCGCACGATTTACATTTGGCATAATAAGCAATTCCGTCATCGCCTAACACTTTATGCAAAATTCCATCTTCACAAAAACGTTTCAAAATACGATAAATCGTAGCACGATCCATTTTTCCGTACAATTGTTTTTCAATAGCATCTTGATTGTAAGCACTTGAACAAGTTTCAAACAAATTTAATATAGCTTGTTTTTGTGGTGTATTTCTGCGTTTCATTTCTTAATGCAAATCTGTTGCAATAATACGAAAATTATTAAAAATTCAAATTTATTTAAGGTATAAAATTGTTGAAAATTTAATCTAAATTCAAGGAACAATAGATGCGAAATGATGAGTTTTTGTAATAAAAGCCTTACTTTTGTAAAAATTTTGATTGTTGGAAAACTTTAGAATGCAGGCGAAAACCTTTTATGGTTTCGAAGAGATATTAGCACAAGAATTAAAGGCTTTAGGAGCAGCAGATGTGAAAATTGGTAATCGTATGGTAGAATTTTACGGTGACTTAGGTTTTATGTACAAAGCGAATTATAGCTTAAGAACAGCCTTAAGAATTCAAAAACCAATCCATACATTTTCAGTTAAAACTGATACCCAATTGTATGAAAGAATGAAAAAATTTCCTTGGGAAAATTATTTTAATGTAGATCAAACTTTTGTGATCGATCCAACTGTTTTTTCAGACTACTTTACACATTCACACTACGCGGCTTTAAAAGTTAAAGATGCTATTGTTGATCGTTTCCAAGAAAATACAGGTCGTCGTCCTAGTATTGATAAAGATAATCCAGATGTACGTTTCAACTTACATATTTCTCACGATAAAGTAACATTATCTATCGATTCTTCAGGTGAATCTTTACACAAACGTGGTTACAGATCTGAAACTGGACCAGCTCCAATTAACGAAGTTTTAGCAGCATGTCTATTAATTACTTCAGGTTGGGATGGAAAAGGAAATTACTTAGATCCAATGTGTGGTTCTGGAACAATGTTGGTAGAAGCAGGGATGATTGCTTGTAATATACCAGCACAAATTCATCGTAAAGAATTCTCTTTCCAAAATTGGCCAGATTATGATCCGAAATTATTTGCTGAAATAAGAAACTTTAGAATTAATCGTATTCGTGATTTCGATTACAAAATTGTAGGGTGTGATATTTCTCCAATGATGGTAAAAATTGCGGAAGAAAATATTCGTTCTGCTGATTTATCAGATATTATTGAAGTTCGTCAACAGGATTTCTTTACATCAAAAAAAGATTTATTCCCAGTTTCTGTTGTATTTAATCCGCCTTACAACGAACGTTTAGAGAATGACAATCAAGTTTTCTACAAACAAATTGGAGACACATTAAAATCAAGTTATCCAAATACTTTAGCATGGTTTGTTACTTCAGATTTATCAGCTAAAAAATACGTAGGATTAAAACCGTCGAAGAAATTAAAGGTTTTCAACGGTAAATTAGAGTGTGATTTCTTACAATACGAAATGTACGAAGGATCTAAAAAGGCAAAAAAAGATAACGCTTAAAATTATTTGATTTGGATAAGAAAGATTTTATTGAAGAAATAATTGAAAACCAAAAAGTCTATTTATTGACTTCTGAAGAAGGGTTTGCGATCTCTTATTCGGAAGAATATGAATACGAAGATGGTTCTAATTTAGAAGTTATTTGTTTTTGGTCATCTGAAGAAAATGCCAATAAAGCGAGAAAAAATCAATGGGCTAATCATAAAATTGAATCTATTGATTTAAATGTTTTCTTGGAAGAATGGCTTTTCGGTATGATTGAAGAAGTTGTTTTGGCTGGTTTTAATTTCAATGCTGATTTACAAGGAGAAGAAGTTTCTCCAATTGATTGTATTTTAGAAATTGTACATTATATCATCCAAAAAGATATTGCATATACGATACATTTAGCTAAGGATATTAGAGAAATTAAACGTGCTGCGCTAGACATTAAAGAAAGTATAAATTAATAGCTTTTATTGATTTTGAATACAACAAATTTGCAGTTATCAATTATTGTTGCTGTTTACGAACGTCAAGATGAATTAACTGAATTATTGACGAGTTTATCAAAACAAACCAATCAAAATTTCGAAATTATTATTGTAGATGATGGTTCGAAGAATAAATTAGATGCTGTTTGTGCTAAATTTCAAGATCAATTAAATATTATATATTATTATAAATCGAATTCAGGTCCTGGAAAATCACGTAATTTCGGTATGGAAAAAGCTAACGGAAATTATTTTATTTTCTTGGATTCGGATACGATTATCCCACCCACTTATATCCAATCAGTTTTTGATGAATTAACTACTAATTTCGTCGATGCTTTTGGTGGTCCAGATGATGCGGATGAATCATTCAATGACTATCAAAAAGCTATAACTTTTTCTATGACATCTTTTTTAACAACAGGTGGAATTAGAGGAGGAAAAAAACAAGTGAGTAAATTTCAACCACGCAGTTTTAATATGGGAATTTCTCGTAAAGCTTACGATGTTACCGGTGGATTTGCTGCGATGCGCATCGGAGAAGATCCAGATTTATCAATGCGTTTATGGGAAAATGGTTTTGAAACTAGATTGTTTCAGAACTCAAAAGTTATACATAAAAGACGAACATCGTTAAGGAAATTCGCAAAGCAAGTATATCAATTTGGCGTTGCTCGCCCAATCCTAAATCAACTTCATCCTAATTATGTGAAACCGACCTTTTGGTTTCCGAGTTTATTTTTTTTAGGAACTTTATTAGCTTTTACTACTACACTATTAGGATTCATATTCAAAGATTATCAACTAATTCTTTTCATCCCAATTGTATTTTGGATGATATATATACTGTTGATTTTTGTTTTTGCAACGATTAGATTTAAATCTATAAAAGTTGGAATTTTATCTATGCAAACAACATTAATTCAGTTTTTTAATTATGGTTTTGGCTTTTTGGAAAGTCAAATTAAGCTGAATGTTTTAAAAAAAGATCCTAAAAAAGCATTTCCTACACATTTTCATTTAGAAGATTAAAAAACAATTAAGGACTATATTTTTAAAGTATAATATAATACTTTTAAGTTTGTATTGTTTTTAAATAATTGATATTTAAATTTTTAAATTAGATATAGAATGTTTAAATTCTAAATAAGTCTTTTAAATTTTAAGTTGATCTATTAATATTATTGAGTCAAAATTTTATTTTTATAGTAGAATTACTTAATATTATTAGATATTCTAATATTTTTTGCATTAAAGTGTAATATTATACTATATTTGTTTCATATTATCTTTTATTGTCATTTAAATTAGTTTAATAATATACCTCAATGATTTCAAATCAACAGAAAATTGCTATAATAGGAGGAGGGATTTCCGGTTTATCAGCTGCATGTTATGCGGCAAAAGCTGGCTATGAAGTTCATATTTATGAAAAAAATTCCACATTAGGTGGAAGAGCCAGACAATTTTCCACTTCAAATGGATATACTTTTGATATGGGACCATCATGGTATTGGATGCCAGATATTATTGAAAATTTCTTTCAAGATTTTAATAAAAAATCCTCAGATTATTATGATCTGATTTCGTTAAATCCTCAATTTGAAATAATTTTTCCAGACCAATCAATTCATCTTCCAGAAAGTTTTGAAGATATTTTTAATTTATTCGAATCTTTAGAAAAAGGTGCGGGTAAAAAGTTGGAAAAATTTATGAACGAAGCTGAAAGGAAATATGATATTGGAATGAATAATTTTGTTCAAAAGCCAAGTCATAGTTGGTTCGAATTTATTTCCTTAGATGTTATTGTAAATGCGATGAAATTAGATTTGCTTACGAATTACAGATCGTATGTTGCATCTTATTTTAAGCATCCATATTTACAGGCGATTATGGAATTTCCAGTTATATTTTTAGGTGCTTCTCCTAAAGAAATTCCTGCGTTATATAGTTTAATGAATTATGGGGGTTACAAACTTGGAACTTGGTATCCAACGGGTGGATTTTTCAGTTTGATTAAAGCTATGGAATCAATTGCTTTAGAGTTGGGAGTAAAAATTCATCTAAATTCAACAATTGAAAAGATTGAAGTTGAAGATAAAAAGGTTAAATCTCTTAAAGTGAATGATCAATTTTTATCATTCGATTTTGTTATCAGTTCTTCTGATTATAATCATACAGAAACTCTTTTAGAAACATCTTTTAGAAATTATTCTGAAGAATATTGGAAATCAAGAACTTTTGCGCCATCATGCTTGATTTTTTACTTAGGAATTAATGAAATCATTCCAAATTTAACTCATCATACGTTATTCTTTGAACATGATTTGGATTTACATGTAGATGAAATTTATAAAGATTCGAAATGGCCAACGAAACCTTTGTTTTATGCTTGTTGTCCATCAAAAACTGATGATAATGTTGCGCCGAAAGGTCACGAAAATTTATTTCTTTTAATGCCTATCGCAATTGATATTGAAGATTCTGAGGAAATTAGATTATCTTATTTAGATCAAATGATTGAGCGTTTAGAAAAGAAAACTGGCGTTAAAGATCTAAAGTCAAAAATTGATTATCAGAGAAGTTATTGTATCAACGATTTTAAGTTAGACTATAATGCCTACGGAGGTAATGCCTATGGTTTGGCAAATACATTAAACCAAACGGCGGTTTTAAAGCCTTCTGTGAAGAATAGAAAAGTTAAAAATTTAATTTATACAGGTCAATTAACAGTTCCAGGACCAGGCGTGCCGCCTTCTATCATTTCTGGAAAAATAGCTGCAAACGAAATTAAAATCTAAATTTAATCCTATGAAAAAATTATTCGATGATGTTTCTTACAAACTAAGTAAAATTGTTACACAACAATACAGTACAAGTTTTTCTTTGGGTATAAAAGCGTTGCACCCCGAGTTAAGAGAAGCCATTTATGCCATTTATGGTTATGTTAGATTAGCAGACGAAATTGTAGATAGTTTTCATGATTATGATCAAAAAGTTTTATTAAATGATTTTAAAGCTGAAACAAATAAGGCTTTAAAAGATGGTATATCTTTAAATCCAATCATACATTCTTTTCAGGAAGTTGTACAAAAATATGCAATAGAAGAAAAGTTGATTTATCAATTTTTGCATAGTATGGAAATGGATTTAGAGAAAGTTGAATATAATTCAGATTTATATAAAGAATATATTTTAGGTTCGGCAGAAGTTGTCGGTTTAATGTGTTTACATGTTTTTGTGGAAGGTGATGCAACTAAGTATAATGAGTTGAAACCTTATGCAATGAAACTTGGTGCTGCTTTCCAAAAAATTAATTTTTTAAGAGATTTAAAAGATGATTATCACATTCTTGGGCGTACCTATTTTCCAGGTGTAGATTTAACAGAGTTTAATGATCACATCAAAAAAGATATAGAAAAAGATATTCAACTTGATTTTCAAGAAGCTTTAATTGGAATTAAAAAATTACCAATAACTTCAAGATTTGGGGTTTATTTAGCTTATAAATATTATTATTCTTTATTCGAGAAAATCAAAAAATCTACTGCGCATACAGTTTTGAATGAACGTATTCGTATTCCTGATAGTAATAAATTGTTAATGTTATCGCGCTGTTATTTTGATTATAAAATTGCAAGTTTAGTATAATGAGGTTTTATTTGATATTAATATTATTTTCAACGTTTTGTTACAGTCAGAATTTACAAGAATTGCGTAAAAATTTAGCGGTTGCATCAGAAAATAAATCCATTTGTCAGAATATGATTAAATCAATTTCTGAAAATGATAATAATCCAATTCATATCGCCTATTTAGGTGCATACCAAACAATTTGGGCGAATCATGTGATAAATCCTGTAAATAAACTCTCGACTTTTAGAAAAGGTAAAAATAATATTGAGAAAGCAATATCAATGAATCAAATAAGTTTAGAAATACGATTAGTTAGATACGCGATACAAAAAAACGCGCCTAAATTTTTAGGGTATCATCACGAACGTGAAGCAGATAGAAAATACATTGAAAAACATCGCTCTGATGTAAAATCAGTAGAATTAAAAGAATTAATAAAGTCTGTATTATGATTTATTTACTACTTACATTATTCATTTTTGTAATAATGGAGCCTTTAACCTGGTTGATCCACAAATATGTAATGCACGGATTTTTATGGGTTTTACATAAAGATCATCACGACCATAGTACTGAAGGCGAACTGGAAAAGAATGATTATTTCTTTATAATATTCGCAATTCCTGCTATTGCATTGTTTTATTTTGGATCTATAAATAATTATAATTATTTATTTTATATCGGATTGGGTATAACATGTTACGGAATCGCTTACTTTTTTGTTCATGATATATTTATTCATCAACGTATAAAAATATTTAGAAATACTAAAAATCCTTATTTTTTAGCGATACGAAGAGCGCATAAACAACATCATAAATACATTACAAAAGAAGATGGTGAATGTTTTGGATTTCTTTATGTACCTCTTAAATATTTTAAAATGTATTATTCTAAAAAATCATAATGGAAAATTATACTTATTTATTAATTAATTTCTTTACGATTATAATATGTTTTATTTATTCGTTTGATAAAAGGATCAAGTTTAGTAGATATTTTTTAACGTTTTTAATATCTTGTACAATTGTCGCAATTCCGTTTATTTTATGGGATGCATGGTTTACTAAAATAGGTATATGGTGGTTTAATGATACTTATTTAATTGGTTTAAGAATATTAGGATTACCGTTAGAAGAGTTATTGTTTTTTTATTGTATTCCTTTTTCATGTATATTTACATATTATTGCCTTACAAGGTTTTTTAATCTAAATTGGGCAAACGGTTTTAATAATATAATTTGCTTTGTTACTATTATTGTGTGTGTAGTTGTAGGGTTATTGAATTTCGATAAAACTTACACTTTAGTTACAGCCATTTTAACTACATTAACAATAATATATTTGCATCTAATTACTAGAACTCCTTGGATTGGTCAGGCCTCTTTAATATATTCCATTTTGATGTTAGGATTTTTTCCTGTAAATGGAATTTTGACAGGAACTGGTCTAGAAAATCCAATTGTAAATTACAATCCAAACGAATTTTTAAATTTCCGAATCGGAACAATTCCTATTGAAGATGCCGTTTATGGTTATTCTTTATTTTTATGGAATATTTACTTTTTCAAATTTTTTAAAAATAAGATGAAATAGTTATTTCATTTTTTGAATTATAAATCTTGTGGAAGGCTTAATTTAATACCATTCTACAATATTTTTTCGTAAATTTGCAGACTTAAATTTTAGCAATGCGTACAAAATCGGTTGGAAAAAAGAAAATCAACGTTATTACATTAGGATGTTCTAAGAATGTTTATGATTCAGAGGTTTTAATGGGACAATTAAAAGCCAATGGGAAAGAAGTAGTTCACGAACAATCGGGTGATATTGTTGTAATTAATACTTGTGGTTTTATTGATAATGCAAAAGAAGAAAGTATTGATACGATTTTAGATTATGTTCAACGTAAAGAAGACGGTTTAGTTGAAAAAGTTTTTGTTACAGGATGTTTATCTGAGCGCTACAAACCAGATTTATTAGAGCAAATTCCGGATGTTGATCAATATTTCGGAACGCGCGAATTACCATTGTTATTAAAAGCTTTAGGAGCTGATTACAAACATGAATTAGTTGGTGAACGTTTAACAACAACACCTCGTCACTTCGCCTACTTAAAAATTGCAGAAGGTTGTGATCGCCCTTGTTCGTTCTGTGCAATTCCATTGATGAGAGGAGGTAACGTATCACGTCCAATCGAAGATTTAGTAACTGAAGCTGAAAAATTAGCTAAAAACGGAACAAAAGAGTTAATTTTAATTGCTCAAGATTTAACATACTACGGGTTAGATTTATACAAAAAACGTGAATTAGCTCGTTTATTAAAAGAGTTAGTAAAAGTGGAAGGTATTGAATGGATTCGTTTACACTATGCATTCCCAGCTGGTTTCCCAGAGGATGTATTAGATGTAATTCGTGAAGAACCTAAAGTTTGTAACTATTTAGATATTCCATTACAACATATTTCTACAAACATCTTAAAATCGATGCGTCGTGGAACAACTAAAGAAAAAACGAATGCTTTATTAGATGCTTTCCGTTCTAAAGTTCCAGGAATGACAATTCGTACAACGTTAATTTGTGGTTATCCAGGAGAGACGGAAGAAGATTTCCAAGAGATGAAAGCATGGGTACAAGAACAAAAATTTGATCGTTTAGGATGTTTTACATATTCTCACGAAGAAAATACACACGCTTATAATTTAGTGGATGATGTTCCTGAAGAAGTTAAACAACGCCGTGTAGAAGAAATTATGGAAATTCAATCTCAAATTTCTTACGATTTAAACCAAGAGAAAATTGGAAAAACTTTCAGAGTTTTAATCGATCGTAAAGAAGGGGATAATTTTGTTGGTCGTTCTGAGCATGATTCGCCAGACGTTGATAATGAAATTTTAATTTCTGCAGTCGATACTTATTTACCAGTTGGAGAATTTGTAAATGTTGAAATTATCGAGGCTTACGAATTTGATTTAATCGGAAAAGTAATTGATTAAAAAATCTTTAAATACTTTATAAATAAAACCCCTTATTGGATAAACAATAAGGGGTTTTTTATATTAATCTATAATAGCGAATGAAGAAACGATAGTAGCTTTTTCGTCTAATGAATTAGGATTATTTACTACAATTCCATATTCTCCAACTTCTTTCTTAGATAATGTGATGATGTATGAAGAAGTTCCGTATTTTTTTCCTTTAAACGGAACATAAGTTAAATTATTTGACTTTGCAGATCCAAAACTATTAATTGATGCGATTTCTGCACGTCTAACTTTTTTCTTAGGTTCAAATTTAAAAATTTGAATGATAGCCATCGGATCAGTATTGTTATCAATATTTTTTACGATAAACTGTACATCTTCATTTTTTTTGAATTTAATACCTGCACAACAACCATCTATCTGTATTTGTCTTCTTATTTTTCCAATTCCAGTAATCATTAAACCAGTAGAAGCAACTTCTCTGTTCTGTGATGTACTTTTCTCTAATAATTCAGATGTTTTATCTGCTTTAACTAATAAAACTTCTCCAACAAACTCAGGTTCTACAATATCCTGAGCACTTACCGTCATAGATGTTCCCATTGCTAATGCAAGGGTGAACAATAATTTTTTCATAAAAGTGTTAAATTTTCAATAAATATATAAAGTAAAATTAAATATTTAATAATGGTTTTTATGAAAATTAAAAACCCCCATGAAATTCATGGGGGTAAAAATTTATAATTTATTGAGTGATAAATTATTTCTTAATTACTTTAAATGTTTGGTTTGTACCATCTTCTAAAGTAGCATTTACAACATAAACTCCTTGAGGTAAACTAGCTAAATTAACTGATCCGTCAGCTTTAACTTTAGTTGTTACAACTTTTTGACCTGTTACATTGTAAACTTCAACGTTAGCAACAGCTAATTTGTGTTTGATGTATAATACATCAGTTATAGGATTAGGATAAACAGATAATTTATTTACTTCAATCGTTTGATCACCGATAGATAATGTTTCACAAGTACCAACAATTGAGAATACACCATCCCATTGTCCAGAAGTGAAATCAGCCCAGTTTGGAGAACCTGGAGTTCCATTAAATTTACCAGTGTATAACGTGTTCATGATAGTACTAGATTCGAAATATCCATTTGTACCAGATGCATACACAGCACCTGTTAATCCAACCCAATAAGTATTTCCACCTTCTAATGGTAATGCTTCAGGTAAATTAAATGTATAAGTAGAACTATCAAATCCAGACGTAGAACCAACGTTTACTCTTGTACTAGGAACACCTGTAAATGTTGTTAATACATCACCTGGAACACCATTGTTATCAGAATAAACTTTGACTGTAGCAGAATTTAATCCAGTTGATGTTAAAACGTTGATCTTAATTGAATTTAAAGTAAATTGTGTGTTTTCTTCAATTTGGAAATCATGTGCAATTTCAGCTGCAGAAATAGATCCTTGTCCATTTTCTATATTATTTGAAGGATTTCCTTGTTCACAAGTCTCAGGCATTTCTATCTCGTTACATTCACCAACAATAGTAAATACACCTTCACCTGATGTTTCTTCCCAAGCCTCTACATCAGTGTCATATACCATCATATTATATTCAGAAGTATTTTCTACAGTTGTAGTTTCCCAATAAGCATCTTCACCAGAATTTGGTTGAACTGCTTCAACTTGTAACCAATATCTCTTATGAGTATTAGTTGTATTTTCTAATCTTACAACTTCAGGTAAATCATAAGTATATTTAGAGAAGCTATATCCAAAATTAGTACCTAAACTTTCTGTTACAGATGGCGCACCTGTGAATGTATAAACAACGTCTCCACTTGGCGTTCCATTAACATCTTCTATAATAGAATATGTTGCTGTAGAAATTCCCTCTGTAGCTGTAATTAAATTAAATGAAATTTGTGAAACATCTATAGTCGAATATGCATTAACACGGAAATCATTAGCGTAAGCGAACATTGTTAAATTTCCTATACCATTTTCAAGGTTATTAGAAACATTATTTATACCACAAACTTCTGGTAATGGAGGTAATGTACCTTCAATAATTTGTACATCATCTACAATGTTAGCGTATCCGTAGTTGTTAATACCTTCGAATGCAATTTGTAATTCGCTAGATAGGGCAGGTAATTGTATACGTTTTTCTTTCCATGCATCTACAGCTCCAGGGCTATCATATATTTTAATCCAGTCTTCAGAATCACTTGTTCTATAGTATACTTTTAATGCATTATTATCTCCAAACCAATTTGGTTGTGCATAGCTAAATTGTAAATATGCATCACTTACACTACCAGCGTCAATCATTGGAGTAATTAATTTTGTAACAGGTGAACTTACTCCAGAACCAGAATAGAAACGTGCGTTTAATTGTCCATTATTAGCAGTTGTGATACCACCATTTGATCCTGCAGCAAAAGTCCAGTTTCGGTTTCCTAAAACATTTTGTTGTGTCCAACCAGCTCTTGTTGTTGAATCGTCTTCAAATGTTTCATTGAAAGGTAAAGTAGTTGTCATAGGAATTAATCCTGCTCTTACTTTAACCTCATCTATAACATTTGCACGCCCCCAGTTGTTGATACCTTCAAATGCGATTTGCATCGTTGCAGATACTTCTGGAAGTTGAATAACTTGTTTAGTCCAAGTTTCAGTTCTTTCAGTTTGGTGAAAAATTTCAACCCATTCTGATGTTTCAGATAATCTATAATATACTTTTAAAGCGTTAATATCACTAGCCCAAGCTGGATTTGCATGATAAAATTCTAAATAAGCATCACTAGAAGTAACTTGAATTATAGGAGAAACTAATTTTGTAATAGGTGTATTTTCACCCATAACAGAAACAAAACGTGCATTTGCATCTCCTGCTTTAGTCGTTGTAACTACACCTGTTGAACCAACAGCATATGTCCAGTTTGATGAACCTTCAACATTAATATTTGTCCAAAATGTTCTACTAGATGATGACGAATCAAAAGATTCGTGGAATGGAAGACTTTGTGGTTCATTTTCAGGAGTTTCTTCAACTATAATGTCATCTACAAATAACATGAACATATCGTCTGAATTATTAATCCAAGCTATACGAATTGATTGTCCAGCATATTGTTCTAATCCGAAAACTTTTTCTGTCCAAGGTTTTCCTTCATGAGATCCTTCTGATTCGATAATAGCTAATGTATCTGTAAAATCAGCTATTGTATTTCCACCATTTGGAGCTACTTTTAATTGGTATCCGTCAGGATATGTTGGGTCTTGGGCTTTAGCAGAATATCTTAAACGAGGAGTTATAGCATCAGTTAAATTAATTAAAGGAGTAATTAACCAATCGTTAGATACTCCCGCTGGAGAATACCATGAAGTACTCGCAGCAGCGTGATCACCTGCTGGTCCTCCAAAAAGTCCATCTATTCCATCTAAATCTAATACATTCCATCCATTAGTAATGAATGCAACATTTGGATCAGGAGTCTGCCCATCAATGTCTAGTACTGTCCAAGATCCAATTCCTGGACCATTTCCATCAAAGTTTTCGGTGAAATACTGTGCATCAGCATTTGAGAAAATCGTAGCAATAAATGCCAGACTTAGTAAAGATTTTTTCATAAAAATTCGTATTAGTGTTACAATAAATATAATTAGAAAATTTATTATAAAAAAATAAATAACTGATAATGAATAATTAGAATTGAAAAAATAATAGATTTCAGCAAAATTATTAATTATAATTTGTGTTGTAAATGGTATAATATTTAAGAAACTCTGTAGTTAATTTGTAAGTTATATTTAAAAAAAATACCTCTATATGATATAGAGGTATTTTAAAATTATTATTTTTTTAAGTATAATATTAAAAAGTCATTTCAGGAATATCGCCTTCAATAATAAGTTTACCAGCTGTAGCTTTCTTAATATCTTCCACAGAAATACCAGGAGCTCTTTCAAGTAATTTAAATCCACCAGTTGGTAAAATTTCTAAAACAGCTAATTCAGTAACAATTTTTTTGACACATTTTATCCCTGTAAGAGGTAAAGTACATTCTGGTAATAGTTTAGATTCACCAGCTTTGTTTACATGCTGCATAGCAACAATTATATTATCTGCAGAAGCAACTAAATCCATTGCGCCACCCATTCCTTTAACCATTTTACCTGGAATTTTCCAATTGGCAATATCTCCATTTTCAGAAACTTCCATTGCTCCTAAAATGGTTAAATTTATTCTTCGTGCTCTAATCATTCCAAAACTCATAGCAGAATCGAAAAAAGAAGAACCAGGAAGTGTAGTAATCGTTTGCTTACCCGCATTGATAAAATCAGGATCTTCTTCGCCTTCAATAGGGAAAGGCCCCATACCTAATAAACCATTTTCAGATTGTAAGACAACATTAATTCCTTCAGGAATATAGTTTGCAACCAAGGTCGGAATACCAATTCCTAAATTTACATAGTATCCATCTTTTACTTCTTTTGCGATACGTTTTGCAATTCCGTTTTTATCTAACATGGCAATTAATCTTTTTTAGGTTGTACAGTTCTATTTTCAATTCTCTTTTCGTATTTAGCACCTTGTATAATACGATTTACATATACACCTGGTGTATGAATTTGATTTGGATCTAATTCGCCAACTTCTACCAATTCTTCTACTTCAGCAATTGTAATTTTCCCACACATTGCTGCTGGATGGTTGAAATTTCCTGCTGCACCACGATAAATTAGATTTCCTGCCGTGTCACCTTTCCAAGCTTTTACCAGCGCGAAATCAGGTTCAAAAGCCTTTTCTAATAAATATTCTTTTTCGATTCCATGAAAAGTAAATTTTCTGATCTCTTTTCCTTCAGCAACTTCAGTTCCTACACCAGCTGGTGTAAAAAAAGCAGGCATTCCGAAACCGGCAGCCATTAATCTTGTTGCTAATGTTCCTTGTGGAATTAACTCAACTTCTAGTTCACCTGATAACATTTGGCGTTCAAACTCAGCATTTTCTCCCACATAAGATGAAATCATTTTTTTAATCTGCTTGCGATGTAATAATAATCCTAAACCGAAATTATCAACACCTGCATTGTTTGAAATACAAGTTAAGTTGTCTATTCCTTTGTCTACCAAACCTTGAATTAAGTTTTCTGGAATTCCACTTAACCCAAATCCTCCAAAAGCCAATGTCATTCCGCTTTCTACACCTTGTAAGGCTTCTTCTATGGAGTTTACTGTTTTATTAATCATATTTTTGTGGTTTCATTTTTTGATAGTTAAATATAATAAAAGTTAAAAGTCTAGGCCTTAAATTATCAATCTTTTTAAAGAAAAAAATAATCGATATTTAATAATGTTCTATATTTGAATCACATTGAATTTTCGATTGTAGAAAATTTTTAATCATTGTGTTGAAAAGATTAAAACGAGTTTAAAATGGAGAAGAGAATAGTAAATCGAATCATCGAATACATTTTTTTCTCCAATTTTTTTATGGGTTTATTATCTATAGGATTAAATTTGGAAACTAACATAAAACTTGGTTTACAATTAAATGATTTAGATTACTATTTGTTTATCAGTAGTTTGAGCGTTATTTTTTACTTATTTGCGTATGAAATTCCGATAAAAAAGATCAAATCATCCAATCAACGAACACAATTCTATATTGACCACCGAAAATCGATTCATACATTTAACATAATTCTTTATATCATATGTTGTTTATCTGCAATAAGTATATTTATAAAGACTTATCAGAATCTATTTACCTTACATTGGATCCATTATTTAATCTTAATTGCAACTTTTTTATTAGCCATAAGTTACTACAACTGGAAGTTTGGATTTTCTCTTAGAAAATATACTTGGTTTAAACCAACTTTAATAGCTTGGACATGGGCAATTACAACTGTATATTTACCATTATTGATATTGCAATTAACCGAAGGAATATCTAATAATTGGGATGCTAGATTTTACTTTCTATTTAGTCAAACATTTATGTATTTCATCGTTAATGCAATTATGTTTGATATGAAGGATTATGAAGATGATACCAATCGAGGATTAAAAACCTTTGTTGTAAAATATGGAAATCAATTGATGTTGAATCGCGTTATTCTACCTTTAATTTTCTTAGGTTTTTTAAGTTTTATATTATTCGGATTTTGGTATGATTTACCATTACATCGCATACTTTTTATGTTAGTTCCGATAATCTTGATGGCAATTTTTGCTTTTAAATTAAACCGTCCGAAATCAATTTTATATTATTTAATCGCAATTGATGGAATGATATTTTTGAAAGCTATTTTCGGAATCCTAAGTGTAATACTGTTCGAGTATGAATTATAATTATATCGCTCCATATTATGATTTATTAAGCCGAATATGTTTTCTAAATCGACAACAATTGGCTCATAAAATCATATTAAAACATTTAAATTCTGGTGATCAAATTTTATGGTTAGGTGGAGGTAGTGGATGGTTTCTTGAGGATATTAATAAATTAAATATTGATTTAGAAATTGATTATGTTGAATTATCAACTGTAATGATAGAGAAAGCTAAAGCGAGAAAAGTATCGAATATTAATGTTAATTTTTATCAAGAAGATTTTTTTCAATTCGTGCCAAACAGAAATTATGATGTAATAATTACAGCATTTGTTTTTGATCATTTTTTAGAAAAAGAATGTGAAATATTATTCAAAAAATACAATCAATTTTTAAAGAAAAAAGGCAAATGGGCTTATGTTGATTTTTGTGAAGAACAAAATTTTATCCAAAGATTTCTAACTAAGTCCATGGTACTTTTTTTTAATTTAGTTGCAGGAATAGAAGCAAAGGATTTCCCAAAAGTGAATGGATTATTCGATGATTTTGAATTGATAGAAGGGAAGGAATATTTTGGCAATTATATTCAATCCAAAATATATAAGAAATAAAAAAAGACCTCAAGTTGAGGTCTTTTTGATTACATATAATCGGTGTCTAATTTTCCTTTTTTGAATTGAATGATATTCAATTTTTCCATTAGTCGGATACATGGGAACATCGGATCAAACTCGAATTTTTTTACTGCGAAGTTTGGACGTCCTCCAAATTTGTGATGATTGTTATGTAAACATTCACCCCACATTAACCAGTCTACAGGCATTAAATTCGTAGAAGTATCTTTAACTTCATAGTTTCTATAACCGTATTTGTGCGAGAACCAGTTTACGATAGCTCCGTGTAATGGGCTCATTAATGCATGCATTGGGATAAATACAAAATATGCCCACAATGGTGCGTCTACTAACCAGTATAATCCGATATAAACAAAAATCCAAGCTACTCTTATTAAGTTATGTTCAGCGAACTTATCCCAAGAACGCCAAGCAGGAACTCCTTTAATGTATTTTTCTTCGATTTGTTTTTCACCAGTTCCAACTTCTTTATAATAAATACGAGTTTTCCACATCATATTCCAAATATTTTTATCAAAAATTGGAGAGTGTGGATCGTTTTCTGTATCTGCATGTTTATGATGCATTCTGTGCATAACCCCGTAAGCATAAGGGCTTAAATAAGATGTTCCTTGGAAAATCCAAGTTAATACATGGAAGATCTTTTCCCATCTTCTTGACATTGTGAACATTGCGTGTGATGCATAACGGTGTAAGAAGAAAGTCTGGAAAAATAATGATCCATACCAGTGTAGAATGAACAATATGATTACTCCTATCATATAAATTGTAATAAATTAATTTTTTTGCAAATATATAGTTTAGGATTATTAAATTGGCTATTAATTATCATAATTAAACCACAAAAAAAATTATTTATAATGAATAAAGAATTCTTCCGAAATATTATTTCGACACAAATTCCAATCGCTTGGATAGCAGGTGTACGTTTACATGAGTGGAAAAACAATACATGTTCAACCAAAATAAAATTAGGATTATTGAATCAAAATCCATTTAAGAGTATGTTTTGGGCTGTACAAGGTATGGCTGCTGAATTTTCTTCAGGATTAATGGCTTCTGCAAAGATTCAAGAATCAGGAAAAAACGTATCGATGTTGGTGCTTGGAATGCAATCTAAATTTCTAAAGAAAGCAGTAGGTAAAATTATTTTTACTTGTAATGATGGTGAAATGATTGAAGCTGCAATAAATAAAGCGATACAAACTGGAGAAGGAGTAACTATAATAGTTAAAAGCAAAGGTGTTGATGAGCAAAATGATGTTGTGTCTGAGTTCGAATTTACTTGGTCTTTTAAATTGAAATCTTAAAATATGGATAAAGCTTTCTTCTGAAAGCTTTTATTGTTTATTAAAACAAATTTTTAGAATTTCTGTAATTTGATGCATTTCCTCTTCCGACAAATGAGCAAACCCCAAACGCATTCCAATTTTTTTATTGGTTTGGTATAAAATATTCTGCGGAATATATAAATCTAATTCTTCAGCATCTTTTTTAAGTTGCATTAGGTTGATAGAAATTTTCCATTCAACCCAAACTGCAAATCCATTTTTTGGTAACTGTAAATCAATTTGATCTCTAAGGTGTAAAAGCAATAAGTTGCAAAAATAATCTCGTTTTTCTTTATAAATATTGCGATGTTTTTTTAAATTTTTAGAAATTTCACCTTCTGTAATCATTTCAGCTAAAGTCTGTTCAATCAGTGGATCGCCAAAAGAATCATAAACATACAATTGCTTTTTCAGTTCAGTTATAAAATCCGAAGGTGCAATGATATAACTTAGTTGAAAACCGGAAGGTAAATGTTTTCCAAATACACTTGTGTAAATAATATTTCCATCAAAATTGTTCGTTGTTAATGGAAATGTTGGTCGAGTAGAGTAGTGAAATTCGTAATCAGGATCATCTTCTAAAATTACAAACCCAAAATATTTGGCTAATTGTTTAATTTCTAACCTTCTCTGTTTATTTAAAGCTATAGTTGTTGGATAATTGTATGATGAAAGATATAGAACTCTAATTTTTTTTGTTTCACAAATTGATTTTAAAGCATCTGTTTTTAAACCAAATTCATCACACGCTATCGGAACAATTCGGGCTTTGTTTTCCTGAAAAATCATATTCGATTTGTAATAACTCAATTCATTTACAGCGATATAATCACCTGGTTGAATCAACGTTTTCGTAATCATTTGCAAAGCAATTTCACGATTACGAGTAACCAGAATTTGTGATGAATCAATGCCAAAATTTCGAGAAATATTGATATAATTTGTAAGCTGTTTTATAAAAAACGGGTTTTCATTGAATGAATCTTTTTGAAATGAATTTTTACGTTTTAAAACTGACGAATAATATTTAGCTGTAGTTTTAAAATCACTCAATTTATAATCAGGAATACCGTCATTCAATCGTAATTTGCAAGTATTTTCATCGTTTGGTAATTCTAAAAGAAAAGATTTGTTATAATTGAAACTTGCTTTATTAGGAAATTTTAAATCAGTATTTGCTTTTAGTTTCTGGGATTCAATTCCAGTTTGGCGAACAATAAATGTCCCACGATTCGGTTTTATTTCAATCCAACCTAAAGAAGCTAATTCATCAAAACTCTTAACAATTGTATTTCTGTTTAATTTAAGAATTTCCGATAATCTTCGTGTGCCAGGTAATTTAATTCCATATTTTAAATTTCCTAATTGTATAGCTTTAATAAATTCATCAACTAATTGAATATACAATGGTAAATCAGCTTGATGATCTAATTTAATAAAATCGAAATTTGGTTCAACCGGACTATTCATTTTCTTATAAACTGGACTATTTGTGTAGGTTGGTAAGGTAATAATTTTGAACAAATTATACCAATAACTTAATATTTATAAATTGAAGAAAATTTCGATATTATTTGTTTTGATTAGTTCTTTTGGATTAGCACAAAATACAAATGATACAATTGCAATAGATGAAGTTTCTGTGATTAATAATCGCTTAAACACAAAAATTTCCAATGAAAATAGAAATATTTATGTCATCAGTAAATCAGAAATAAAGAAATTACCGGTAAAAATTTTACAAGAAATACTACAATATACTTCCGGAGTCGATGTTAGGCAACGTGGTCCATTTGGTTCACAGGCAGATATTTCCATGGATGGAGGAAGTTTTGAACAAACTTTAATTCTTTTGAACGGAGTAAAAATTGTAGATCATCAAACAGCACATAACACGTTAAATTTACCAGTACCTTTAGAAATGATCGAACGTATTGAAATTGTTCGTGGACCTGCAGCTCGTGTTTATGGCAACAATAGCTTAACAGGTGTTGTAAATATTGTAACGAAGAAAATTCAAAAAACCGGTGTTTTTGCTCATTCATACTTCGGTTCAAATTTTAAAAAGGATGAGGAAGAAACTGGAGATACATTTACTAATAAAGGGTTTCAAATAGGAGGGAGTTTATCTAAAGAAAATCAGCAACATCAATTGCATTTAAGCCACGAAAAAGGAAATGGTTATAGGTACAATACGGCTTACGAGAATAATAAAATATATTACCAAGGGAATTTTCAGTTGAATGAAAATAATTCGTTAGAAGCAGCTTATGGCTACGTGAAAAATGGATTTGGAGCAAATGGATTTTATGCAGCTCCGGGCGATAAAAATTCTAAAGAAATTGTAGAAACAACTTTGGTAACGATTCAATCAAAACATCAAGTTTCAAATAATTTTACAGTTTTACCGAGAGTAAGTTATCGTTATAATTTTGATGATTATCGTTATTTTAAAAATGATCTGAATCGAGCAAGATCTTTGCATTATTCCAATTCCATTGCAGGAGAAATTAATGCAAATTATCTTCTAAATAAAGGACAATTGGGATTGGGTGCAGAATATAGAAATGAACAAATAAATTCTACAAGTATTAAACAGCATACAAGAAATAATTTTGGTTTTTATGCTGAATATAAGACGGATATTACGCCAAAATTAAATACAAATATTGGTACATACCTCAATTATAATTCTAATTATGGATGGCAAATTTTTCCTGGAATTGATGCAAGTTATACATTAATTCCGAATTTAAAATTGGTTGCAAATGCAGGAACATCTCAACGAATTCCTTCGTTTACAGATTTGTATTTGGATCAGCGACCAGGAAATATTGGTAATGAAAAGGTTGAAGTGGAGAAAGCTTTTCAGACGGAAATTGGGTTCAAGTTTTTAAAAGGAAAATGGAGTTTTGATGCATATTATTTTTACCGAAACATTACAAATTTTATTGATTGGATTAGATTGACTACGGACGAACCTTGGCAAGCAAATAATTATGGAGATCTTCGTACGGTTGGATTTAATTCGAAAGCGAGTGTTTTGGTTCCGATCAATTCAAATCAGAGGTTAAAAATGGGTGTAAGTTATTCTTATTTAGATCCGAAATTTATAAATTCTGCGGAAGAGTATAATTCCAAATATAAAATTGAAAGTTTGAAACATCAGTTTATCGCAACGATAAATTATGAAATGAATAATACCTCAATAACTTTCGCAAATCGATATTATACGCGTTATTCATACAAATCGTATTGGATTTCAGATATAAGAATTAATCATATAATTAAAGATAAGTTTTCTGTTTATGTAGATGCGCAAAATTTATTTAATACAGTATATAACGAAGTTGGAGCCATTCCAATGCCAGGTCGTTGGATCAGTTTTGGTGTTCGTTTTAATGGAATTTAACCAATCTAAATTTATATATTTTAAAAACAAATCAGCCGCTTTCAATGATGAAAACGGCTGATTTTATTTTGTTAATAATCGTGAGATTTTATCATTAAAAACTATTAGTAAAACTGAAATTATTCCGATAAAGATATTATCAATTAATGCATAACTATCTAAACTTAGATATTCATTCTTTACTCTGAAATGTTGAATAGTTGAAATTATAATCTCTGGAATAGAAAGCACAAACAAAACAATTGCAGCAACAGAAAGTGTTATTTGTGTATATTTTTGAAGATTGATATCCAATGAATTTATTGGCATATCTATAAAACTTTTATCAATTCGAAGTAATTTTATAACTAAATCTGTTTTATAAATTAATAAAAAATATAACGCAATATTGATGATGATATCTGTGATTACCAATGTTGTGGACATATTTACATCAGGATTTTCCAATATTTCATCTGAATACATGACATCATCTAAAAAAATCAAATGAAAATATCCAGGTAAAATGTAAATAAAACTGATGAGAATAAAAATGAACCCAATTAATTTTATAAGTATTGATAGTATATTTCTAATCGTAATCATGATTTTTAAATTTTTTGATTCTTTTTTTATTTCTCTCATCAAGTAATGATGCTACAGCCCAAATTGAAGCTGGAATCCAACCTATAATTAAGAATTGTAATAAAAAACAAAATATAGCAGTCAGGATTTTACCTCTTAATAAAAAAGATAATGAAGGAAAAATTACAGCTATTAAAATCATATTATTTATTTATCACTTCTAAAATTGTTCTATAATTTAATAATTATCTTATTTACTGATGCTGACACTAACAGGAATTGAGAATTTTAAATTAACATTTTCTCCATCACTATTTTTTGCAGGAATAATCTTTTTATTGGTTTTAGTCTGTATTTTATTTAATTTTTTGAATGCATTTTTTACAGCATCACTTAATTGTCTATCTCCATTAGAAACGATATCAACAAAATCTCCATTAGAATTGATAACAAAGGTATTAAAAGTCTTAAAATGCCCACTTCTATTACTAGCAGTCATTCTATTGACTGAGTCAGATAGTTGTGAAAATAAATCACTCAATAGTTTATTATTTAAGCATTTAATTTGTTCGTTATTATCCAAAGTTTCATCGCATCCTGGATAAATTGCTATTTTTTCAACTTCTTTAATTGTGTAAGTTTTTTCTTGAGCAAAAGTGAATGTGTTGATTGATAGTAACAGAAGTAAAACTGTTTTTTTAATATTCATAAACTGTTTTTTAATAAATTAGATATCCATTAATAACCAAAACCAAGCACTTTGAACATCACCTTGGTCTAATAATTTTGAAGCAACTTGATGACGAACTTCAATCGGTTTAAATTTATTAATATCTAATCTGGATGCTAACTGATTTTTGAAATTATCTATTAATTCCTGTGACGGTAATGCTTCCACATTTCCTAATTGCCCTAAATGATTTCCCGTTAAAAATTTAGAAAATTTAACTTCATCTGGCAAAGAATCAATACCTAAACCAATAGTACGCGTTGGTTTTTCAACCTCAAAAATGGCTTCGGGTATTACACGACAATAGAAATCTTCACCCATACGAGCAACCAAATCTAAATCATATGGACTTACATTATCATCATCATTTAAAAATTGTTTTTGTACGTGCATTTTTACAATTTCCGCAACGACAATATTTGCTGCTCCAGGTTGATCGGAAATTGAAATTACCTCACGCACTTTACATTCTAACTGAAATGGACTTTCTGCTACACGAGGTGGTTGAACCATTTCCGAAGGGATTGGAGTTAAACCCGCCTTCACAAATTCGTTGACTCCTTTTGGATATTCAACACTCGATAAAGATTGCTGTTGAACAATATTGTAATTCACGATATTGATTACACACTCAGGTTGCTCCCAAATATTTTCCAGTGTATGTTTTGTAGAACCATCACGCATTTTTCTTAACGGAGAAAATACACAAATAGGTGGATTTTGCCCCATGATATTAAAAAACGAAAACGGACTTAAATTGACATTACCTTCTTTATCAACCGTACTTGCAAAACAAATTGGTCGTGGAGAAATAGCATGTTTTAGTAAATTATCAAATGATTTTGTATTCGGTTCGAATGATTTTGTTTCTTGCATAGTCGTATCAATTGTCGTTATAAAGATGAACAGAATTTGTTAATTTTCCTAATCCACTTACTTCCATTTCAATTATATCGTTAGGTTGTAACCATTGCGGATTGTACTTCTCATCTAAGCGTTTACCAGTTCCGTTTAACTCTAAAAAACAACCAGTACCAACGGTTCCTGAACCAATAATATCGCCAGGGAATAATTTAACACCATAAGAAATGCGTTCAATAATTTCAGCAAAAGTCCAATGCATATCTTTAAAATTTCCACGAGAAACTTCAATATTATTCACAGAACATGTCATTTCTAAATCATAACAATTTCCGACATGCCCTTCTTTTGGAGCAACTTTGTATGATTCTAATTCATCAGGTGTAATTAAATAAGGTCCCATCATCGAAGCAAAATCTTTTCCTTTAGCCGGACCAAGGTTCAATTTCATTTCTTGCATTTGCAAAGCTCTTGCCGATAAATCATTTAAAATCATAAATCCTCCAATGTATTCATCAGCATTTTCAGCACTAATATTTATTCCTTCTTTTTTGATAACAATTGCAACTTCCAACTCAAAATCCATTTGATTAAAATGATGTGGCATCGCATAAACTTTACCTGGACCTTGAATCGCTTGATGATTGGAAAAGTAAAAAACCGGAATTTCATCAAATTCTGGAATCATTTCTAAACCACGGTTCATACGAGATGTTTCTACATGTTGACGAAAGGCGTAAGCATCTCTAAAACTTGGCGGATGTGGAATAGGAGCTAATAATTGAGGATTTTTTACGATTGCATTTTGATAGTTTCCTAAATTGATTTCTTTTTGAATTAATCGAATGATTGGAAATGTGAAATCTGAATCAGCTAATATTTGAATTAAGTCTTTTTGTAATTCTGAATTGATAAAACTTAAATCATAAATTTCATCTTGGTATAATAAGCCGACTTTTTCTTGTTGTTGCTCTATATAAGTAACGAATTTCATTTTGTTTGTAGTTTTGAGAGTGAATATAAAAAGAATTAAGTTATTAGGATTTAAATCTTAATGAATATATTTTTTAAATGTTTCACGGATGAATTTTAAATTATTATGTCTTAGATGAATAATTATTTAAAAATTGAATGAATAAATGTATTTTTGTGAATTACAATATGTATTTATAGTAATTATTTTCAATGTTTTTAGTTTTACGCCTTTTATTTATTTTAACACCAGCTATATTATTAAGTCAACAAAAATCTTCCTACGAAGAAATTTATAATAATATTGAAAATCATCCCACAAACAAGCAGATTATAATCGCAGATTCCCTTTTGAAAAATGCAAAAAATGCAAATGAAAGGGTATATTCTTATTTCTATAAAGCGCACATAGGCCTTTATTCTAATGATTATCATCAAGCTTATGAGAATTTAAATATGGCTGATTCTATCATTGAAGCAAATCATTTTACGAAAGAAAAAGTTACAGCTTTATTCATGTTAAATGGAGTGTATCAAAATTTAAAAATGTATGCCAAGTATAAAGATAACATACAGGAAATAAATGATATAATTGAACAATGGCCGAAAGATGAGCATTATTTAAAAGTTAAAGCAGGTAATTTATTATCATTGGCAAATTATTATTCATACATAAAAGATCACGAAAATGCTTTAATTGAATATAAACGAAGTATCGAATTTTTAGAGGATAAAAAGATGTACACCAAAACATTATTAAAGGCTTATAATGATTTGGCTATTCTTTACGGTAAAGATGATTTGGATTCGTCTATCAAGACTTTTTCTAAAATGAATGATATTAATACCAAATATGTAAATAATAAACTATTCTCTATCAATTATTATTTGAATGTTGGGGTTTGTTATAAATTAAAAGAAGATTACAATAAATCTAAAGAATTTTTAGAGAAAGCTCTTGCTTTGGCTAATAAATATGAAATTGAATTTTACATTTCCAGTATTAATGATCAATTAGTTATAATTTACGATAAATTAGGAAATGAAACAAAATCTGATTCTATAGCAAATATAGAGTTTGCAAAGACTAAAGAAGTATTAAAAAACAAGCTTGAAACTAATAATATTGTTACTAATAAAATAATTAATCAGGCTAAACAAGAGATTGATAATCAATCAGAATCTAAAAGTTATTTAATTTTTATTGCAGGATTTATCGTTTGTTTTTTAGCTGCTATAATTTTTATTTTGTTTAGAAAAAAAAGGGAAGAAAAAAGAAAATTTGATCAAATTTTAGCATCATACAATAAAAATGTAGCATCTAAAGTTGATATGATTCAACCAATAGAAAAACAACAATCCAAATCAACAAACGAGTTTATTTCAAAAGCAAAAGAAGAAGAAATATTAGAAGCTTTAAATTTATTTGAGAAATCTAAAAAATTTACAGATTCAGACATGACAATTTCAATTTTAGCAACTGAGTTGAATACGAACATCAAATATGTTTCTTATATCTTAAAAAATTATAGAAATTGTAATTACAGTCAATATATCAATCAAAATCGTATTGATTATTTAATCGCTTTATTGATTGAAGATCCTAAAATTAGGAAATACAAACTAGATTATTTGGCAAACTTAGTTGGTTTTTCATCTAATAATCGTTTAACGATTTTATTTAAAGAATACAAAGGAATTTCTCCCTCTGATTTTATCCATAAATTAAATAATGAAAAGTAATATTGATTAATAAAAACCGGTTTTTCAACCGGTTTTTTTATTTTAATGAATAGATTTTGTAACCAAATTTGTTTCATTATTCTTCTAAATTTCTTGTTTTATTTTCAAGAATTTGAATTTTTTCTTGTAAAATTTGAATCAATTCAGTTAGTTGATTTATTTTATTATTCTGTTCTTCATAGATAGAATCATTATTAGATCGTCCTATTGAAGAAGTAGATTTTTTCACAAAACCATTCTCATCTATAACTAAAAGAGAACCTGTACCAGTTGTGATATTTTCAAGTTTTAAAATTTCTGTATTTGCAATTCCTTTAATATGTAATCTTGCTTCTGGTTCGTAAGATCCAATTCCAATTCTAGCCGTACTATTCGTATAGTTTTCATTATCTAAAATGTCTCTACCAAATAAAATATTAGCTATATTCATTGCATTACTGAAATTATCCTCATACTGATTTTCTTCAGTTGCTAAAGAATGATTCCTTGTTGCAAAACTCGCTTGATAACCGATAAAAATATTATTATTTCCTCTTGTATTTACTCCTGAATAAGTTCCAATAGCTGTATTGTTATTTCCTTTTGTTTCTGAGAATGGATTTGGTAAAGCACGATACCCAACAGCAGTATTATTAGAGCCAAAATTTATTAAATTAGATTTACCTTCCAAAGCAGATGATCCAATTGCAGTATTAAAATTTCCCTTCGTTAGATATTGAGCTGCTCCCATACCAAAAGCGGAATGACTTTGTAAATTAATGGAAAATCTTGATGAATTAACACCAACTGATGTGTTATTTGAAATATTTAAATTATCATTTGTCACAAAGTTTTTTGATTGCTCATGATTTTGCATTGCACCAAATCCGATTGCAATTGTATTGCTATTATTTGTATTTTTCTGTAAACTTCTATGACCAATAGCAATATTGTTACTTCCAGTTGTATTTGATATTAAAGTTTCGCCACCTATTGCAATATTTCCATTTCCACCGTTATTATTTGTAAGTGCCCAATTTCCAATTGCAATAATATTATTATTAAAAGCAGTAGTTTTAATAACACCATCATTATCAATGTTTATTCGTTTTGTAAAGGCACCTTTACCGAATGAAATATTATAAGAATTAATTAATCCAACATAACCATTATTTGTCTTAAATGCTAAATCTTGTTGATTAATTGATCCTAAAAAATCTCCAGATTTTAAATTACCCTTTGTAGATGCATAAAATTGTGTTGATGCGACTAAATTAGAACCTAATGAATTTGTCATTATTTCTTCTTCGTTTTCAGTTACATATAAATTTTCTTTTAAAATATTACCATCTAATTTCCAAGAGTTGTCTTTAAATTTTTGCCAAACAACACCGTCAAAATAATAATATCCTGGCAGGTTTACGTTAATTAATTGTTCTGTCGGTATTACTGGATTAGTTTCTGAAGAAACTATATTTTCGGTAACATAAACGATTGCACCAATTTGATTAGTTGTATATGTTTTTAAATTTAATTCGTTTGCAGTTAGCCTGGGAGCAATGATACCGTCTAATAAATTATTGTCTATACTTTTAGAAACATCTAAAGTAGCTTTAGGATTTTCAGTATTAATACCTACTTGCGCAAATATAAAATTAGAAATACAAATAGATAAAAGGATTAAGGTTTTTTTCATTTAGTTAAAATTTCCCCTAAATTATAACATAATGTAAACGATAATGTATTATCAATTATTCGTATTCGAGAATATAAATAATGTTAGTATTTGAATTCTGAATTTTAAAAATCTAAACAATTGATAATGTGTGGTAATTGAGTTTTCTTGTTAATTATTTTATAATGTGATTTTTCAGTTTTTTCTCAATTGTTAAAGTAAAATTTGGTATTCTCTAATGCTGAATTGATTAAACTTAAATCATAAATTTCATCTTGGTATAATAAGCCGACTTTTTCTTGCTCTATATAAGTAACGAATTTTATTTTGTTTGTGGTTTGTTGCAAATTACATAAAGTTTTAAAATATTCAATTGTAAAGTTCTTTCGTTAAGAAATCTTATTTTTGCACAAATTCTTACCATTGAAATCGGATTTATTACTTATCACACCTCCATTTACACAGTTAAATACACCTTATCCTGGAACTGTCTATCTAAAAGGATTTTTGAATAACTTAAATTATATAACTTTTCAAGCCGACTTAGGTTTAGACGTTATTTTACAACTTTTTAGCAAGAAAGGACTTTCAGATTTATTTCAATTAATTGAAGATTCTCAAATAGAATTAGGGGAAAATAGTTATAGAATTTATACACTTCGTGAAGATTATATTCATTCTATTGATCATGTTATTCGATTTTTACAAGGTAAGAATTCCACATTAGCAGATTCCATTGTTCAAGATGGATATTTGCCTGAAGCTTCTCGCTTTGCAGAATTGGATGATTTGGATTGGGCTTTTGGATCGATGTCCTTTCAAGATAAAGCGAAACATTTAGCAACTTTATATTTAGAAGATTTATCGGATTTTATTATTGAAACGGTTGATGAAAATTTTGGATTTAGTCGTTATGCTGAACGATTAGGTCGTTCGGCAAATTCATTTGATGAATTATATGGTGAATTACAAAAAGATATAACTTTTATCGATCGTATCACCTTATCCGAACTCGAAAAGTTAATTCAACATACAAATCCGAAAATGGTCGGCTTTTCTGTCCCATTTCCTGGAAATTTATATTCAGCTTTTCGTTGTGCTCAATATATTAAAAAGAATCATCCACAGATAAAAATTTCGATGGGCGGTGGATTTCCTAACACAGAATTACGTTCACTTTCAGATCCGCGTGTTTTTGAATTTTTTGATTTTATAACTTTAGATGATGGTGAAGCTCCAGTTGAACAATTATTGAAATTAAATAATCAAGAAATTGAAATTTCTGAATTGAAAAGGACTTTTACTTTAATTGATAATAAGGTTGAGTATATTAATAATCCATTAGTCAAAGATTATAAATTTAGTGAAGTTGGTACGCCAGATTACACTGATTTAAATTTGGATCAATATATTTCTGTAATTGAGGTTATTAATCCTATGCACCGTTTGTGGAGTGATGGACGATGGAATAAATTGACAATGGCACACGGTTGTTATTGGGGGAAATGTACGTTTTGTGATATTTCGTTGGATTATATAAAAGTTTATGAGCCAATTGCAGCAAAACAAATCGTGGATAAAATGGAAGAATTGATTGTAACCACAAATAATACTGGTTTCCATTTTGTTGATGAAGCTGCTCCGCCAGCATTAATGCGTGAAGTTGCGTTAGAAATATTACGTCGTAAACTAACTGTCACTTGGTGGACTAATATTCGATTCGAGAAAAGTTTTACATTAGATTTGTGCCGTTTACTTAAAGCTTCCGGTTGTATAGCTGTTTCCGGTGGATTAGAAGTTGCTTCTGATCGATTATTAAAGTTAATTGATAAAGGAGTTACCGTAGATCAAGTTGCGGTTGTAAATCGTAATTTTACTGAAGCCGGAATTATGGTACACGCGTATTTAATGTATGGTTTTCCAACACAAACGAAGCAAGAAACGATTGACAGTTTAGAAATGGTTCGACAAATGTTCGAATTAGGTATTCTTCAATCTGGATTTTGGCATCAATTTGCGATGACTTCACATAGCCCTGTTGGTTTGGATCCAGAAAAATTTAATGTAATTAATCACAGTACAGAAATTGGAACATTTGCCAATAATGATATGGTGCATGAGGAAAAAACTGGATTAGATCATAATCAATTTTCGTTTGGTTTAAATAAATCTTTATTCAATTATATGCATGGGGTTGGTTTTGAAATTCCATTACAAGAATGGTTTGATATGAAAGTTCCTAAAACTTCGGTTCAATCAAATCATATAGAATCTATTTTAAATCAAGATTTATTTGTTTCACATAAACCGACTCAAAAAGTAGTTTGGTTAGGTGGAATTCCGACATTGGAAATTCGTACAAAAACGAAAAAAGGAAGAACATTTGAAAATGCTGTATTAACTTTTCATACCAAGAGCAATTACTTAGAAGTGATGTTGGAAAAAGAAGAAGGTGAGTGGCTGATCGATTTTATTAAGGAATTAAAAACTTCAGACAAACCTATTTCATACCAGAAAATGAAACAAAGTTTTGAAGAAACTACAAATTCTGATTTTGAAGTGTTCATTTACTCTAAAGCAGTCAATCAAATCAAAGAAGAAGCATTATTAATTGTATAAAATAATATAAATAAAACCGTCTAATTTTTAGGCGGTTTTTTTATTTATTATATTTTATCAATTATAAACTAAAAATTAATCATAATCTAATCGTTGTAATTTATTTCTAAGATTAAAAATCCTTCAATAAACATCTTAGTGTATTTTGTACAATTAAATTTCTTTCCTATATTTGGCTTAATCACAAAGAATAGTAATTAAATGAAGGCGAACTTAAAACCTTTATTTTTAGGAATGAATAAGCAAACTGTTGCTTTACTTTCTAAGATTGTTTTTGCACAGTACTCATTTTAGTATTGTATCGCAGTATCTATATACTGTGCGTATTGCTATTTTCACTTTTTATCAAAACACACAAAAAATTTATTTATGCCATTGTATCATGCTTTGGGGAATTTTCCTCAGAAAAGACATACGGTATTCAGAAAACCAAATGGGGATTTATACGCAGAAGAGTTAGTATCTACTCATGGTTTTTCGAGCACGTATTCTAATGTTTATCATTGTTATCCGCCAACTTTGGTAAAGGAAATAAACGAACCATTTTCGGTTGAACCTAAAATCGCTCGCGCAAAACATTTAAAACACACTTCTTTAAAAGGATTTAAAGTAAAGCCAACAAAGGATTATATAGAATCTCGTGTACCAGTTTTAGTAAATAATGATTTACATATTTCATTGGCTGCTCCACAACAATCGATGACTGATTATTTCTATAAAAATTCGATGGCTGATGAAGTTATTTTTATTCATGAAGGTTCTGGAATTTTAAAAACTGGATATGGTCAAATTCCTTTTGAATATGGTGACTATTTGGTAATTCCGAGAGGAATTATTTATCAGCTTCATTTTAATGATGAGCATAATAGGTTATTTATTACAGAATCCTTTAGTCCGATTGAAACACCACGTCGTTACAGAAATCATTTTGGTCAGTTAATGGAGCACGCGCCATTTTGTGAACGTGACATTAAACGTCCACAGGATTTAGAAACATTTGATGAGCATGGTGATTTTAAAATCATGATAAAAAAAGAAGGATTAATTTATCCTTATGTTTATGGAACACATCCTTTCGATTTTGTAGGTTGGGATGGATATCATTATCCATGGGCATTTTCTATTCATAATTTCGAACCAATTACGGGACGTATTCATCAACCGCCTCCAGTTCACCAAACTTTTGAAGGTGCAGGTTTTGTAATTTGTAGTTTCGTTCCACGACTTTTTGATTATCATCCAAATGCGATTCCAGCACCATATAATCATAGTAATGTAGATTCTGATGAGATTTTATATTATGTGGATGGAGATTTTATGTCTAGAAAATCTGTCGAAAAAGGTCAAATCACATTGCATCCAGCAGGAATTCCACATGGTCCACATCCAGGAACTGTGGAAAAATCGATAGGAGCGAAGGAAACACATGAACTTGCTGTTATGATAGATCCTTTTAGACCTTTAATGCTAACTGAACAAGCGTTAGAATTAGAAGATCCAGATTATTATAAATCATGGTTATATTAGATTTGTTCTAAGTTCTAAGTTCTAAGTTCTAAATGTATTTCTGATCTCTTTTCAGGATCTCAAAGATTAAAGAATTAAACCATATTACAATTACAATAAAAACACACTATAAATGAGCACACAAACATTTGCTGAAAAAATAGCACAAGCACAAGACTTTCTTCCTATTAATGGAACTGATTATATTGAATTTTATGTAGGAAATGCAAAACAAGCTGCACATTACTACAAAACAGCTTTCGGTTACCAAGAAATTGCGTACGCTGGTCCAGAAACCGGAGTAAGAGATAGAGCATCATACGTTTTACAACAAGGAAAAATTCGTTTAGTTTTAACTTCAGGTTTAAAATCGGATTCGCCAATTTGTGAGCATGCAAAAAAACACGGTGATGGAGTTAAAATTTTAGCACTTTGGGTAGATGATGCTTACGATGCATTTGAACAAACAACAAAACGTGGTGGAAAACCATATATGGAACCAACTACAATTACTGATGAATTTGGTGAGGTAAAAATGGCTGGTATTTATACATATGGTGAAACTATACATATGTTTATTGAGCGTAAAAACTACAATGGTCCATTTATGCCTGGTTATGTTAAATCTGAATCTACTTATCAGCCGACTGATTGTGGTTTATTATATGTAGATCACTGTGTAGGAAATGTTGGTTGGAATAGAATGAACGAAACGGTACAATGGTACCAAGATGTAATGGGATTTGTAAACATTTTATCCTTTGATGACAAACAAATTAATACTGAATATTCAGCTTTAATGTCTAAAGTAATGTCTAATGGAAATGGTTTTTCAAAATTCCCAATTAATGAACCAGCTGAAGGTAAAAAGAAATCACAAGTTGAGGAATATTTAGATTTTTACGAAGGAGAAGGTGTACAACATATTGCAGTTGCGACAAAAGATATTATCAAAACTGTAACTGAATTAAAATCGCGCGGGGTTGAGTTTTTATCTGCGCCACCAGAAGCATACTATGATATGATTCCAGATCGCGTAGGTGAAATTGATGAAGACATCAAAAAATTACAAGAATTAGGAATCTTAGTAGATTGTGATGAGGAAGGTTATTTATTACAAATTTTTACTAAACCAGTTGAAGATCGTCCAACATTATTTTATGAAATAATCGAACGTCATGGAGCTCAATCTTTCGGAGCTGGTAATTTTAAAGCTTTGTTTGAAGCATTGGAAAGAGAACAAGCTAAACGAGGAAACTTATAATAATACATACAGTAATTTTTTGATTTTTAAAGCCGTCAAATTCATTAACGAATTTAGCGGTTTTTTATTTATATATTCTTTAAAAATAAAGTTTGAAATTAATTACAATTTGGTTCGAATTTTGACTAGAATAATTTTCTGAAATTTAAATAATAAGTCTACATTTTTTAGGGTAACTAAATTCAGTGACAAAATAAAATAGCTAAAATAGTGATTTACATTAGTTAAAGTGATTTGTAAATTTGGAATATTAATTAATCAAATACTTAAATTATGAAAAAAATCACTTTATCTTTATTTGTAGCATTCGCATCGAGTGTTGCATTTGGGCAGTACAATCAAGACACAACTGTTCAGTTAGGAAATTCAAACGTAGCTCTTGTTGATCAAGAAGGAGTTCGAAATACTAACAAAATTTTACAAGTTGGTACTTCTGATGTTGTTATTATTAACCAATCTGGTTTCTACAACGATAATACTACAACAAGTTTAGGATCATATAATATATCTACAGTTGATCAAGTAGGTGTTTCAAATGAGAATTCAACATATCAAGTTGGACTAGCAAATAATGGAGATGTTGACCAAATGGGAGTAAATAACATGTCTAATCAAGTTCAATTAGGAATGTTTAATTCAGCTGAAAATTTCCAAATGGGTAATTCAAATGCTTCGAATCAATTCCAAATGGGTAATTCTAACAGTGCAACTTCTGGTCAATTAGGTAACAGTAATACTTCTGGTCAATTCCAAATGGGTGATAGTAATAATGCTATGAATATCCAAATGGGAGATAGTAATTCTAATTCTCAAACACAATCAGGTAATAACAATTTTGCTTTAAATAATCAAGATGGTTATTACAATTCATCAGAACAATTACAAGTAGGGAATTATAACTTAGCTTTTAATAATCAATCTGGTTGGGTGAATTCATCTGAACAAACACAATTAGGGAATATGAATATAGCTTCAAGTAATCAATCTGGTTGGTTAAATTCATCAGATCAATTACAAGTTGGTAATATGAACATGGCTATGAATTCTCAAGATGGTAACTTTAATTCAGCTAACCAAATTCAATTTGGAAACGCTAATAGTGCATCTAATGATCAAGATGGAGATAACAATGAAACTTTACAAGTTCAGTTAGGTAACATGAATGATGCAGAAGTTACTCAGGTTGGACTTAGTAATTTTGCTTACCAATATCAATCAGGTAACAACAATAGTGCAACATCAACTCAATTAGGTCAATCAAATCTTTCAATTCAAACGCAAACTGGATACGGTAACAACGCTGACGGAATGCAAATAGGATCGAATAACATGATTTTACAAACACAAAATGGAATGTCTAATACAGCTTTAGATGTACAATTTGGTGTTGGTAATGCAGCAATCGTTACTCAAAATGGATTAGGTCACAGCCACAACGGATTACAAGTTGGATCTAATAACCTTGCGATAGTAAATCAATCAAATTTTTAATAGTTTTTGAAAATAAGAGGAGGGAAATTGCTTCCTTCCTCTTATATTTTATATGAAAATTATGAAAGAAATTTTTTTTATAATTTCATTTGTAATTCATCAAGTAATTTTTAGTCAAGATTTTAATTCAATCAATTCTAACAATGTAATTGCCTATTTTTCAGAAAATAATTCCAATGCAACATACGTACAGCATGGTGATGATAACTATCTTAATTTATTAATGAAAAATACATCTATTGAAATCATCCAACTTGGAAATAATAATGTGGTAAACTATGTTGGTGTAAACCAGCAAAACCACAATATTCAAGTAAATACATTTGGAAATAATAATAGTATTCAGATTCTAGGTTCTAATTCTATATCAAATGGGATGTCAGTTGAAGTGATTGGTAATAATAAAGTTGTACAAATCATTAATAGGTAAATTATTGAATATGAGAAATTATCTTTTCACTATAATTTTTTTGTCAGTTTACTTTCTTCAAGCCCAATCATTAAAACCCTCAATTGAAATCAATTCTGTTGAAAATATGGTATCATTAAAAGGTGTGATACTCAATAATGAAGAAATTATACATGATTTAAATTTTTTGTTAATCACTATCAAAAAAGGAAAGAGTAATAATTTGTCAAATCAAAAACAAGAAGGAAGATTTGTGGTAGAGCCAAATCAAAAAAAGGAACTATCTGAAATAAAAATGAATCTGTCTCCTGGAGATGAATTAAAATCATACCTCTTTATTCGTGATGAATTAAATAACAGTTTAATTGCAAAAGATTCAATTTTCTTACAATACGATGGCAATGATATTAAGTTAAATCAATACACAAACCAACCTGTACAAATTAAAACGAATGAATTTATACTAAGAGGTTTAGTAGTTGATCAAACTAAAACAAAAGGCGGAAGAGATTTCTTTGATTTATTTTATTCTAAATATAATTTATTAAGCGAAAAATTCCCTTTTGTTACGACTATCACCGAAGTTCCAGGTATTGGTAGAAATTCAATCATTCAAATCGAAGATGCTGATAAAATTTTATACAGTTTTAGGGTAACTCCTAATGAAGATTTTTTAGTGTCACAAGTAGAATTTACTTTAAGAAGATTAAATCAATATTACAATGAAATTAAATTTATAAAGGATCAAATATCAGCTCCTTAAAACATTAAACTAACTAATTATGAGAACCGTTTTATTACTTACATTTCTCTGTACCTCCTTTAGTTTTGCCTTTTCTCAGCAAATGGTGTATAAACCGATAAATTCTAGTTTCGGGGGAGATACATACAACTACAATTGGTTGTTAAATTCAGCTAATGCTCAGAATCAATTCAAAGTAAGCATGAATTATGGCAATCTTAATCAAAACTCACCGATTGGAAGTTTTCAAGATAATCTTAATAGGCAATTATTAAATAATATATCTAACGGATTATTTGGGAATAACTACGATCAAACCACAATGCAACCCGGCGTTTATAATCTTGGTTCTTTGAATGTATCTATTTCAGAATACTATGGCGGATTGAATATCGTGATCATTGATATCAAAACCGGAGAACAGACAAATATAAATTTGCCGAATTCTTATTAAAATTTTAAAGTAAAATTAGACAAAATGTACAAACTAATATGTAACCGACCAAAAATACATTTTTCTCTTTTGATTTTACTTTTAATAGTTTTTAATAGTTGTAGTGCATTAATGAATGCTCCTACAGACAAAGAAATTTCAACTTTAGGTGAAGTAACTCCTTATACTCAAAAATTAAAATCACTTCCATTACCAAATGAAAAGGTAGTTGTTGCGGTTTATAAATTTAAAGATCAGACCGGTCAATATAAACCGTCTGAATATAATGCTAATTGGAGTACAGCTATACCTCAAGGGACAACATCTATATTATTAAAAGCTTTAGAAGATTCAAGATGGTTTACAACCATTGAAAGAGAAAATATAAGTGATTTGTTAAATGAAAGACAAATCATAAAATCAACGAGACAAGAATATGCTGCCTTTCAATCACCAGAAGAGCAAAAATTAACAAACCAAATTTTACCACCCTTATTATTCGCAGGAATTATCATAGAAGGAGGAATCGTTTCTTACGATTCTAACATCATGACAGGTGGAGCAGGTGCGAGATATTTTGGTGTTGGAGGAAGTACTGAATATAGACAAGACAGAATTTCTGTTTATTTAAGAGCTGTTTCTACAAACAATGGAAAAATCTTAAAAACTGTATATACTTCAAAAACAATTTTATCACAATCGATGAATGGAAGTTTCTTCCGATACATTGATTTGGAAAGATTATTAGAAGCTGAAGTAGGTGTTACTAAAAATGAACCAGTTCACCTGGCAGTAAAAGAGGCTATTGAAAAAGCAGTTTATGATCTGATTTTAGAAGGATCTAAAGAAAATTTATGGAGTGTTTCTAAAAATCACAAAGAAGATTTTGATAAGCTAATTGTTGCAGCTGAAAAAGAAGACTCAATAAATAATTTTAGAGTAGATAACAGAATTTTAACGCCTAAAAGAGGTAAATATTCTGTTTATGGTAGTTTAAATGGCCATAATATAAAGGGTGATTACACTGAAAGTGAAATTAAAACTGGTTTTAAACTTGGTACAAAATTTTTTATTTCAAAGAATATCAATTTTGATGCATCCTTTTCAAATTTTAGTTTAGAGAACAAAAATATATTTTATCAGAAATTCAATGCAATGGATTTGAATTTAGAATATATTTTTTTACCAGAGGATACTTTTTCACCATTTGTTTATAGTGGTGTAGGTTTAATTACTCCCCAGAAAACAGGTAGTGATTATAGAGGAAAAGTAAATGTTGGTGCCGGATTTGAATTTTTACCAAAATCCTTTATAGGAATTCGTATTCATGGTGAATATGATTTTGGTTTGAACGATGATTGGGATAACTATGTTGGTGGTAAACGTAAAGACAGCCAAATTGTATTTGGAGTCGGAGTTAACTTTTATTTTGGTAAAAATAATCTAAACAAGATTTATTGATAATGAAAAATATAATTTCAAAATATTTCTTTCTTTTGAATGTGTTCCTATTTAGTCTTTCATTTATACAATGTAGTGAAGATTACGTAGATGGTTCAGAGAAAGGCACAATAAAAGGCATTGTTGTAAAACATCAATCCAATGAGCCTTTAGCTAATGTAAAAATTACAACAGCTCCTACAACTGAGACAGTTTTTACTTCTGAAGATGGATCGTTTATTATTAAAAATGTTCCACTTGGAGATTATTCAGTCAAAGCTGAATTAAGAGGGTATTTGATGGAAATTCAAGGAGCGAATTTAGTAGATTATGGACAGGAAGTAGGTTTAGTCTTTGAAATGAAGGATGATAATTCCTTAAATAGTCCACCTAGTGTTCCTCAACTTTTAACACCAGCTGATAATGCATCAGAATTAGGATTAAATGTTGAAGTTTCATGGAATTGTACAGATGCAGATAGTGATGAGTTGACATATAAACTTATTTTAAAAAATAATAAAAATGATGAGGTTTTAACTTATGAAAATATAACTGAAAAATTCTTCACGTTCGAGAATTTAACTTTTGGTACAAGCTACTTTTGGCAAGTTATTGCTTCGGATGGTATAAATGATGAAGTTTATAGTAACACGTTTAAATTTACTACGAGTTCAATTCCTCAGAATAGATTTCATTATGTAAAATTAGAAGGTAATAACCATGTGATCTATTCAAGTGATGAAACAGGTAATAATTTTAAGTTTACTCAAGAATCAGTTAATTCTCTAAGACCGCGAAAAAATAATTCAGCGAGTTTAGTTTCATTCCTGAGAATGGTAGAAGGTAATATGCATTTATTTACAGCAAAACTGGATGGATCAGATTCTTTTAGAGTAACAGAAATTCCGTTAGCGGGATTTAATAACAATGAAATTGATTACGCTTGGAGTGCAAATGGAAGTGAATTCCTTTATCCGAATTATAATAAACTTTATCGAGTTAATAAAGACGGAAGTGGAACTAATCTAGTATATACAACTGATGATGGTAATTTTATTACAGAATGTGCATGGAGTTACGATGGTTCAAAAATTGTTTTAAAAACAAATAATATTGAAGGTTATAATGTAAAAATTTACATGATTGATTTAATGGGAAATAAAATTAAAACAATCCTAGAAAATGTAAATGGAGCAGCTGGAGGTTTAGATATATCGGTAGATGGTAGTAAAATTCTTTTTACGAGAGATATATCAGGATTTCAAAATCAATTTTATAGACAATTAAATACGCATATATTTATTTACGACTTAAATTCAGATAATGTTGAGGATATATCTGATTTATCAAACATTCCTAGTGGATTTATAGATATTGACCCAAGGTTTTCTCCGAATGAAGCTGAAGTGATTTTTACTCAGACTTCTAATGATGGAAGATCACAAAAAGATATCTATAAGGTATCCTTAAACGCAGACAATGATGGTAGACTTACTAGAACCCTACTATTTGAAAATGCATGGATGCCAGATTGGGAATAGGTTACATTATTAGTTAGTGATCCCTTCAGTTTACTGAAGGGATTACATTTTTTATAGATTATTATCGATTAAATCATGTTTTATAGCAAAACGAATTAATGCTATTGAATTTTTGATCTGTAGTTTTTGAAAGATTCGTTTACGATGAGTTTCCACTGTATTGAAACTAATAAATAATTTGCTAGAAATTTCTTTACTATTACAACCTTCACAAATTAATTTTATAATTTCTAATTCACGGTTGGTAATACTTCCTAAAACTTCATTAAAATTAGAGTTTGTAGATAAATATGGATTACTAAAATTCTGAATAATCTTATTTCTTAAATCTTCACCAATATAAGATTCTCCATTACTTACACATTTTATCGCTTCAATAAGAAATTTTGTTTCGTTATGTTTTTCGATGAAACCGTTGATTCCTAGTTTAAAAAGTCCTGAAACTTTTTTAATTCTATTATCACCAGTAAGGATTAGAATTTTAGTGTTTTTGTGCATATGCTTAATAAGTTTTATTAAGTCAGTAGCATCATCATTGTCAAATTTGATTTCAGTAATAACCAAATCGACTTCGTTCTTAGTTAACCATTCTTTTGCTTCATGTAGAGTGGTAGCAAAACCAACGATTTCAATCCCTTTTTTCCTGTTTAAAAGTGCTATTAGCCCGTCAATCACAATCTTGTGATGATCAAGTATAAAAATTCTCATGTTTAGTTTAGTTAGTTGGTTAAAGGTAGTAAAAATGAGAATGTTAAATTGATTTTAAGTGTTTAAATAAAAATAAGTTATTAGGTTATATTAATTTATGACGAGATAGAAAATATCTATTTAATCAAATTCCATATTAATTAAAAGCTCGGTTTTTAAACGAGATCTATAATTACAATCAATACCATTTAATAATCGATCTACAATATCAAAAAGTACTTCTCGTTTGATGTAATTTATTTCGAGATAATCTGTTTTAGTAACAAAATACATATCTAAATTGGTGAAATATCCTTGGAAAGATATTACTTTATGGTCTAATAGATTTTCAACGCTTTCGAAAAATAAATTAAAGGTAGTGTTTTTTATGGTATGAGAGTAAATATTATCATTTTCTTTGCAAGCGTATTTTATTTCTAAATCTTCTATAATTTCATTAAAAAAAGTAACAATAATGTGATTCAAATCTATTTTATACAGATTTAAATTATATCGTTCTCCTTTCTGATAAAGTTGAAACTGCCTATTAAATTCATTAATGCTAATTTCAAAACTCATAACTTGCTAGTTGGTATATAAATATAACAATTTTTTTGAAAGAGCAAAAAAAATAAGGTATTAATTATTAATACCTTATAGTTCTTTTTGAATTTGAAACGGGCTGCTCAAGATTATTTGCATATTGTGTTCTTAATGTCCAATTCCCTTTATCATCATATACATAATTTATACGATTATTTGTTTTTAAACGACCTGAATTGTCGTACAAATTTTCCTCGACTATGTTACCTTTTTCGTCAAACATTCTACGCTTTTTAGAAACTAATTGTCCTTTTAAATCATGCACAACTTCCTCAATAGGTAATTGATTTTGATTGTATTTATAACTCACAACATAACCTTCTTTACCATATTTCACGTTAGTTTTTATCAGTAAATATCCTTTATATTCATTCGTTCTTTCTGTAAAAATGCCTTCTTCAAGGAAATAAGTCTCTTTTTGATGAACAATTTTATCTTCTACAATTTTATAAACTATTTCAGATACAATAATTTCATTTTCACTCAAGGTTTCTTTGTAACCTTCTGAAGTGTACTCAAAATCATGAATTTTTGTGATAGATTCATCATTAGAAATCAATTCTCTTTTAACTAATTTTCCAAGATCATCATAAGTAAAATTTTCTGTAAATAACAAATCACCTGCATCAGAATAATATTCTTTTACATTGATAAAACCTTTTGCATTATAACTTGTTTTGGTGTGAAATTCCTGAATATAATCTTCAATTATATTCGCTCGTATAAGTGCTTTTGTAAATGATTCTTCTACTGATTTAGGCGAATTTTTAATTTTTTCTTTTTCTAAATCCGAAGTTTGAGCAAATAAAATCCCGCCAATTAAAACTAAAATTGAACTAAATTTTTTGATCATAATGATATAATTTTAGGTTCATAAAAGTAAGAATAAATTATGATTATTATCGTTTAATCCTATTTTTGGCATTTAAGTTTAGATTTCTAAATATATTTGAAAAACATTAAATATTTATGAGTACAAAATTTTCTTTAGTAGGTAACCAAACTACTGCAATTGATTTATCATTATTATTATTACGTATCGCCGCAGGTGGATTTATGTTTACACATGGTTGGGGTAAATTGGTTAAATTAGTTAACGGAAACTTCGAATTTGGTGATCCTATTGGACTTGGTGTTGAAATTTCATTAGCATTAACTGTTTTTTCAGAAATTTTTTGTGCCTTTTTTATTGTCGTAGGTCTTTTTACACGTTTAGCTTCTATTCCTTTAATTATCACGATGATAGTTGCCGTTTTTGTGGTTCACTTAGATCATGATTTTGGAAAAAAAGAACTTGGTTTATTCTATCTAATCAATTATTTAGTATTATTTTTATCAGGAGCAGGTAAATATTCAGTAGACTCTTTATTGAGAAATAAATGAAACAAATAATTAGTTTAGTTGTTTTCGTTTGCTCATATTTTCTAAATGCACAGCCTATGAATGCAGCTTACGAAAAGCTTACAAAGGAAGAAATCAATTTAATAAAAGCAAAATCGGCGCAAACTCCAATGCGTGTTTTACTTACAACGTCTTCTGCTGATACAAAAGTTTTACAATCTATTTCTAAGGATATTGATCCTAAGGATCCAATGATAAAATTATTGGCCGATCGCATGTTTGCAACAGTACAAGACGAAAAAAGTAAAGGTGTTGGTATTGCAGCTCCACAAATTGGCATTAACAGAAATGCATTTTGGGTACAGCGTTTTGATAAGGATGGTCAACCATTTGAGTTTTATATTAATCCAAAAATCACCTGGTATTCATCAATTTTACGATACGGTCGAGAAGGTTGTCTTTCAATTCCAGAAGAATTTGGTAAAGTGCACCGAAGTTTAGCTATTCAATTAAATTACTTTGATTTAGAAGGTAATCAATTCGAAGAAATTATTGAAGGTTTTACTGCGGTTATTTTTCAGCATGAATATGATCATTTGATCGGTAAGTTGTTTACAGATAGAGTTTTAGAGCAGGAATCTTCAACTTATAAGAATGCTGAAGAAGTAAACGAAGTATATTATCAAACTAAATAATACAACAGCTTATAGAAGTGTAGTATTTTAGGAATAATTATTGTTAATTTGATTTTAAATTAATTACATAATTTGTTAGCACATACAATATATCAGCACGAGACAAGTAAAGAATGGGTTACTTTTGTTCATGGAGCAGGAGGTAGTTCTACTATTTGGTTTAAACAAATTAGAGAATTTCGTAAACATTTTAATATTCTTATTCTTGATTTACGTGGACATGGTCGATCAAAAAATAATTTAAAATCAATCTTCGAAAAAAGATATACTTTTAAATCTGTTTCCAATGATGTTGTTGATGTTTTGGATCATTTAAAAATTGATAAAACACACTTTGTTGGAGTTTCGTTGGGAACAATAATTATTAGGCAAATCGCTGAAGATTATCCAGACCGTGTTACTTCTATGGTAATGGGTGGAGCTGTGATGAAAATGAATTTTCGTGGTCAAATTTTAATGAAAATAGGTAATATTTTCAAAAATGTATTTCCGTATTTATTTTTATACAAAATTTTCGCATTTGCTATTATGCCTAAAAATGCGCACAAAGAGTCGAGAAATTTGTTTATAAACGAAGCCAAAAAATTATATCAGAAAGAATTTTTAAAATGGTTTAAATTAACTTCTGATGTAAATCCTTTATTAAAATGGTTTAGACAGGTTGAAATAAACATTCCTACATTTTATATTATGGGCGAAGAAGATTATATGTTTTTACCGACAATACAAAAATTGGTTCAACAACATTATCAATCGGCTCAATTATATGTTGTAGAAAATAGTGGACACGTAGTGAATGTAGATCAGCCACAAATTTTTAACGAAAAAGTAATCGAATTTATCAAGAAGAATTTATAATTCTTGGTTTAGAGCCTTTAGCGTAATGGATAATATTTACGAACCAGAATTTGTAAAAAAGTTATTTAACCAAATGTCGAGTTCGTATGAAAGAATGAATTACATAACATCTTTTGGATTTTCAATTCGTTGGAGAAATTAATTTATTGATAAATTAGGAAATTCAAAAGAAAAATTAAATGTAATTGATTTACTTTCAGGTTTGGGCGAGAATTGGACTTTTTTAAAACGTAATTTTCCTAATTCAAACTTTTATGCTTTAGATTTTTCTGAAAACATGATAAATCTATCCAAGCAAAAAGCAGATAAAATATTTGGCAAGAATCTTAATCTAATTTGCGATAATTTATTAGATAACAAGTTAGAATCTAATAGTTTCGATATTGTTTCTTGTGCTTATGGTTTGAAAACCTTTAATGAAGAACAGCTAAATATCATTGCAAAGGAAGTTCATAGAATTTTAAAGCCGAATGGAAAATTTAGTTTCGTTGAAGTTTCTAAACCTAAAAATAAAGTCTTACTGTATTTTTACAGTTTTTATTTAGGTAAAATTATTCCAATTCTTGGTAAAATATTTTTAGGAAATCCTGAGGATTATAAAATGTTGTGGATTTATACCAGTAAATTTCAAAGTTCTGAAAATGTAAAAGATATTTTTGAAAAACATGGGTTAGAAGTAAACATCGATAAATATTTTGGTGGATGTGCTTCGGGTCTTAACGGGAAAAAAATTAATAAATAATTAGTTTTAAATTATATAACCTTATTATAAGAAAAAAGCAGTACTTGTAGTACTGCTTATTTTTTTAATATATTTTCGAAAAAAGATTTAGAATCATCATCAAAAGTTGGTTTTTGTAATAGTAATTGCGAGATTTTCACAATTTTATCATAATCGTTTTGTGTGAAATTTCCTCCGAAATGCTCGTGACAAAAATCTCCAATATTTCCTAAAACGACACTAACTTCACTTTCAGTTAATTCTCCTTTTTGTTGCCAACGTTTACGGAACAATCCAGCAGCTAAATAAGATGAAATGTCAATTAAATCATCAATTGAAATTTTCCCATCATTTTTTAATTTAGCCATGATCATTGCATCCATATCACGGTAAATAACATCTCTAATCGTTAATTGTTTTTCTTCCATCTTCAATATTATATTACAAAATTAAAGAGAAAAATTAGGTTCAACCTGAAATTTCATCAATTCTTTTGTTGTTGGGTGTGTAAATTCTAAATATTCAGCATGTAAATGCAAACGATTTGCACTTGTACCGTATAAATCATCTCCTATAATTGGCGTATTTAATCCTAACTGATGCGATGCATGCATACGCAATTGATGCGTACGACCAGTAATTGGGTAAAAATATATTAAAGTTTTATTGTCTTTTCGTTTAATTACTTTGTATTTAGTTTGCGCTGGTTTTCCATGTTCGTAACAAACCATCTGACGAGGTCTATCATCCAAATCTACACGCAAAGGTAAATCTATAATTCCTTCGTTTTCTACTACAATTCCGTCAAGTAAAGCAATATATCTTTTTTCTATTTTACGTTTAATAAATTGTTGTTGAATTTGTTTATGACTGTCCTTATTTAAAGCTAAAACTAAAATTCCAGATGTCGCCATATCCAACCTATGGATGATCAAAGGGCCAGTTGCATTCGGAAATTGATGCTTAATTCTCATATAAACCGAATCTTGTAATTCAATGCCAGGAACCGATAAAAACTCTTCAGGTTTGTTTACCACCACAATGTCGTCATCTTGATAAATAATTTCTAATAGATGGCCAGTTGTTTGTTCTTTAAACAAAGGATTATCATCGATTTTCAATCCATCAAGCATATGTTTTAATATTGGTTCACATTTCCCCGTACACGCAGGATAAAAATGCTTATGCTTTCTAACTTCTGATTTTGGAGAATCTCCCCACCAAAATTCAGCCATACAAATAGGTTCTAAATTATTTTGAAAAGCATACTGAAACAGTTTAGGAGCAGCACATTCACCAGCCGCAGCAGGAGGTTGTTGGAATGAAGTTTCTTTAAAAATATCAAGCAATCCTTTTTTCTCCTTGTTTTGATTTAAGAATTGGTATTGATCAAATAGTTGGTTTTGTAAAGCGTTTGATTTAGTTTTTCTTTCTTCTTTTAAATTTGTGATTTCTATTTCAAAAACATTGATTTTAGATAGAATTTTTTCACGTTCTGTCTCTAATTCTAATGTTAATTTTCTGAATTCGTGTTTATCTCTTAAACTTTGTTTTACTAAATCTTCTTCGTAAGCTTTTGCTAAATCCTCAGATAAATTTGGAACGATTTGATCACGTTGTTGCTTGCGATCATTTTTATTTGATTTTAGAAGTTTTTTACCTTCTTCAATTTGTTTAGTTGCTTCCTTTTCAAAAGTGTTCAATTCTGATTTTAGAGAAATGTATTTTGGATCAGATTCTAATCGTTCGATGATAGAATTGATTTCGTTTAAACGAACTTCTTGCTGAAGGAAAAATCCATCTTTATTAAGCATATCAAAAACCGGAGGAACAAAGTGCTTGTGCTGATTTGTATTAGCCAATTTACCTGAAAATGCCGCGATATAACCTATATCTCCATCGGAATTTTTACATACTAAAACTCCAAACATTTTACCAATTGCAGAAGTAGAATCATGTGATTTTAATCCAAAATTGTGTTCAAAATCAGTTTGATTTTCCAAATATTGTTGCAATTCTTCGCATGCTAATTGTGCAATTGGATGAGGCTTATAATAAAATGGATAATCTAAAGATGTTGGTAATGTGTGATTTTTGATTGATTGTTTAAAAGAGTGAAAATAGCTTGACATTTCGTATACAAAATAGGTTGCAAATTTAATCCAAATGTATCGATTCGTAAGCATAAAATATTTCATAAATATTTTGACTAAAAGAGAATGGAAAACAATTAATTAATAAATTTACATCACTATAAAAATTAAACTATGGCTTCGGGAATATTTGCGGTATTAGACGATATTGCAGCGTTAATGGATGATGTAGCTGTTGCAAGTAAAATTGCTACAAAAAAAACAGCTGGAATTTTAGGAGATGATTTAGCTGTAAATGCTGAAAAAGCAACAGGTTTTTTATCCTCAAGAGAATTACCTGTACTTTGGAAGATTACAAAGGGTTCGTTATTAAATAAAGTAATTATTGTTCCAATTGTTTTTCTTTTACAATGGATTTATCCAGATATAATTAAATATATATTGATTTTAGGTGGATGTTTTTTAGCTTATGAAGGAGTAGAGAAAATAATAGAATATCTATTTCATCGTAAAAAAACAGGTACTGAAGTGATAGAAGAGGAGGTAAAAAATGCAGATGATTTAGAAAACACTAAAATTAAATCTGCAATTACAACGGATTTCATCTTATCTATTGAAATTATAATTATTGCGTTAGGAAGTGTAATGGATAAACCACTTGCCACACAAATTTTAACTGTTTCTGTTGTAGCTATAATTGCAACTGTTGGGGTTTATGGTGTTGTAGCATTAATTGTTCGTATGGATGACGCAGGATATAAATTAATCAATCAATCGAATGATAAAGGATTTATGGCTACAATTGGTCATCTTTTAGTAAAGGGCTTACCTTTAATTATAAAGTCTTTGGCTGTGATTGGAACTATTGCTTTGTTAATGGTTTCAGGAGAAATTTTTGATCATAATATTGAATATATCCATCATTTAGATTTTTCTATTCCAGCTATATTTAAGCAAATGATTATTTCAATAATTATTGGTTTAATAGTAGTTGCGTTGGTTAAAATAATTCAAAAAATCTATCAAATTACCTTATCAAAATAAGTAGAATATAAATAAAAATCCCATTGAGTAATCAATGGGATTTTTTTATTTATTTGATTTAGGAATTAAACCCACTCATCATCTTCTTCGTCATCTTCCAATTCAGCATCAATAAATTGGATGTAGAATGCAACAATTTCTCCGGCAGCATTGTAACCGAAGTAAGAAGGATAAACACCTTCACCAAAACCAGCTTGGAAAATTGGCGCTTTAATATCTGTATTAGGAATTGTCCAGTTAATCCATTCACCATCTTCTGATTGGTAAGCAGGATTATTTTTTACATTTTCAGTAAATAATGGTGCGAAATAATCATCATATAAATTTTGATCTTTAGCTTCCACTTCATCAATAAAAGTTGTAAATGCCTCTTTCGCACTGAAATCAACAATTGTAGTTAAACCACTTTCTGAAGCAAATCCAAAATATTCTCCTTCATTTAAATCTTCAATCGACTCAATTCCTTTTAAAGCTTCTTCGTAACGAACAGGTTTCTCGTCTGTGAAAGCAATTTTAACACAAGAAATTAAATTTTCCACATCTCCATCATCTTCGTAAGTAATAATACTTGCTTGTAAAGGGAAATTTCCTTTTGGAGTTTCTACGAAATATGGATTATTGTCTAATGCTAAATATTGTCCTAATGGATCATTTACGATAATTTGTCCTGTAGGTAAAGAGATTTCACCCAAAGAAATTTGATCCACTTTAATATCGTTTATTTCTTTCGAAGTAAAATACATATCTAAATCATTTGGTGCTAGCGTAAATTCACGCTTTTCTTCCCAAATTTTTAACCATTCTGCAGTTGGTTTCATAATTATAATTATTATTTATGTTACAAATTTAGTGATAAGAAATTCAATCAAGTTATATAAGTTGATATTAACTTCTCTTATTGATTTGTTTTTTAAGTTCGTTCTTATCAATATCATATTCCAATTTCATAATGTACACTAAATCATCAAAGGTTAATTTATCAGCTTTATGATATGAAATTAAAATTTTCTTCATTTTCTCAAATTCACCAAGCGTGTATTGTTTAAATTCAGCTTCGATAAATTTTCGATTACCTAAATCTAAAATTAATTGATTATCGACACCTTGCGATTTTCCTTTCGTTTCAAATTCATGTTGTTCATAAAGTTTTTTCCCAACATAATCGTTATTGTGAATTGTAATACTTTCAATATCTTGAATGGAATAAGAATCATTACCAATTGAGATTGAATCTTTAGTAAAAGTAATTTTACCATCAAAATAACCTTCTAAATCTTCTTTCGGAGCTTTAAAATATCCATTAAAATAAGCAGCAATTGTCGCCAAAATTATCATGAAAATATAAAAAGCTGTGTTGCTGCCTTTAAAAATTTCAAGTTCAATGAAAACATAACTAATGGCTGATAAAATTAGAAATGTAACAACTAATTTTAGAATTTTATTTAACCTATTTTGATTCTTTTGTTTGATGAATCGATCAAAACTATATTTATCCATTTGATGCAATATCTTTTCTAACTCTACTTAAACTTTCAGGAGTGATGCCTAAATATGATGCAATCATCCACTGTGGTACTTTAGCTGTAATGGTTGGGTATAATTTTATAAAATCTTGGTAACGTGTCTTTGCAGGCGCACTTAATAAAGATGTGATTCTGTCCTGCATGTGTCGAATATGATTTTGCAACAATGGAACTTGTTTTTTAGTGTAATCAGGATTTAAACTTGTAATTAAATCATTTACACCATCATTTAGAATTACAACTGTAGATTCCTCAATTGCCTGAATGTAAAATTTAGCTTCTTGCTTACACATTGCACTGTTGCGATCGCTCACAATCCAGTTTTCAGTTCCGAATTGTACAATATGTTCTTTTCCATTGTCATCGATAATGTATGAACGAATTACGCCAGATTCTACGAAAAAATAATCGTCAGAAAATTCTCCAGCATTTAATATCATCTCACCACGAGTCAATTTTTTTACCGTAATATAATTTAATATGATCTCGATTTGCTCATCGGTAAGATCAATTTGATTTCTTAAATGATTAATAAAATTTTGCATGAAAGCTTTTATTTACTAGCAAATATAGGGCAATATTTTAATAAAAATTTAATTGTAACAAAATGTGTTACAATTAAAATTTTATTTTACATTTGTAATAGAATTTTAAGGAATGAATAATTTACGTTTTGCAACAATCGTACATATTTTAGTTTTGACTGAAAAGTTTAAAGACGAGTTAATTACATCAGATTTTATTGCTGGTAGTATTAACGTAAATCCGGTTGTAGTACGAAGAGAAATTCAGGTTTTAAAAGATGCAGAAATTTTAGGATCAAAAAAAGGGAAGGACGGAGGTTGTTTTCTTATCAAGGATGCAAATGAAATTACATTTGGCGAAATTTATAAGATTATAACGAAAGATATGGATTTTGCTAAAAAAAATCAGCCCAATCCCGTTTGTCCAATCGGAAAAAAAATGAATGAAACGTTGGATCAACTATTTGTTTCTGTAGAAAATAATTTAATCAATCAATTAAGTAAAACAACGTTGAAAGAATTTTCATCACAATTTAATTAAAATCAAACTTTATAATATGAGAGTAGCATTAATTGGAGCAACAGGTTTTGTTGGGTCAGCAATTTTAAAAGAATTAACGGATAGAAATCACTCAATCAAAGCGATTTCTCGTTCAATTAATACAGAATCGGAATCTAATAACGTAGTTCCAATTCAAATAGATGTAAACGATACTGATGCTTTAGCCGCTGATTTGAAGGGAGCAGATGTGGTTATTTCAGCATTTAATCCTGGATGGACTAATCCTAATATTTATGAAGAATTTTTAACAGGTGCTAAAAATATACAAGAAGCTGTAAAGAAAGCAGATGTTAAAAGATTTATCGTTATTGGTGGGGCTGGAAGCTTGTTGTTAGATGAAGAATTACGTGTGATTGATACACCACAATTTCCTGAAGAAATAAAACCAGGTGCACAGGCAGCAGCTGAATATTTAGAGTTTTTAAAGAATGAAAATCAAATAGATTGGGAATTCTTTTCGCCTGCAATAGAGATGCATCAAGGAACTTCAGGAGTGCGTACTGGTAAATACCGTTTAGGTTTAGATAATCCTGTAGTAGGTAAAGATGGACGTTCAGTTTTATCTGTAGAAGATGTTGCAGTTGTAATTGCAGATGAAGTTGAAAAGCAAAATTTCACGAAAAGACGTTTTACAGCAGGTTATTAAGATTATTATAAATTATTGTTAAACAGTACTTTTTGGTACGTTTTTAGAATTTCTACTTAAAATTTTAGTTATGAGGTTTTATGTAGGAATTTTAAGTATTGTAATTTGCTTATTGATATTAGCAATCCCAATATTCTTTCTGGATTTTACATTCCTTTTCGAAAAATTGGTTGGTACTTTGTTATTAATTATTTCTGGATTATTTCTGATTTCAGGGATAAATAATTTAACTATATTTTATACAAAACGTAAAGTTTTAAATAAAGGTTACAAAACAAAGGCAAGAATAGTAAAGGTTCAAAAAACTTTACTTGCAATTAAATCAGCTCCTAATTATATATTAGAAGTGATTTATGAGCATCCAAAAAATCATAAGCTTTACCATACGTTCTTAGATTATTATGCAAGTATTTCTGAAGAAAAAAATATTTCAGAAAATCAATACATTGAAATTGTAATCGATCCTAAAAATCCTGATTTTGTCTTGCAAAAATTAGCATAAAAAAAGGTTGCTCATGACGTGAGCAACCTTTTTTTATAAATATCTTTCTTTTATAACATTGATGTGATGGATAGAGTGTCCTGCAATGATATATCCAATTTTCTTTACAGATAATTCATTTTCTCCAATGAATCTCTTTTTATTTAAGGTTTCTTTATTAAATCCTTCAAACTGAAAATAAGTTGCATTCATCAAATGTAACCATTCTTTGACAAGAATTTCTGGATTTATTTGATCAGAATTTAATGTTGTTACATATTCATTCTCATCAAAAGTAAACAAAGTATTCTGATCATTTCTCGCAATATGCAAAGCTCTATTACTAAAGATTCGCTCACAATCAATACAATGTTGTACTACTTCTTTTATATTCCATTTTCCTTCGGCATACCTATAATCCCATTTATTCAAATCGGTTACTAGCTTCAAAGTTTTTTTAATTTCCTCAATTCTAATTTCCAAAGCATCGTTTACAGTAATGCCATCGTAACTAGAAATATAATCGTTGTGGTTATAGTTCATAATTGTAGTTTTGATAGTTAAATATAACATTTAAGTTGTAAGATTGACAAAATTTGAAGTTAATATTTTATTATTTAATAATAAATTCTTCGAAATTTATTCATTTTATAAATGTAGATGTTTTGTAAGTGTTTCTAACTCCACGGATTAAAATTTCTAAATAAGTTTGATTAGTTTTTTAAAAACTACAAAATTTAAATTTTAAAAATGTGTGTGCAATGAATACATCATTATCTTATGCTAGTGGTCCATCAAATGATCCTCTTTTAGGAGAAACTATTGGAGAAAATTTACGTAATACAGTAGCTAAACATCCTCAGCAAGAGGCTTTGGTTTGTATTCAACAGAATTATAGAGCAACTTATACCGAGTTTTATTCACAAACTGAAGAAATTGCAAAAGCTTTATTAGGATTAGGTCTTACAAAAGGTGAACGTGTTGGGATTTGGTCTCCTAACCGTTCTGAATGGACATTATTACAATTTGCTACCGCTAGAATTGGTTTAATTTTAGTTAATCTTAATCCAGCTTATCGAGAGAATGAATTAGAATATGTACTAAACCAAGCCGGAATTAAGGCTGTATTTGCAGCAAGTCAATTTAAAACAAGTAATTATAAATCAATGCTTGAAAATGTTCGTTCAAAAACGGAAACATTAGAGCATGTTGTAATTTTTGAAGATTCTTGGCGTGATTTTTTACAATTAGCCGAAAGTATTTCAAGTATCGATTTAATGGCAGCTGAGCAACGTGTTCAGTTTGATGACGCAGTTAATATTCAATACACGTCCGGAACTACGGGATTTCCTAAAGGTGTGACTCTAACTCATCATAATATCTTAAATAATGGTTATTTTATTGGTGTTAGATTAAATTATACTCATTTAGATCGTGTCTGTATTCCAGTTCCATTTTATCATTGTTTCGGAATGGTAATTGGTAATATGGCTTGTGTGACGCATGGAGCTTGTATGGTAATTCCTTCGGAAAGTTTTGATGCCGAATTAACTTTAAATGCGGTGGAAAAAGAAAAATGTACTTCTCTTTATGGCGTTCCAACGATGTTTATAGCTGAATTAGAATTACCAAATTTTGATCGTTTTGATTTATCTTCACTTCGTACCGGAGTAATGGCTGGATCTCCATGTCCTATCGAGATTATGAAAAAAGTACAAGCTAAGATGAATATGAAAGAAGTTTCGATCTGTTATGGAATGACAGAAACTTCTCCAGTATCTACGCAAACAATTATAGGAACACCAATAGAAAAGCAGGTCTCTACTGTAGGAACAGTTCAAAATCATTTAGAAATTAAAATTATAGATCCAGAAACTGGAGATATTCTACCACGTGGAATCGCGGGAGAACTATGTACAAGAGGATATTCAGTCATGCAAAAGTATTGGAATAATCCTGAAGCTACTAACAAAGTAATTGATGCTAATAACTGGCTACATTCTGGCGATTTAGCAACAATGGATGCAGAGGGTTATATTAATATTACAGGGCGTATCAAAGATATTATCATTCGTGGTGGTGAAAATATTTCACCCAAAGAAATTGAAGATTTTTTATATACTCATGATCAAATTTCTGATGTTCAAGTTATAGGAGTTCCGAGTGAAAAATATGGCGAAGAAGTAATGGCTTGGGTAAAAGTGAAAGAAGGAATGAATTTAACTGAAGACGAATTAAAAGAATTTTGCTTACAAATAGCTCATTTTAAACGTCCTAAATATTGGAAGTTTGTAACAGAGTTTCCTATGACAATTTCAGGAAAAATTAGAAAAGTTGAAATGAGAGATATTTCTACAAAAGAGTTAGGTTTAGAATATGTAAAAATGATTAAAACTTCATAAAAAATGCTCGACCTATAATAGATTTATAGCGAAAAATCAATTATTTTTGAGAACAGAGAAAAATAAACTATTAAAATATTATGTCTAAAATATTAATAATTGAGGACGAACAAGCAATTAGGAATGTCTTAAAAAGCATTCTGATGGATGAAGACCCAAAATGGGTTGTTGATGAAGCAGAAAACGGGCTTGTTGGAATCGAGAAAATCAAACAAAATGAATACGATTTAGTTATTAGTGATATTAAAATGCCGATGAAAGACGGTACAGAGGTATTAGTAGAAGCTATGGAACATAATCCGGATTTGCAATTTGTAATGATTTCTGGTCACGGAGATATAGAAATTGCAGTGGATTGTTTAAAGAAAGGTGCATTTGATTTCTTATCAAAACCACCAGATTTAAATCGATTGTTAAATACTGTTCGTATTGCATTAGATCATAAATCTTTAAAGTCATCAAATAAAGCTTTAAAGAAAGAAAACAAAGAACTTAAGAAAAAAGTTTCTAAAAAATATACCATGATTGGCGATTCACCTGAGTTAACTCAAGTGAAAACAATGATAGAGAAAGTTGCTACAACAGATGCTCGTGTACTTATTTTAGGACCTAATGGAACGGGTAAAGAATTAGTAGCGCATCATATACACGAACAAAGCCCACGTAACAAAAAGCCTTTGGTTGAGGTAAACTGTGCTGCGATTCCGACTGAATTAATTGAATCTGAATTATTCGGTCATGTAAAAGGATCATTTACAGGAGCGGTTAAGGATAAACAAGGTAAATTTGAGTTAGCTGACGGTGGAACAATTTTCTTAGATGAAATCGGGGATATGAGTCTTTCAGCTCAAGCAAAAGTTTTACGTGCTTTGCAAGAAGGAAAAGTGTCGCCAGTTGGTTCTGAAAAAGAAATTAATGTAAATGTTCGTGTTTTAGCTGCAACTAACAAAGATTTGCGAAAAGAAATTGAAGAAGGTCGTTTTCGTGAAGATTTATACCATCGTTTAGCCGTTATCATTATCAATGTTCCAGGTTTAAATGATCGTAAAGATGATATTCCGGCATTGGTTCAATATTTTGCAGAAGATTTTTCAACTAATTTAGGATTAGAAAATAAATCATTCGACGAACAAGCACATGAAGAATTAAAAGCTATTGATTGGACAGGAAATATCCGCGAATTAAGAAACGTAGTGGAGCGTTTATTAATTTTAGGTTCTAATCCAATTACAGGAGAAGATGTAAAATTGTACGTGAAAAAATAATCTTAGTTATGATTAATCGTTTTATTCTTTTTTTAATTTTAACTATTTCCATTTTTGGTTGTAAAGAAGAAGAAAAAGATAAAAGTTATGGTGGTCTAACACCTGAAGATGTACTTTCTATCGAAGAAAGTTCTATTTTCAGTTATGAATCAATTATTTATGAAGGAAAATTCAAAGGAGAATATTTTGATCAAATAATTGAATTGGAGTTAGATAATGATGGAGATTTTACGATTTTATATAAAAACAATAAAATTAAAGGCGAGTGGTACAAAAAAGATGATGGTTCTTTGATGGAATTTGATTCTAAAAAAAAGCTGCCTTTCCAATTTTTAAAATGGTCTGACAACTCTACAATTATGATTTTAAATTCTGATGGTACAGCTGATGACGAAGGAGGAAACTATTTAACACGAATTGAAAAATAATGAAATTTAAAATTTTATTTTTAGCAACTGCAAGTTTATTATTCAGTTGTCAGAATAAAGAAATATCAAAATCTGAAGAGGTTGCGAGAAAATATTTCGAAACTTATTCGGCAAAAACAGATTATAATCAAATGAAATCGTTTTACAACGATTCTGTTGATTACGAAAATGTAATTCAAAATACATCTGTAATTAAATTTGAAACTGGTTATTTGCTAAACGAACTTTTTGCTTGGAACGATAAATCTTTAGCTTACGAAAACAATAAAGTTCTAAAGGTTGATGGCGTAATCGCAAATGATTCTATGGCAGTAGTCAATGGTCAGTTTAATTCGTATACCTATAACGGATTTACATTTGCACCAATGAAGTTTACAACGTATTTATACTTTGATAAAAACCATAAGATAATTAAACAGGTTGATTGGATGAATTATCCGATTGGTGATTTGATTGAATTATATCAGATGGAACAATCAAAATCAATTGATGTAGATAATTAAAATAAAAAAGCGAACTCTTTTTTGGAGTTCGCTTTTTTATTTGAGACATTAGTTTTAGAAATTACACTAAAACTCTATTGTTTATTTCTCTGTATTAAAATATACTTTGTAATAGTACATTTTCTTTTCTTCGTCGTATCCGCGCTCTAAATATTCTTCAGCAGCATCAGGATCGTGTAAATCAATTTTTAAATTGATGTTAGTATCTAATTTAATCTCTGACTTTAATTTTTTAGATTCTTTGGCTAAAGTTGGAAAAGAAACTTCAAAATTTTCAACAAAATCTACTTTACGTTCTTCTGCGTAATTTTTCTTAAAATCTTTAAATTCATCAATTAGCTCAAATGGTTTAATTAATTCTTCTTCAATAACTTCAGGTGAAATAAAATCATTGTTTTGCATCACCTGAATTGTATTTGAAATAAACTCAGCTTGAGATTTTTTATCGTTTTTATCTAATACAACTTCGTTCGAAAAATCCTGAATTAACTCTAAATACTTTTTAGTATGATACGAATTATTTTTAATCATATCGATTTCCAAGAAATTCTTTTTCCAATATTCAGATTCTTGGTGTTGATCATCAATAGAAAAAACTCTAAATCCATCTTCACGATGAACATCCAAAATTAAACAAGCTTTGTCAATCCCTTCTAACTTGTAACCTTTCCAGATGTTATAATCAATTCCTTGAGATTCATCAAATCGAATAAATTTCTTTTTATTCTCTAATTTATAAATGGCCAAACCACGGCATGGAATTTCTTCGAACTGCATATTTTCGAATAATACCATAAATACTTCACCGGTTTTAATTTGTGGGTGTAAAGATTTTTCAAATAAATGGCTTAATGTATCATTAGAAAAATCAACAAAATCTACTTCGTCATCAAAAACGGAAATAGCAGAATTGTATAAAACATTAAATTCTAATTTTTCAGTATAATGAGTAAAGTGATGAGGTTCTAAATTCTTTCTGAAAGGTGCTAATAAGAAAGGAACTAAATCTTCTTCTTTCTTTTCGTCTAAAGGCATTGTTTCTTGTGCAAAAATATTTGCTTCTTCACGAATTTTATGTCCAACTTTTTGTAAAGTTATAAAGCCTATGTAAGCGTTTTTAACGTCAATCATTATCGAATTCTAATTAAGTCGTAAAAATAATTAAAGTTTTATAACTATTCCTATTAATTTTTTTGACAATTTTGTTAGACTTTTTTGTTAAACTAAAATATTGATAATGAAATGATTAAATATTTTATTCAAATAAAAGTTTAATTTTTACACATCAAATTAGATGAAAATTTAAATCTTGGCATAAATATAGTAATGTAGTTTACATAATTTAATTATTAATACAGATTGGTTATGAAATTAATGAGATTTACATTTTTAAGTTTAATAATTACATCAAGCTTGGTGGTTGAACTTAATGCACAAGAAAGAGGAGGTAGAGGTGAAGGACAGCGCAATGTAGGAAGTAAAACTAATGTTGAAAACCATCAGAAAGCTCAAAGATCAGAAGCTCCAAAAGTTAGAATAGAACAAACAAATAAAAATAGAATTATTACTAGCAGACCAAAAAATGAAAAAATAAGACAGCAACCGTCTACAAACCAAGGAGGTGTAAGAAATGTACCTACTTTAAAACAAGATAGTAAAGGTAGAGATATACGAACTGAAAGACCACATGTGCAAATAGCAAATAAGCCAGGAGTTCGTCCAATTCGAAAAGAGCCGATTAAAATTAATAACTCTAATAAACAATATAGTTATAGTAAACCAGTTAAAAACTTTGATCATAAACGATATAACTCATATCATTTTAACAATGTAAAATTCTATGGTCAAGATGGAGTTTATTATAGACATTATAACAACAGTTATGTGAGATTTATGCCACCTGTTGGTTTTAGAGTAAATGTTTTACCAGCTGGTTTTATTTCGATCAATTTAGGTTCTAGACCGCTTTACTTTTACGAAGGAATTTATTATGAAAAGTATATCAATGATTATCGCGTGATAGAACCTCCGATGGGAGCAATTGTTTACGCATTACCTTACGGTTATGAGAAAATTGATTATTACGGAGAATATTTGTATGAGTATGCTGGTGTTTTATACGACAAAATATACCACAGAGGTGAAAGAGTATATCAAGTGGTTGGATATTTAAGCTAAACGTTAATTTAAAAGCCCGATACAATTTATTGTATCGGGCTTTTTTGTAGCGAAGAGCAGAATCGAACTGCCGACCTCAGGGTTATGAATCCTGCGCTCTAACCATCTGAGCTACCTCGCCATTTTCTAATGTTTTGCAAATATAAACTATTTTAAAAATATTGTCAAAGTATTATTTCATTTTCTTTGGTAAATTCAATTCATTTTATATCTTGCGACCTCAATAAATAAGAATTATGCCAAAAAAGAAATATCAAATAGAGTTTTCAATTAATGCTTCTCCATCATTATTATATAACTATATTTCAAATCCTTCTGGTTTATCAGAATGGTTTGCTGGTAATGTAAATTCGCGTGGAGAAAAGTATACTTTTATTTGGGATGGTCACGAGGAATCTGCTTTTTTAATGAAATCTAAGCAAGATACATACGTTCGTTTCCAATGGGAAGATGATGAAGATACTAAATATTTCTACGAATTAAACATTGTTGTTGACGAATTAACGAACGATGTTTCTTTAGTAATCACAGATTTTGCTGAAGAAGATGAAGTAGAAGAATCTAAAGAACTTTGGGAAAGTCAAATTGAAGATTTAAAGAAAATCTTAGGATCTAAATAAGAAAACTACTTTATTTTGAAAATTAATGTTGGTGGATTAATCGAAGGCCAAGAATTATCAACGATTAAAATTACAAATCGTGCTTTTTCTCATGGTGACGCGGTTAAAGAAGTTTTACGATTAGTTAATGGTGAAATTAAAGATTGGGAAGATCATTACTTCAATTTAATGGCTTCAATGCGTATTTATCGCATGAATATTCCTTTGTCTTTTACACCTGAATTTTTTCAAGAACAGATTAATTTAGTTGCTCAAGCAAACAATTTATCAAACGGAAAGATTACATTTTTTACATTTCGTGAAGATGATGCAGATTTATTAAAAGCTTCAATCAATTATATTGTAACGATTGAGGGAAGTAATAATAAATGGGAATTTTTAGATGGTGATGCAGAAATTGATGTTTACAAAGATTTTACAGTAAATACATCATTTTATTCTTTAGTTAATGCGCAACGTCCAGAGGAGTATATTGCAGAAATTTATCGCTTAGAAAATGAATACGAAGATCTTGTATTACTAAATAACGATAAAAGAATGGCAAGAACTTTAAAAGGTAGCATTTTCGTTTTAAAGGATAACATTTTAAAAACGCCAAAATCGTCGGAAGGAGTTATCACAAGCGCTTTGCGAAATAATTTTATCAAAGTAATTTCGAAAGAAGAAGATTATACCGTAGAGGAAGTAGAAATTTTTCCATTCGAAATTCAGAAAGCTGATGAAGTTTTTGTTTTAATTGATGGAGTTGGAATTCAATCTATCAGTCAAAACAGAAAGAAAAATTATCAATCAACAGAAACAAAGAAAATCTTCGAAATATATTTCAAAGATTAATTCATAGAAGGATCAGAGGGGGTGTTAAACCAAATTAGGTTTTCACCTCCTAATTTTTTCATAATGTTTTTCCACAGATCATTTTTGATGTCTGAAAATAAATCAATTTCTAAATTATTTAGCACATTCCATTCTTTCATGTGCTCAACTTCATTCATTAATTGATTTTTACTCCATCCTGTATATCCAAGAAAAAATTTGATGTCATTTTTATTAAATAATCCATGTTTAATAGCTTTATTTACATCTTCAAAATTGCCAGACCAATAAATCTCGTCTGTAATTTTAAAACTATTTTCAATCAAATCAGGTCTTCGGTGTAAATAATAAATATTGTCTTTATCAACCGGGCCACCTTCATTAACTATTTCTGAACTATCTAAATTTGAAACAAATATATTAATAGGTAATTCCGTTGATTTATTGATAATAAAGCCCACAGTTCCTTCATCGGAATGTTCTACAATTAGAATAACACTTCGATTAAAAATATCTAAAGTTAAAGAAGGTCTTGAAATCAAAATACTACCTTTTTTTATACTTGTGTTGGGCATATTATTTCTTAAATTTGGAATGATTTAGTTTAAAACACTATTTAAATATAATAAATTATTTAAAACACTATTTAAATATAATAAATTATTTAAAACATTAATGATGAAACAGGATTTATCTTATCACCGTAAATCGTATGAAAAAAAATCAATGAAATTTGAAGATTTGAAAGATAATCCGCTAGAACAATTTCGTGATTGGTTTTTACAAGCTGAAGAATGCGATGGGGTAGATGAAGCAAACGCAATGTCTATTTCTACCATTGGATTAGATGGATTTCCGAGAACCAGAGTGGTATTATTAAAACGTTATATAGACGAAGGATTTATTTTCTATACAAATTATGATAGTCAAAAAGGAAAGGCATTAATAGAGAATCCAAAGATTTCTGCGTCATTTTTCTGGCCTTATTTAGAACAACAAATTATAATTAAAGGAATTGCAGAAAAAACGTCTGAAAATACATCGGATGGATATTTTGATACTAGACCAAGAGGTAGCCAAATTGGTGCTTGGGTTTCTAAACAAAGTAGCGTAATTGATGAAAACGAGGATTTGGAAGCTGAAGTTTTAGATTTAGAAAAAAAATACGAAGGCAAAGAAATTCCGAGACCAGAACATTGGGGTGGATTTATTATTAAACCTATCGAAATTGAATTTTGGCAAGGTCGTCCAAATCGTTTACACGATAGGGTTCGATATGTATTGCAAGAAGATTATGATTGGAAAAAAGAAAGATTAGCTCCTTAATTCTAAATAAAATAAAAACCCATTTCTTTCGAAATGGGTTTTTTTATATGAATAATCTTTTAAGGATTATTTCTTTTTCTTAGTATCAACTGCATCAGATAATTCAGATCCAGCTTTGAATTTTGCTACAGTTTTAGCAGCAATTTTGATTTCTTTTTTTGTTTGTGGGTTGATACCAGTTCTCGCAGCTCTTTCAGAAGTTGAGAATGTACCAAATCCTACTAAAGCAACTTTATCTCCTGAAGCTAAAGCTTTAGTTACATTTGAAGTGAATGAGTTTAAGGCTTTCTTAGCAGCTTCTTTAGAAATTCCAGCGTCAGCTGCAATTGCATCAATAAGTTCTGATTTGTTCATAGTTGTAACTTTTTATAATTAATTTATACACAAATATAGTCTTTCCCTTTATTTGTGCAAGTTTACAAGCAAAAAAAAATCGAGAAAACATAAAAAAATACAAAAATTTTATGTTTGTTTATTATTTAACGAAAATTTGAGCTTCGTTTTGGTGGCCATTTATAAAATCCTTAGCAGACATTTTACGTTTTCCTTCCGGTTGAAGTTCTAAAATTTCATACATTCCATCATTTAAATGAACGTATAAATTGTTCTTAGTACGAACTAACTCAAATAATTCGCCCGTTTTTTCAATTTCAGTTTTGATTCCTCCGTAAATTTTTAAAGTTTTAAAAGATTCCTCATTACCATAAGTTGTCCATGCACAAGGATAAGGTGATAAACCTCTAATTTTATTATGAATTGTGTCAATCGATTGGTTCCAATCAATCTTACAATCTTCTTTAAAAATCTTAGGAGCGTGCTTTAGTTCAATTGATTCGTCTTGTGGATGCGGTTTTAGTTCATCATTAGCTAAACCATCTAAAGTTGTAACAACTAAACGTGCTCCAATTTCCATTAATTGCTCGTGGATCACTCCAACATTATCATTTTCGCCAATTGTAACCTCGTCAGTAATTAAAATATTTCCAGTGTCAATTTCTTCATCAATTAAAAAAGTCGTAACACCTGTTTTTGTTTCACCATTCATTACTGCCCAGTTAATAGGAGCTGCTCCACGATATTGTGGTAATAAAGAGCCGTGAAGATTAAATGTACCTTTTGTTGGCATAGACCAAACAGCTTTTGGTAACATACGGAAAGCTACAACTACAAAAACGTCAGCATTTAGAGATTTTAGGTCTGATAAAAACTGTTCGTCTTTTAATTTTACTGGTTGTAAAAGTTTTAAATCATTATCTAATGCATATTTTTTTACATCAGATATATTTAATTTTTGTCCACGTCCTGCTGGTTTATCAGGAACTGTAACAACACCAACAACCTCGTGATTACTATTTTTATGTATTTCGTTTAAGGAAGCAACAGCAAAACCTGGAGTTCCCATAAAAACTACGCGCATATATTTATTCTTTAATTTTATAACTCGCAAAACCTTCATTTTCAATTTTCAATTCGTCTATTAGAATCTGAAGTGTTTGAAGGATTTTTTCCTTTGGCGAAGTTATGAAATTAGTAAGAATTTCTTCGTTAGTTTTAGGACCAGTTGCGATAAAATCTAAAATTTGTTGTTTTATATCTTTCGCTTTTTTGCGTTTTCTGCACACATCACAATGTCCACAATTAGATTCTGATTTTTGATTAAAATATGCTAATAATAATCGTTCACGGCAATTTTCTGTTTGTTCTGCATAAAAAGAAATGGCTTGTAATCGTTTCCATTGCGAAATTTGAATGTTTTCAAATATTGTCCAAAGTTTATTAGTGAATAAAGAATCTTCTCGTGGAACTAAAAATCTAAATCTGGCTAAGTAACGATCAGAATATTCAAGAATTTGTCGATCTTTTAATTCATTTATTTTTTGTCTGATTTCAGTGATACTTTGACCTAATTCATAACTCATACGACCTTCACTAATTTCACGATGTTGCATAAAAATTCCAGGAGAAGTGCGTTGTAAATAATCAAGAATAGGATTATTCATTGCACTTGCAGTTTGTGGTGCAATATTAATTTGTATTGTACTTAATTGATTAAAATTCTTCTGATAAATAACTCCTTGTGTATTCAAGAAATCTAAAAACATCACCATGGTTTTGGCATTAATTGCATATTTATCAGAAAAAAGAGGAACATCTAAAGTATAATCTAAATCGTGCAGTTCTCCTTCACCAATAATTAAATGGCTAAATAAAGCATTAGCAATGCGCAAGAATTCTTTTTTTGAAGGAAGATTTGCTTTGAATATATTTTCAGCATTGATTTGATCTTCTTTTGTATATAAATAAATTCCTCTCGCTTTTTTACCATCACGACCAGCTCGGCCAACTTCCTGGTAATAAGATTCGATACTTGGAGGTAAGTCAATATGGAAAACAGTTCGAACATCAGCTTTGTCTATTCCCATTCCAAAAGCATTGGTAGCAACCATAATTTGGCTGTTACTTTTGGTCCAATCTGTTTGTCGTTGTTCCTTTTCTTCTTTTGTTAATTTAGCATGAAAATATGCTGCATCAATATTGTTATTTAGTAAAAATTGAGCAATTTCTTGTGTTTGTCTACGGTTGCGAACAAAGATGATTGCACTTTCTTTTCTTGTTTTAAAATAACGCAACAAATCGCCGTATTTATCCTGTGAATTTACCACATGATAGGATAAATTTTCAGGTTTTAAGGTTGATTGAAAAACATGAGGTTCAAATAATTGAAGTTTTTGTATGATCTCTTTTTTAATAAGATCAGTTGCAGTTGCAGTCAATGCTAAAATTGGAACACTTGGAAAAACTTGTTTTATACGAGCAATTTTATGATATGCTGGTCTAAAATCATGTCCCCATTCAGAAATACAATGCGCTTCGTCAATTGCTATAAGAGAAAGTAGAACGGAACGAAGATGCTCTATAAATATAGAACTTAATAATCGTTCGGGAGAAACGTATAAAAGTTTAATTTCACCACGTTTCGTTTGATCAAGGATTTCAATAATTTGAGTTTGTGTGTACTCGCTCGAAATTAATTCGGCAGGAATTCCTGTGTATTTTAATTGATTAACTTGGTCTTTCATCAAAGCGATTAACGGAGAAATAACCAATGTAACTCCTGGTAATAATAAAGCTGGAATTTGATAGCATAATGATTTTCCACCACCAGTAGGTAAAACAGCCAAATTATCTGTTTTATTTAAAACTGAAGTGATGATTTCTTCTTGAGGTTCTCTAAATTCGCTGTGTCCCCAATATCTATTTAAAACTTCTTTTGCAGTCAAATCGTAGTAGCTTTTGCGTAAAAATAGTTTATTTGAACGACATATAATGTCTCTTGAAAAGTTTATTTCCTGTAAGTCCAGATCAAAGCTTTTTCTTTAGTTGCTTTAAAAATTGTATGATGCTTTTCTTTAGGTTCATCAGAATAGTTCCAAATTAAATTAGAAACGGGCTGATTAAGAAAATTTTGAGCTAATTTTTGAGTATAAGGAGCAATATCAGCTGCATTAGAACCTGCAAACCATAACCTAATTTCTTTATCTCTTGGGATTTTTATATTAGTAGAAGAATGCTTTACCAAATATTGATTATTCCACCACAAAGAAGGATCAAATGCAATGTAGTCGTCAAATAATTCAGGTTTTTCAACTAAGGATTCGATCACAAACAAACCAGCAACAGATTCGCCTATAATTCCTTTTCTGTTGTTCGTTTTATAAAGTTTATTAATTTCTGGAATCAATTCATCTGATAAAAAAGACCTGAAATTTGTAGATCCACCAAAATTAGGAGCTATTTTTTTGTCTTTTTTTACTGTAGTAAAACTTGTAAAATCTCTCCTTCGTTCAGTATTTTCAATTCCTACTAAAATAATTGGAATTATTTTGTCTTTTTTCACTAATTCAGCGATTGTATAGGCTAGATGTGGAAAGTCTTCTTTTATTCCACCATCTAACATGTATAAAACAGTATAAGTTTTATTCGAAGTTGAATAATCGTTAGGCGTCCAGATATTTATTTTTCTATTTTCATTTAATATTTTTGAAAATAATTCAATAGTTTCATGACGAGGAATTACATCTTGCGCAATAACATGGCTGTTCGCTACGAATAGAAAAAAGATAATATTTTGAATTATTTTAACCATAGTAAAGGTATTGATAGTTATAAAATTAATTATAATTTAAAATAAATTCAATCCTTTGTTGTTGTTATTAAAATAGAAACATGAAAATTATACGTTTAATCGCATTGCTATTTCCTTTAATAGTTTCAGCTAAAGAGGTAAAAGTTTATGCATTTATTGGAGAATTGATTGAATATAGAAAAGTAGATTATCAAGAATATTATAAGTTGGATAAAGAAAAATCTCCAGTTTATTTTGATCAAATGTTTGTTGCAAAATATAAAATATTACAACCGGTCTGTAATGAGTTTAAGTCGGAAATAATAGAGTTTGTAAGTTTTGATCACTATGGTGTTCCACCAATGTATAAAGAAAAAAATCCTATTGTTTATTTAGGTTTTGATGAAGAAAAGAAAGAATATTTTCAGTACAAATATACTTGGGATCAAGCGCTATTTATAAATAATAATTGGTATGGAATTTTTGATTATTTAATTGCTGATTTATTAGAAATCTATCAACCAATTACAGTGAGGTTTCCTTACGTTTATAATAGAGAAGAGTACGAAAGAAATCATTTTTTATATCCTGATACGCATTTTGAAATCAATCCAAGTGGGCAATCTTTCGTCACGAAAGTATATGATATTTACGATTTAGCAGAAGCAAGAATTAAAAAGATAAATAGCCAACTTGATTGAGTTGGCTATTTAAATTTATGCTGTAATTCCTTCTAACATAAATAAGAAAGCATCTTCTTTTGCATCTTCTTTTAAAGATTCGAAACGGCCAGAAGCACCTCCGTGACCTGTGTCCATATTCGTATCTAAAAGTAAAATATTATTATCCGTTTTTAACTCACGTAATTTAGCCACCCATTTCGCAGGTTCCCAATATTGTACTTGCGAATCGTGTAAACCAGTCGAAACATACATATTTGGATAGGCTTTGGCTTCTACATTATCGTAAGGCGAATATTCTTTCATGTAGAAGTAATAATCTTCCTCGTTTGGATTTCCCCATTCGTCGTATTCTCCAGTTGTTAAAGGAATCGAATCATCTAACATGGTTGTTACCACATCTACGAAAGGAACTTGAGCTACAATACCGTTAAACAATGTTGGCTCATAATTAATAACTGCTCCCATTAATAAACCTCCGGCTGATCCGCCCATTCCGTATAAGTGTGGAGTAGAAGTATAGCCTTTTTCTATTAAGTGTTTTGCACAATCGATGTAATCAAAGAAAGTATTTTTCTTATCTAACATTTTACCGTCTTCGTACCATTCACGACCTAAATATTGTCCACCACGAATGTGCGCAATCGCATATACAAATCCACGATCTAATAAACTTAAACGAACTGAACTAAAGTTAGGTTCGATTGTGTAACCGTAAGAACCGTAAGCATATAATAATAAAGGCGTTTCAGCTGACAATTTTGTGTCTTTGTGATGAACCAAAGAAATCGCAACTTTTTCTCCATCGCGTGCTTCAGCCCAAATACGTTCAGAAACATAATTGTCTTTATTAAAATCACCTAAAACTTCTTGTTCCTTTTTCACTTCAAAAGTTTTGTCTTTCATGTTGAAATCAATCACAGAAGTAGGCGTTGTTAAAGAAGTATATCCGTAACGTAAAATATCTGTATCAAAATCTGGATTAGTTCCCGATCCTGCTGTATATGTTTCTTCGTTAAATGGTAAATAATAATCTTCCGATCCGTCCCATGCTTTGATATTCATTTGCATCAAACCATTTGTACGTTCTTCGATTACTAAATAATTTTTGAAAATTTCAAAACCTTCGATAAATGTTTCTTCACGATGTGGAATTACCTCAACCCAATTTTCTTGTCCTGTTTGATCAACAGGCGTTTTCATTAATTTGAAGTTGAAGGCATCATCTTTATTGGTTTGAATATAAAATTCATTTCCAAAATGCTCAATCGAATATTCTAAATCACGTTCGCGTTCTTGAAAGATTTTAAATTCTGCATCTGGTTCATTTGCTGGAATAAAACGATATTCATCTGAAACAGTTGAAGAAGAGCCAATGATAATATAATCTCTTGATTTTGATTTATAAATATATACTGAAAAAGTATCGTCTTCCTCTTCAAAAACTAAAACGTCTTCCTCTTGAGTTGTTCCTAATTTGTGTTTCCAAATTTGATAAGCGCGTAATGTTTCGTCTTTTCTTGTATAGAACAACGTTTTGTTATCAGCAGCCCAAACCGAACCACCAGTTGTGTTTTCAATTTTATCAGCTAAAATTTCTCCAGTTGTTAAATCTTTAATTTGAATCGTATAAATACGACGCGAAACATTATCAACTCCGAATGTACACATTTCGTTGTTTGGCGAAACAGATAAACCACCTAATTTGTAGTACGCATGACCTTCAGCCATTGGATTTACGTCAAATAAGATTTCATCTTCGTTTTCTAAAGACTCTTTGCGACGTTTGTGAATAGGATATTCTTTTCCTTTTTGGAATTCAGTTAAATACCAATAACCGTTTATTTTGTAAGGTACTGAAGAATCATCTTCTTTGATGCGCGACTTCATTTCTTCGAACAATTTTGCTTGAAGTTCTTCTGTCGGTTTTAAAATTGCTTCAGTATATTTATTTTCTTCTTTTAAATATTGAATAACTTCAGGGTTTTCGCGTTCGTTCAACCAGTAATAGTTATCGATACGAATATCCCCGTGTTTTTCTAATTTCTTTTCTATTTTTTTAGCAACAGGTGCTTGCATAATTTTAATTTTAAAGGTGCAAATTTAGGGCTTTTTTATTTGCTCAAATTCGGTTTTAGTCCAAGTTTCATTTCCTTCTTTAAATTCGATGATAAGATTTTGATCTTCTACGTATCCAAGAGTATTATAATTCCCTTTTTCAGAAAAAACTTCTACATGTACAACTTTTTCTTTACTTGAAGGATAAATGTTAAGAATTGGTTTTTGATTTTGAACATTAATTAATTGCGCTTTGTCTTTAGCAAGTTCAATTAATCGATAAGTAACTCCTTTTGACTCAAATAAAATATCATTGTTTTTTATTTTGGAAGAATCAATAGGAATTTTGATTTCACCATTTTCCTCACCAATAACTATGTAAGTTTTTGTTTCCACACTTTTTTTAGTAATGGTTGGCTTTTTTATTTCCTTGGCATTTTGCAAAGGTAATTTTACTATTGCAAGATTTAAGGCTTCTTGATACCCTTTTTCAAAATCTTTTATCTTAGAAACTCCTTCATATTCCGAAAGGATAGTATCATTACAATCTTTAAAAACAACTTTCAATTTATTTTGAAAAGAACTTTTAATGTTTTGAATATCAGCTTTACTCGCCAAACACAAATTTTGTTTTAAATCCGAAGGAATATCCTTTGAACCCTCAACAATAATTTCGTACTTCTTTTTGCGAAGTAAAGTTTTTAGATAGGTATTTAGCTGATAATCCTCTTTTGCAAAATCAACAAACGTATTCGGAACAATAACATACTTGTAATCACTAACCTGTTGTGCAAACGAAAAAGAAACTGAATGTAAGAAAAATGCGACTAAAAGCTTTTTCATGAATTATTTCTTTTCAGTTAAAATGACTTCTTTCCAAACGTTATTTTCTTTGACTTCGAAAGAAATTGAATTTTCGTTATAATAACCGATTGAATTGTATGTAGAATCTCCGTTTGTAACTGCTACACGGAAAACACCAGGTTTTAACGCTTTTTCGAACTTCGCGACTACTTGCGTTGCATTTTCGTTCATGATGATGAAATTAGTTTGATTTAACTCAATTAGCTGATAATTCTTCTTCCCATCAGTTAAAAGTGGAGCTACATTAGCATTATCACTTGCTTTCACTGTTATTTGGACAGGTTCCTGCTTTATAAGTTGTGTATTTACAGGTTGAGAAGCTACCATCGATTTTGTAGATTTTACAGTAGGAACACTTGGTTCAATTTTATCTAAAGCTCTTTTTAAAGCATCTTGATAACCTTTGTCAAATTCTTTTATAATAGAACTACCTTCGATGCTGCTGATAATTTGGTTTTTACAGTCAATAAAATTAACGTTTAATTTATTTGTCGTTAAACTTTTCGCCTTAACTAAATCTGCGCGTACCATTGTACAAGGATCATTTAGAGCTTCTGCTGGCCAAACTGATTTATCATCTTTTAAGATGGTATAGTTTTTTTTACCTAAATAAAAACCTAATCTAGAATTTAATTGGTATTGATTTTCCCCGAATGATGATAATGCATCAGGTACATGTACGTATTTGTAATCTTTGATTTCTTGAGCATTAGCAAATCCTAATGTTGCTAAAAATATAGTTGAAAGAATTGTTTTCATCTTAATTGATATTTAATCCAAATTTAAAGGAATAAATAGAAAATAGCATGGTTATGAATCCTAATCTTTGAATTTATTTTTATTGATTTGAAGGGTAATTCTGTTGAATAAATCCGTAGAAGAATTTCCAATCACAAAAGTATATTGCCCTTTATTTACAATCTAACTTTGTGAATTTTAGTCAAAATATGTTATGACAAGTTTATCAAAAGCGATTATTATTTTGTTCTATTATAATTGATATGCTTAAGGAAATTGACATTACAAGAAATTTGTAGCATTTTTAACCATTGCCTATAAATTATTTATGTTCAGTGGTTTGTAGAGTTTTTAAAAATACAAAAAATATCATTAATATATCGAGTGTTAGATGTAATATCAATTGAGTATAAATTACATTATAAGTATTATTGTTTTTATATTATTTTTTAAATTTATATAGAAATTTAATTTAAAATAAAAGATGGGAATTTTAGAAAATAAAGTAGCAATTGTAACGGGAGGTTCATCAGGAATTGGGAAGTCGGTAGCTGAACTTTATGCAAAAGAAGGTGCAAAAGTAATTGTTTCTGATATTGATGTAGAAGGTGGAGAAAAAGTTGTGGCTGAAATTATAGCAAATGGAGGAGTTGCATCATTTTTTAAAGCTGACACATCTACTGCTGAAGAAAATAAAGCATTAGTGGATGAAGCTATTAGATTATATGGAAAATTAGATATTGCTTGTAATAATGCAGGAATTGGTGGATTGGCTGCTGAAACTGCAAATTATACTTTAGAAGCATGGAAAAAAGTTATTGATATTAATTTTAATGGTGTCTTTTATGGATGTAAATATCAATTAGAAGCAATGGAGAAAAATGGTAGTGGTTCTATTATCAACATGGCTTCAATTCATGGTTTAGTGGCTGCACCTATGAGTTCTGCTTACACGTCATCAAAACACGGAATTGTAGGTTTAACAAAAAACATTGGGGCAGAATATGGTCCGAAAAACATTCGTTGTAATGCTGTTGGACCTGGTTATATCAAGACTCCGCTTTTAGATAATAATTTATCAAAAGAACAATTAGAATATTTAGTTACAAAACATCCAATTGGTAGATTAGGTGAGCCAGAGGAAGTTGCAGAATTAGTTTTATTCTTAAGTTCAGACAAAGCTTCATTTATGACTGGTGGATATTATCTTGTAGATGGTGGATACACAGCAGTATAGGTTATTGTTAGATTTTCTTTCGAATTTTAGCAGTTTTTTAGTTGATTAATCCTTAATTTTGCACAAACGTAACACAAACAAACAATGAAATTTTTTATCGATACAGCAAATTTAGCTGATATTAAAGAAGCTCAAGATTTAGGAGTATTAGACGGGGTTACTACAAACCCATCGTTAATGGCAAAAGAAGGAATTGCAGGAACTGAAAATGTAATTAATCACTATAAAGCAATATGTGAAATCGTTGATGGTGATGTTTCAGCAGAGGTAATTTCTACAGATTTTGAAGGTATGATTAAAGAAGGTGAGGAGTTAGCCGCTTTACATCCACAAATTGTAGTAAAAATTCCGATGACAAAAGACGGAATCAAAGCTTGTAAATATTTTTCAAACAAAGGAATTCGTACAAACGTAACATTAGTTTTCTCTGTTGGTCAAGCATTATTAGCTGCCAAAGCAGGTGCAACTTATGTATCGCCATTTTTAGGTCGTTTAGATGATATTTCGATGGATGGATTAAACTTAATCGAAGAAATTCGTGAAGTTTATGATAACTATTTATTTGAAACTCAAATTTTAGCTGCTTCTGTACGTCACACGATGCATATTGTAAATTGTGCTAAAATTGGTGCTGATGTAATGACTGGACCATTATCGTCTATTTTAGGATTATTAAAACACCCTTTAACAGATTCTGGTTTAGCTCAGTTTTTAGCAGATCACGCGAAAGCTAATTCTTAATCGAATTAGTTTTACAACTACACAAAAGACAATTAGTTTATATATTAAAAAAGCCACTCTTACGAGTGGCTTTTTTAATATATTTAGATTATTACTTGATTACAACCTTACGGTTTACTTCAAGTCCATTTCCTACAATTTTGATGATGTAAATTCCTTTAGATTGGAATTTAACCTCTAATTTATTTTGATTGTACTGGTTTACATTTTCCTGAACCATTTGTCCATTCATGTTATAAACCATCACTTTATCAATTTTTTTATCATTATTTTTTAATTCAACAATAACAGAGTTATTATTTGTATTAATAACATTGATATCAGGTCTTTCTTGGTAATTGAAATCAGTAGAAGATAATGTTCCCCAAATACGTTGAGCATATTCAGGATTATCGATAAATGGATTTCTATTTCCTTGGTAGTTGTAAATTAAATTGTTGATGTCTAATTCTCTTTGAGAAACAGGATCTTGAACATGCCAAGTTAATAATTGACTTAAAAATTCGTCAGAAATAGCTTTATCTCTCGATCCGTCAAACATAACTTTAGAATTACTTCTTGTAGTTCTGTAAAAATCAGGCATCATATCCTCATAACGAGTTGTAAAATATAAAATTGCTCTTGCAATGTCACCTTTAAACTCATCGATAGGTTCAACAACAGTTATATCATCATTGTAAACATATTTCCCCTTTGTTGTTCCATTTAAAGATTTACATGGCGTATTAGTTGCACCACTGTTACAAGCTGAAGCAGAATTTCTGTTCACAACTTCACCAAAAGCGAAGTTACTTCTCCAACCATTAACTTTTCCATCTGTTGGCCAAACATGGAAAGCATCTGTACGCATTGGATTAGTTCTATATTCATCAAAAAATGATTGTGGAACTAAATGCTCTCTGTTGTAACCTCCACCTTCTTGACCAGCTCCTAAATTATCTCCTGGAATATAGTTGTAAGGGTCACGTCCTGTCGGGTTTTCTGAATAAATATCTAAAACGGTATTATCATTTTCGTAATATTTATCTCTAAATCCATTTAAAGGATCAGTGCTTTTGTATAAATCTTTTAAACCATTATATGTTCTGTCAACGTGGTTAGTTTTAATTATCTCGTGTAATTGAGTTTTTAATGTATAGCTTGTTCCCGTTGCAGCATCATAGTATCCTTGAGGAATTTGAGCAAATACTGAAAAACCTAAGTTTAATAATAGTATAGAGAAGATAGATTTTTTCATAATCTTATTTAATAATTACTTTTTTAGTTTCATTAATATTGTTTCCTGTAATTTTTAAGATGTGAATACCTTTATTGTTATTACGGATTTCAATATTTTTTTGATTTGAAGTATTATTGAAAACTTTATTTAATTGTCCGTTTGTAGTATAAATAGAAACTGATTGAATCACTTCATTTGTAGACTGTACAAAAATGCTAGATCCATTTGTGTAAGTATTGATTTTATTCTCTGTCATTGAGTAATTATCAGTACCTAAGAAAGACCATAAGTTTTGTGCTGCTGGACCTCCCCAAATTAAAGTTGCTAAATATGGATTGTCGATAAATGGGTTACGATTTCCTTGTGCGTAAGGATTACTTCTGTTCCCCATGTATTCGTTACGTTGAATTTCAAGTTCAGATACAGGATCTTCAGCATTCCATTTTAAGAATAAATCGATCATATCATCAGGAGTTGCAGATGAGCTTCCTACACCAACTTTTGAAGGTTTACATCTATCACCATATCTTAAATACATGTACATCATCATACGTGCAACATCTCCTTTCCATTCGTCTCCAGGATACCAACCTCCATTTGTTTTTGCAGAATTACCTGAACCCGCTACAAATTTTAAATTTCCACGGTTTGAGTTTCTTTGAACATCAGTAGGACGTAAATGATGTGCATCCGAACCTGGACCAGATTCACCTAAATTTGGACTTCCTAATGATTTTGGATAAGTATGCTCACGGTTCCATTGACCATTATTTCCTCCGTTATTATTTTTTCCATTATAGTACGCATCAGTTCCAGTAGATGTTTTGTTATATCCGTATAATTGGATTACTCTACTATTATTTGTTGGATCTAAATCTGTTACTTTTAAAGCGTTCCACACATTGCTGTATGATAATGATCTAGTATGCGTAGAAGTGATTAAATAAGCTAATTCTTCTTTTAATGCAACACCTCTTTTATTGAAATTAATTCCATCATAGTAAGACTGCTGTGCTTGCGTAATTATGCAAGTCAAAAATAATAGAATTGTAGTTAAATTTTTCATGTATTAATTTTAGTTTTCTTTTAAATTTTGGGATGCAAATGTAAGTTTTTTTTAACAATAATGGATAAGGTTTTTAGTTAAATGAAAATAAATATTTCATAACTAATTGATACTTATCTATTGATGGATAAAACCATAAAAATCTCATTTTATTAAATTGTTAAATTTTTAATGATAGTTGTTAAAATTGCTGTTATGTGTAAAAAATTAATTATATTAATGAAAAATATGTTAATTATATCCAATATATTTTCTGTATCATTAAAACATTAGTTAATAGATTATTTAACCTAAATTTATCACATCATGACAAAATTATTTATTATATCACTTGTAATTCTTCTAGTTCCCTTTACTTATATTTTTATGCTTTTTATTTCATCTTTCTTCAAAGGGTTTAATAAAATCAACCATGATTAGCATTTAATTGGATTGACTGATTTATAACGACATATTCTGTCTTCTAAGAGTTGTAGTTTTATACATAATTAACTGGTTATGATGAATACACTACAACAAATGTTTAGATTAGGTGAAACTGAATTTGAAAAACTTAAATCAAATTATAATCTCCAAGAATTTTCGTTAGAAATAAATTGCTTTGACATTGGTGAAGGTTTTGAAATCATATTTAATAATGATAGTGTGAAAGATTCAATTCAATCGTTCAATACTAATTTGAACACTTTAGAAAATAAAGTTTTAATTGAAGATTATATTGCAATTAGTCTTTTTAACGAAAAAGGTGTTAGGCTTTATAAGCACGAAAGTAAAAGAAATAATTTCAAAACTAATTCAATTTTTGAGGTTATAAATCAGCCAGAAAAATATCCGAATTATGTAGATGAAAATACAATTCCTTGGTGGAAAAGTGAAAAAAAATAAGCCATTACAATTTTGTAATGGCTTTTATTTTAAATTTTATAAACTTCGTGAACTTTAATCTGTGTTGTAAATAATCCGTAGTTTACAAAAACAACATCTTTACTTATTTTATCAATGGTTCCAACCGAACTTGATCCATGAATCTTAACTCGATCACCCACTTTTAAATTATCTATTTTCTTTTGCGTTGCAACTTTTTCTTTTTGCTCAATCACTTCTTTTTGTTTCGAAATTTCTTTCGAATTTTCTTTTAATTCGCGCTGAACTTCTTTTTCAATTATTTTTTCAATTTTCTTTAATTGCTGAACTTCTTTCGTTTTTTTCGCATTTTCCATTTCAACAATTTTCAAGAAATTAGCGATTAATTGTTTTTTGTTTTTTGATTTCAAATAAGAATCAGACATATCTACAATTCGCTTTCCAAGCATCATCGTTTTTTGTTCACGATCATATAATTGTTGGAAATCATACAATTTTTGCTGAATTTTCTCTTTTGTTTGTTCTAATTCTTCATTCTGAACCAAACTAGTTTCTTTTAATTCTTCAACCTGATCTTTAGTTTTCTGAATTTCAAATTTTTCTTGCTGAAGTTTTAAAATCGTTTTGTCCAAACTAACTTTTTCACTCTCCACTTTTTTCTTCGCTCGGTTAATTAATCTGAAAGGGATTTTATTCTTTTCAGCAACCTCGAACGTAAACGAACTTCCGGCCTGACCTATTTCTAATCGATAAAGTGGTTCTAACGATTTTTTATCGAATAACATACAAGCGTTAATCGCCTCAGGCAAACGTTCGGCACTTAATTTTATATTGGTGTAATGAGTTGTAAAAACTCCGAAAGATTTTCTTTCGTAAAATTCTTCGAAGAAAACTTCTGCCAAAGCACCACCTAATTCAGGATCAGAACCAGTTCCAAATTCATCTACTAATAATAAAGAATTTTCATCAGCTTGTTTCAAGAAATAAGACATCTGTTTTAGTCTATAACTGTATGTTGACAGATGATTTTCAATGGATTGATTATCTCCAATATCAGTAAAAATTTGAGAGAAAAATCCGAATTCGCTTTCTTCATCGACAGGAACCAAAACACCTGATTGAACCATGATTTGTAATAATCCAATGGTTTTTAATGTGATAGATTTTCCACCTGCATTAGGACCTGAAATAATAATTATTCTACAATCCTTATCCAGAAATAAACTTTGAGGAATTGTACGTTCGTTATTTCTTAAATTATTAAGATATAATAAAGGATGATAAGCATTTACAAGCTTTATTTGTAAACTATCTTTATTGATTTTTGGTAAAATTCCGTTTATACTTTGCGCATATTTAGCTTTTGCTTGCGTAAAATCTATATATTCTAAAAAACGTTGATATTCTTCTAAATTTGGACGGAAAACAGCAATTTTAGCTGTCAAATCCAATAGGATTTGTATAATTAAGTGCTTTTCATCTTCCTTTAATTCTTCAAATTCACGTCGTGGACCTTGCACACTTTCAGGTTCTATAAATGTAATAGATCCTGTTTTTGAAGTACCTAAAAATTGACCTTTTACACGTTTTCTCTGAAAAGATTTTACTGCTAAAACACGACGATTTCCTATAACAGATTCTCGAATATCATCTAAATAATCTGAATGATAAGACATCGATTTATTAAATAATTCAGTGATACGAGAATTTAAGTGTCGCAAACGATCACGCACAATTTTAAGTTCAGGACTTGCGTCATCTTTTACTTCTCCGAATTTATTAAAAACGGTGTCAATTAATTTAACAATCTCTTTTTCATATTGAATTGAAGAAGCTTTTGTAAAAAGAGTAGGAGTATATTCTTGAAAATTAGTTAAATACTTTAAAATTTCTTTTACTTGTAAAGCGTTCGATTTTATTTTGAAAAATTCTTCTGCTGGCAGATAATAATTTTCAATTTCTAAGCGCTTTAAATATTCGTCAATAATAAAATATTCAGCAAAAGGAAAAGTATTTCCATTTTCAAAACTCGCTAAATATTCGTTGGTTGTATGTAAATCTTTAATTAATTCGTTATGATCTAGATAAGGCTGTAACGTTGTAATATGTTCTACAACTTTATCTGTATAAGCAAATGTTGCAATCTCTGATTGTACAACATGAAACTCTAAATCTTTTAAGGTTTGATTTGATATTTGCATTACAGCAAAATTACATAATATTATAATTTTATAAAATAGCTTGTAATAGAACAAAGAATAAAATTTATATGGATCTTAATTTATAACAAATAAGAAGTAATTATTTTATATTAATTTTATTGAAAATATTATCATGAAATTGAAAATTGAGCAAAGTTGGAATGATGTTTTAGAAGATGAATTTTCAAAAGATTATTTTTTAAAATTGATAAAATTTGTAGAGAATGAATTTCAATCAAAAACGATATATCCACCTTTTAATCATATTTTTTCAGCCTTTGATTATACACCTTTCAATGAGGTAAAAGTTGTGATCTTAGGTCAAGATCCATATCATGGACCAAATCAAGCCAATGGTTTAAGTTTTTCTGTGAATAATGGTGTGAAATTTCCACCAAGTTTGCAAAATATATACAAGGAATTACAAAATGATTTAGGTTTTTCTATACCAACTTCAGGAGATTTAAGTAATTGGGCAAAGCAAGGAGTTTTGATGTTAAATTCTATTTTAACTGTAGAAGCTTCTAATGCAGGTTCGCACCAAAAGAAAGGTTGGGAAATCTTTACAGATGCTGTAATTGAAAAATTAGCTAATGAAAAAGAAGGAATTGTATTTATTCTTTGGGGAAGTTATGCGCAGAAAAAAGGTGCTAAAATAGATCGAAATAAACATTGCGTTATAGAATCTGCACATCCTTCGCCTTTGTCTGTTTATAGAGGTTTTTGGGATAGTAAACCATTTTCTAAAACAAATGCATATTTGGAAAGTATAGGAAAGCAAAAAATTGATTGGAAACAAAAAGAAGCAAAAAATGAAACATACATTCAAAGTAGGATTGAATTGGATTTCTAATCAAAAATCAAGTGATAAATCTGTTCGGTTTTATTCAAAATCTCATACCATAAAGATTGAAGGTAAAGAAGATTTAAAAGTTTCAGCAGCAAAAGCTTTTAAAGGCGATCCAAGCTTATATAATCCTGAAGATTTGTTATTAAGCAGTTTAACATCATGTCATATGATGTCGTATTTATATTGTTGTTCTATTAATAATTTAGAAATCATTTCTTATCAAGATAATTCAGAAGCTTTTTTAGAAGTTAATGCTGATGGTAGTGGAAAAATTACTAAAGTTATTCTAAAACCAACTGTAACGATTAAAGAGGAAGAAAATGTGCAATTAGCAAAAGATTTGCATCAAAAAGCGAGCGAATTATGCTTTATCGCAAATTCGTGTAACTTTCTAATAGAACATGAAATTTCAATTCAAATTGATTTAAATTCTACTATTCCAAAACATAAAATGTAATTTTGTCGAATAAATACATTCCATGCATTCCAATTCAAATCAAGTTGAAGTTGTTGACAGTTTTTCGAATTTAGTAGATTTTAATTTTTACGGTTCAAAAAATGCTGTATGTTGGGAAAGGAAATTAATTGGAGATTTTGAGGAGATTACGAATAAATTAGCTTTAAAAGAGGATATTACGGAAGTTTCAATAGACGATCTTTTGGTTTTAGATTTAACTGAAAAAGGGAATTTAGCAAGAAATATTATAATTTCAGATTTGAAGGAACTAACGAAATTCGGAGCTCAACCCACTTTAAATTTATTGAAATCCTATTCACGAGATACTGATTTTGATTTTATTTCTACTGATGTTTATTCTTTCCACGTCGATCGTTCACCATTATTAATTGATACATATTTGTGTACTTATTATGGCGCTTCGAGTGATATAATTCCAAACGAACAGGTAACTCAGAAAATTTTGATTCCAGAAATTAGAAATAAGTTAAGAGAATTTTACGACGAATCAGACGGAGATTTTGATGAATTTTTAAAAGAAAATTTCTTTGATTTACATTATCAATTACATGAAAATTCGACTCCGTTAAATTTAGGAAATGGTCATCTTTGGCGTTTAGCTGTAGATCATCCAGATCAGCCTGTTTTACCTTGTGTGCATCGCGCACCGATCGAAAAAAACAATGAATTAAGATTATTATTAATTTGTTAGAATAATCTTTAAATACGTTAAACAATACCTATAATTAGACAAAAATAACAATATGAAAAAAATAGATATTACAAGTTTAGAGCATTTAGATCAAATTGATCAAGCGTCATTTAATGAGCCTAAAATCATTTATAAACACAGTACAACATGTGGTTTATGTGATATTATTTGGGACATTGTAAAAGAAAGTGATTTTGAACTAAATTATTTAGATCTCTTGACGTATAGACCAATTTCTAATGAAATTGAACGTCGTTACGGTATTCAGCATGAATCACCTCAGGTATTAATTATAAAAGATGGAAAATGTGTGTACAATGCATCTCATCGAAAAATTAAAAATGAAGAAATCCAAAAGCAATTGGATCAACTTACTAATGTTTAATATTTAGGCTAAATATCCTTCGAGTTTGAAGAAGACCATTTAGAACCAAATGTTACATTACCTTTTTCAAGCACAATTTCTGAATGTAGGAATTGTGCTGCATTTGCAGATTGTTGAACTTTTATATTACTTCTCTCAATCATTTCTTTTTCGAAAGATTCTAAAACATTTTGACGAATCGTATCACTTTTACGATCTTCTATTTTTGCAGATGTAATTTTTCTAGCAAGTAAAAGTGCATCTAATAATGCTTGATTTGCACCTTGCCCTTTGAAGGGACTCATTGGGTGTGCAGCATCACCAAGTAAAGATACTGGTCCAGCTTCATCAAAAAATTCCGGAGTCAATAAATCACGATCATAAACCGGATAACCTGTAATTTTTTCGGTAGATGTAGCTTCAATAATTTCAGGAATAGGAGAGTGCCATTGGGTACGTTTTATAACCTCATCTTTTAAAGCAATCGCGCCATTTTTACTTAAATTTTTCGCAGCAATTTCATCCATCGGAAAGCTAAATTGCCACATAATCGAATCTTGGTCGTACGGCATCATGTACATACGTTCGGTTCCATTTGCTGTCTGGAAAACAGTTTTTCCGTCTAATAAATGGCTTTTTGTGTGCTCAATTTTACTTAATGGACAAATTCCTAAAATAACAATGCAACCTAAATATTTAAGCGGAAGTGTATCATTATGTTTCATTAATCGACGAACAGTACTACGAATTCCATCTGCACCAACTAATAAATCAAATTTGTAATTAGTTAGCTTTCCATCAACGTCAAAAGTCAATTCAATTTTATCGTCAACCGAATAATTTATCAGTTGATGATTCCATTTTACATGTTCACTACCACCTAATTGCTCTAATAATTTATGACGTAAAGCTTGTCTAGCGATATGAAAATTTGTTGATTTATTTTTATTCTTATTTTGGATTTCATCTTTGTTTTCCAACTTTCGTAAACCCCATTCGCCAACGACTTCACCTGTAGTTTTATGCGCAAAATGAAGTGTAGAAACGATACCTTCTTCGAAATTAGAAATTCCGAATTTTTTCATCTCTTTACTGGCTTGTTGTAACGTTAAACCATATCCTTGAGATCGATCATTAAAAGATTTATCTCTTTCAAAAAGTGTAAAAGGAATTTGACGATGTAAACATGCCAATGCCAATGCAATTCCGCCAATACCTGCACCAATAATGGCTATATGTGGAAATTGATCATGATTAGCTGTAGGTCGTTCGTTTGTTTTTATTAAACCAGTTCCCGAACAATTAGCACACAATTGAATTGAACTTTTTGGTTTTATAGGTTCTTCAATTTTAGATTCATTCTGTTGATATAATTTTAAAGCAGCTTCGTAACGTTGCAATTTTCGTTTAGAAATGCCTTGACTTTTTTGCCCATTTCCATAGCATGATGGACAAAAGATAGAATGTTGAATTACGCTCAATTGATGGTAGGTTTACTAAATTTTGTGCAAAAATAAGATTTAAGTTTATATTTCGCTAATGTCAATATTGAATAATCTTTTTAAATAAAAACACCTCTATAACTAAAGTTAAGAGGTGTTTGATTTTATTTTTAATAAATGTGATTGCAATTCAATTTTAATGTTGAGGTAAAAATGACTCGAGCGATTTATATAAATTTTCTAACTCATTAAGATTAGCATTTGAATCGAATGATTTTGTTTGATAAATATTCTTATTGTCTTTAATTTTTATTACAGATTTTAAATTTGTGATATTAAATCTACCGTTTTTAAGATCATCTGATGAAGGTGAAATAATATCATCCATATTTTTATAATCAATAACACTAATTTGTTCTAATAAGTCATTCCACTGTTTTTCTTCTAATGGATATTTATAATCCTTATTAAAATTAGTAACGATATAATAATTAGGGTAAATTTTAACTTTACTGGTTGTTGTGTCTGTATTTTGAACGAGTTCGATAAATTCAATTTTAGTGGTTTTATTCTTTGAATCAAAGATTGTATTTGATTTACATCCAATAATTAACGTAATAAAAAAAAGAATTATCAACTGTAGCCTTAAATTCATAATAATTTTTATTTTTACTAAGTTAACATTTTATAAATTAATCAATTATAAATCTATGAGAAAATATTTTATTCTTTTATCGGCATTAAGCTTGCCAATATTTGGGTTTTCACAATGGAATCAAGCAAATTCTAAAAATATTGTGGAAATAAAAGATTCTAAAAAGAATATAGCTCCTATTACTATTTATGCTTTGGATCACCAATCAATCGAAAATTCTTTAAATCAATTAAATTATAAATTTCCAGAGCAAAGAACGGAAATTAATTTCCCAAATTCTAATGGGAAAATGGAAACGTTTGTAGTGTGGGAGACATCAAATTTTGATGAAGCATTACAACGTCGCTTTCCAAATATTAGAGCATTTACAGGGTATAGTAAAACATCTCCAAACAAAATCGTTCGTTTCAGTTCATCTCAAAAAGGATTGTCTGTAATGATTATGGACAAAGGAATCTCTACTTATATAGAGCCTTATGATGTTTCAAACAAGAATTATATTCTATACGATACAAATACGAAAAAGCCAGAAGAATTTAAAGAATTCAATTGTACAGTAGCAAATGAAAACGCTGAAGATTCAACTTCTACTATAGACGAATCAAAAGTATTAGCTGGAAATTTTAAAACTTATCGTTTAGCTTTATCAAATACAGGTGAATATGGTGTTTACCATGGCGGTACGGTAGAAGATGTTCTTGCAGCTATGAATAATACAATGACGCGTCTAAATGGTGTATTTGAGAAAGATTTATCGATCCATTTTAATCTAATTGAAGATGTTGTAGATAAATTAATATTTTTAAGCCCTTCTACAGATCCATATTCGAGTGGAGGTCCAGACGAAGCGCATAGTGTTATTAGTGGTTTAATTAATGTGAACGATTATGACATGGGCCACTTGTTGGACAAAGAAAATGCAAATGGAGCAGCTTATCTAAGAAGTTTATGCAACAACAGTAGTAAAGCTGGTGGCTGGACTGCACATAATATTCCTGACGGAGCATTTTATGATATAGATTATGTGGCGCACGAAATGGGGCATCAATTGGGTGCAGGACATACTTATACCTATTATTCAACTCAATCTGATCGAACTGTAGAGTTAGGTAGTGGTAATACAATTATGGCGTACACAGGAATTACAGGAAATCTAGATGTACAAGCGAATTCATATGATTATTTTCATTCCGCTAGTATTGCTCAAATTAAAAGTAGAATTAACGGAACTTCATGTGGTGTAGCGACACCAATGCCAACTGAACCTCCGGTTGTAGATGCAGGACTTGATTATACTATTCCTGCTAGTACACCATTTGTATTAAATGGAGTTGTGACAGGACCAGAAAGTTCAAATTACACCAATAATTGGGAGCAAATCGATTTAGCTACAACTGCTCAGCTAGGAAATAATTCAATTGCATATCCTGCCAAAATTGCGGGACCAATGTTTAAAGCGTTGTTACCTGTAGCGGAAACTTACCGTTATTTTCCAAATTTTAACAATGTATTAGCTGGTGTTTTAACGACGAAATGGGAATCAGTTTCTAATGTAAATAGAAATTTAAATTTTTCATTAACTACTCGTAACAATCACCCAACAGATCCACAAACAACGAGAGATGATGCTAAAGTAACGGTTGTGGCAGAGGCAGGACCATTCGTAGTTACTTCACCTGTAGTTGGTGAATCAACTCAATCTGGTCAACCATTTTTAGTCAAGTGGGATGTAGCAAATACAGATGTAGCCCCGATCAATACTTCGTTAGTTAATATTAAATTTTCTAAAGATGGAGGAAAAACATTTACTTATTTAGTTCAGGATACTGCTAATGATGGTGAAGAATCAGTGACTATTCCTGCAGACTCTCAAACTGATAATGCCTACTTTATTGTAGAAGCTGTAAATAATGTTTACTATGCAATAAGTCCAAGTTTCGTGGTAGATTATGAAGTAAGAGGCGAGGTTTGTAGTACATACACATACACAGGAAGTCCGATTGTAATTACAGATGGTCCTGGAGGAAACTCGATTACTTCTCCTGAAGTTACAGCTCCATTAGATATTACAGAAGACGGAAATATTACTAAAATTAAGGTAGCTTTAAATGTAACGCATCCAAGAGTAGGGAACTTAAATATTGGTATTGAAAATCCACAAGGGAATAGAGCTTTAGTTTGGGACAGAACGTGTGCAAATAGACCAAATATTAATGCAACTTTCATAGATGATGGTACTACTGTAAATTGTACAGTTTCTCCAATTTCAGGTGAAATTAAGTCTAGTGAATTATTGAAGATTTTTAACGGAAAAAGTCCAGAAGGTCAATGGAAAATTTATGCTTCGGATAATATGCCTGGTAGTACAGGACAAATTAATTCTTTTAGTATAGATGTTTGTAAACGTGATGTACAAGTTTTAAACGTGACTGACGTTGTAAAAGATGTCAATCTAAATATTTATCCAAATCCATCAAAAGGAGATATTAATATTAGTGCTAAAAATTTAAAACAAGATAAAATTACTGTAACAGTAATCGAATTAACTGGTAAAGTTGTTAAGAAGGAAGTAATTAATCACAATGGTGGAGAATTACTTAAAAACTATTCATTACAATTACCTGCAGGTGTTTATATCATTAATTTAGAAGGAGATAATATCAAAATTTCTAGAAAAATTATTATTAAATAGTAATTTTCAAATTGTAAAAACAAAAAAAAAGTTCTGATTTATTCAGAACTTTTTTTGTTTTATAAAGCTATATTTAGGTGTTTTACTTTCCGATACAGAATGTGTAAAACTCTTTATTTATAAGTGTTTACACATAATGAGGTGTAGTTTTGGTGAAGTGATTTTAATGAAAGTTTAACATTATTTCATAGAAATTAATTGAAAATCTTCTTAAATCTGTTATTTACTATTTCTTGATATTCTAGTTTAATATCTTCATTTAAAAAACTTAGTTGTATAAATTCATCCCATTTTGGTTTTACATTGATAAATTTTTTATAAATAGTTTGTAAAGATTTCTCAGAGATTTTAAGAGATTTTGCTAATTGATCAAAATCTTCAATTTTTAATCTATTTTTCTTTCCATTAATGGTTAATGCTGTTTCTTCTTTGTCATCTGGTATAAGAATTAGTGTATTTAATAAATCATAAGCCGGTGATAACTCATACTCATTAAATTCATTTTCAATTAATGAATAGTTTTTAAGATGCATATCTGCATTAGCAATTAAATAATTGAATAGTACTATTTCAAATAACTTTTGTGCTTCAAAACCACTATTTCGGGTGAATTTATAGATTAATTTACTTATTTTTTCTATAGATCCACGGTATTTATGTTCAGTTAGATTTTCGCTTAATTGGCAAAAATCTTCAACTGAAATTTTTTGATTTTCTTTTCTATCAAATCTTTTTGTTAAATAAGCTAATTCACCTGATTTAAGTCGAATTAATGTATGTTTAGCTGTTTTAATTTTTACTAATTCAGCTAGATGCATAGTTAAATCTTCATTTTCAGGTAAATTTATATAGTCATTTGATGCAGGTTTTAGTATATAGTTTCCTTCAAGATTAACAATCGTAAATCTCGTTTGTTTATTTTCTTCATTAACTAAGCTTAAAGATAGCTTTGGTTGTACTCCTGTCAGTGCTATACTTTTATTAATAATTTTCTTAGCTAATTCTTCAATTTGTTTATTATCGAAATCAATCTGTGGTAAAGTTTGTTTACCAAATATTTTTTTAGCACATTTAGAATGGAAATCAATTTCGTTTTCTGATAGTTCTTTATAACAGCTTAAACACTTATTCATTTTTCCTCATTTTTTGGTATGATAGATATGCTACCTATACAATCTTTACAAAGTATAAGTAGTAGCCCAAATCGATCTTTTGTATTTAATTTCCAGTTTTTCACAGCTATATTTAAAAGCCAACCTTCAGGAATCAAGCCATCAAAAAATGGAAATAATATTTTGCTTTCATAGCTTTCAAATTGCTTTGGCAGGGTTAAACTAATAGGTTTAGAATATTCATTTTTTAAATATTCTATGTCATATTTAAATATAAATCCGTCCTCATTTTCAGAAATTATACCTGCAAATTTGTTTTTATAGTATACTAATCCTTCTCTCATATCTCAATTTTATCAATAACGCCAACTTCAGATCCAAACAATGCTAATACTTGATTTACTTTATCTAATCTTAAAGTTGGTTTACCTTGTTCTAATTCACGGACGAAACGAAGACCAACACCAGCTCTTTCTGCAAGTTCTGGCTGAGTAATCTTTAATCTTTTTCGTTTTTGTTTTACAAATTCTGCAATTGATAAATTCATACTATACCCTTTAAGGTATAAATATAGAAGATATTTTTTAATTATACCTTATAGGGTATAGAAAATGTTATATAGTTTTTTTTATACCCTTTAGGGTATATAATTATAGAAATATGATTAGATTATCTATTTAGTGCGTTATATTGCACTAATTTCACTTTTTTAAACATTATATAAAAAAAGACTCCTTAAAAGTGCATTATATGACACTATTATTAATTCATCAAATCAAAGAAAGACGTAAAGTTTTAGCGATATCACAAGAAACATTAGCAGAGATTTCTGGTGTTGGTTTACGTACGTTGAAACAATTTGAAAGTGGCAAAGGGAATCCTACATTGGGAACACTATATAAGCTGTGTGATACATTAGGATTAGAAATTAAAGTAGAAGTTAAATCGATTGAATCATGAGAATAGCTCAAATTTTATATAAAGGAAAAAGGGCAGGAGTTCTAAAGTGATTTTTAAATTAAGTCCAGCTTATGATTTGCTAAATACTAAAATTCATATAGAGGATGCTGATTTTGCTTTAAAAGAAGGAATATTACCTAAATCAATTTCAAAAGGAAAAGTTATCGATCAATTGATGGTATTGGGTGAGAAGGCAGGAATAACAGAGAAATCAATTATAAAAGTTATTCAAAATTTAACTTCGAAAGATGATTTAGTGAAGGATCTAATTGAAAGATCGTTCTTATCAGAGAAACTAAAACGCAATTATTTACAAAGTTATCAGCGTCAATTGAAGAAACTGAGAATAGTTACAGAGTAAAAAAGATGAACAAGGAGATTTCCTTATCACTTTTTTTATAATTTATCATACAAGGAAAATAGGGTAGTTATTCCTTCTTTTCAACGTAATTTTATAAGTGAAATAATAGAAATAAAAATGTTAAAAGCTCTTATCAATAATGATAAGAGCTTTTAATTTATAGTTTAATGCGTTCTAAAAATCGTCTTCAATAATTTCCTGTACACGTCCAATTTGTCCATCCATCAAACGAACTTTTATACCACGTTGATGATAAGGCGCAGAAGTCAATAAATCTTTCACTACACCCTCAGTTAATTCGCCAGTTCGTTGATCCTTTTTCAATACAATATTAACCAGTGTTCCTGATTTTATATTTGCTCTTGTTTTACCATCCATATTACAAATATCTTAAAATAAATGGAAAAGATATTCATTCTATCGTAAAGGAAATTAAAAAAATACTTGAAATGCAAACAAAAATTGGAGAATAAGTTAAGCTACATTTTTATAACTAATTTGTTGTTGAATATAGGCATTATTTACAGGTACTAGGGGATGATAATGAATTTCTAATGTATTGGGATCACTCGTATCATCAACATGATCGTTATATTTGATTTCATATAATTCTTTGCTAATTCCCAATTGATCCAACTGCTGAATTAATTCTTCTCTAAACTCATTGATAATAAATCCACCTGAAGCTTTTCGTAATTTTTTAATTTGAGATTTTGAATTTAATTCATCAAATCCTAACAAATGACGATCAATAATTAAATCAATATCTTCAGAAAACCGATCAATTAAATGATAAGCTTTACTTAATGATGTTCCACCTTTAAAGATAATTGAATTAGCATATTGTGATTGAAAAATAGCTTTCAACAAAATACAAACCCACCAATCTTTCTCTATTACAAAGGCAGGTAAACCTTTGGCTATACCTGTCTGTTCAAGTATCTGAATTTTTTGTTCTTTCGTAAGGTTAATCCACATTGTTATTGTCTTTCGTAAGGTTAATAATTTGTTTTTGAACCCAAACAGGAGCGTACTTTAATTGTTTTTGAACTACTTCATTATTTAGTTGTAGCATACTAGGATGTATTTGATTTAAGAATTCATCTGTCACATTTTTTTGACCTATTTCTTTAAAAGATTGAATTATCAAGTGTAATAATTCATCTTTAATGGCAAAGCTTTTAGGAACTGTTTTTTTGAATTGAATGGTACGATTTCCTATTTTGATTTCGCGTTGAGATCCATCAGTTAGATATACAGCTTTTAAAGGAACCTGAGTTGTTAACCCTAATAAATATAAAGCCAATACACCTGTAGGAGCAATACGTGCTTTATCTCGTTTTGCGATTTGTTTCGCAATTTCTTCAGTTGTGGGATAAATAGTACCTAACAACGGATCTTTTTTAGGTTTAAGATAAATACCTTGAGCTAAACGCTCAACTAAACCTTCATTTTCTAAACGAGAAAGTACTTTACGAATGTTATCTGAAGAACCAAATTTTGAAAAATCATCTAAAAAAAATATTTCGCCAAAAGATGATTTTAAAATCTTTGTTTGTATCTTATTTTTAGATGTTTCTACCATATTTATACTGTAATATTTGTCACAAATTTAGTAAAAATTTGTGACAAATATTAATTTAAAAAATGTAATTAACCGGTAGTGCATTTGTATTATATTGTATATAAAAGTTGTACAAGCTGCTAAAAAGCAGTAAATTGTAGTTACTACACAAACAATTCAATGCACAACTTTAGAGCAAATTACGATAAAATTTTAGAAGTATTAAAGAGTTTAGATCTTGAAAGTGAGAATTTTTTATTTCAGATACGAAAGCCCAGATTATCTGACTTGAAACTAGTTGCCCTAAATCTGACTTCAGAATACATGAGTATTGATAGTGAATATCAACTTTTTAGAATATTACCTTCTGATATTAAATCACTTATAGAACGCAGTGTTTATAATAGATGAAAAAGAAGATTATTTATACATATGGAACGTATTCGAAAACTGTTAGCAGAAAAATTTAATGGTTCTGAAAAGTATTTTATTGTGGATAGCATGCCTTTAGAAGTTTGCAAATTATCAAGAAGCTCACGTAGTAAAATATGCAGAGAAACCGATTATGCAATTCCAAATAAAGGTTATTATGCTTCACAGAAAATGCATTATTATGGGTATAAACTTCATGCGGTTTGCTCAGCGGAAGGTGTCTTTCAAAGTTTGGATATTAGTCCAGCTTCAGTGCATGATATTCATTATCTGAAAGATATAAAACAGCAGTTTAAAAATTGTACGCTCTTAGCTGATAAAGGATATTTATCCGCAGAATACCAATTGGATTTGTTTACATCGCACAATATAAAGCTGGAAGTTCCTATGAGAACAAATCAAAAAAACTATAAAGATCAGCCTTTTGTAATACGCAAATACAGAAAAAGGATAGAAACGTTATTCTCTCAACTCTGTGACCAGTTCATGATTAGACGTAATTATACTAAAAGCTTATTAGGCTTTAAAACAAGGATACTATCAAAAATACTAACGCTTACTATTATTCAAACAATAAACAGAAACCAAAATAGAAATATTAACAACTTAAAAATTAATATTATCTAAATGCACTACGGGTTAATTACAGTAATTCTATATCTTGTAATTTTCTACCAAACTCATCATCTGCTGCTAATTGAAAGAAATCATCTTGTAAACCTAACACTCTTAAAACATTAAAATAAGCTCCCATAGCAACACTAGATTCTCTTTTTTCTATTAAACTTAATGTTGATCTAGAAATACCAGCACGTTCAGGATGGAGTTGCTAACTTTACATAGACAAAATAGAGTTTGATTTTAAGTCTTTATCTTTGAAATTATGAATAGTAAAGGCACTCGTTACAGCACCGAATTTAAAATAAAAGCTGTAGAATTAAGTAAATCACGAAATAATCTAAGCACCGTAGCTTCTGAATTGAATATTAGCTATGAAACCTTACAGCGTTGGTACAAAGCCTACGCTGAAGGTAAGTTTGAAAAAGGTGCACCTAACCATTCAGCTGAACAGGAAGAAATTATTCGCTTAAAGCGATTATTACGAGACGTTACAGAAGAACGAGATATTTTAAAAAAGGTGGTGGGCATCTTCTCCGAGAAAAAAGACCGATAATTACTTTATATCTATTTATCCAAAAATATATGGATGAGTTTAGGGTTGGGAAGATGTGTACTATTTTGAAAATATCAAGAAGTAGTTATTACGCCTGGCTTAATAGAAAGATATCTTTACGCGAAAAACGTAGAGAAGAACTTAAAGCCGAAATAAAACGTGTTTTCGAATTAAGTAAAAAACGTTACGGTAGCCCTAGGATTACTGTTGAATTGAATTGTCAAGGCATTAAGGCGTCAAGACCCTTAGTGGCTAAGTTAATGCGAGAATTAGGATTAAGAAGCATTGTGAAGAAAAAGTTTAGGATTACCACAAATTCTGAACATAAGTTTACCATTGCTAAAAACCACTTGAATAGAGAATTCATCACTGATACATCTAATCAAGTTTGGGTTTCAGATATAACCTATCTTCGATCAAAAGAAGGATGGTTTTATCTTACTACCATTATTGATTTATATGATCGAAAAGTTATTGGCTGGTCATTGAGTAGTAGAATGCACGCCACACAAACAGTTATACCCGCTTTTAAAATGGCAAAAATTAATCGACCGATAAGTGACCAACAACAACTTATTTTTCACTCAGACAGAGGAGTTCAATATGCATGTGATGCTTTTAGAAACGAACTTTAAAAATCTAAAAATATCATTCAAAGTATGAGTCGTAAAGGAAACTGCTGGGACAATGCAGTAGCCGAGAGTTTTTTCAAAACTTTAAAAACAGAACTTATTTATCACAATAAATACCAAACTAGAAAACAACTAGAACTATCTGTTTTTGAGTATATAGAAACTTGGTACTATAAAAAAAGAAGGCATAGTCATTTATGTAATTTAACAATTTTTGAAAACGAACAACTAAATAGTATTAATGCGGCTTAAATGCTAAACTTCATTTTGTCTAAATTTTGTTTGTAATTCCAATATTCATTATTTAATTTATCATTTGAATTATTAAACTCTTCTATGTGTCTGACTATTTTCATTATAAATTTGTTTAGTTAATTATATACAGGTTATGTAGTATTAGTGTAAGGCATGGTCATAAGAGTAGAGGATATTTCTATACTCATAAAAAAACTAACTCTACCTCCTATATAGTCTATTGCTTTTATTAATATACCCTTGATGTTGTGGATTTGCAATCCGTGACCTTATAACTCCACTTATATGTACTTAGTACTTTCTCAATAGAGATTATTAATTTATAATTTGACTAAATAACATATATTATTTAAATGCTTTACATAAAATTTTGCTAAAGAGTTTACTGATAGTCGAATTATTTTTGAGGTGAAAATCCTCTTGAGGAAGAAAGAATGTTATATTAGTGAAATATCATATATATTAGGTTTTAATGATGTGAGTCATTTTTTGAAATTTTTCAAATTGAAAACAGGTATAAGTCCTAAAATATTTCGAAAGAATAGTCTAATAATTCAATTTATTTTACCCCAATTTTTATAATTTATCTGATCTGTTTCTTGTAATAAAGAAATCTTTTTCTTTGAATTAACCTGCATTTTGTAGATATTTTATATTCCTTTTTTATAAAAGTTATAATATTCAAAATCATTGTTTTAAATGTTTTCAAAAACAGTGCTGTATTCATTCATACGGCAATAGGTACACTTGTATCTAAAGTCATTTTTGTTCTAAAATTGCATAACTATTATTTTCATTATTCTGAAAATTAAACCATATGTAAGTTAAGTTGAAAACTTAAACCTAAAACCTATTTTATACCCAACTAAAACCAGATGATGAATAATAATCGTCATATAAACCTATTATTTTCAGGCATACAGTTTAATATGAAGTTGTATGCCTATATTTTGTGTGTTATTGTACAGGCTATATCTACACAGGTGTATAGCAATTCATCGGTTAATGATTCTCAAAAAAATAGTGAAACTTATTTATATATTGGAGAGAAGACAACAATAAGAAATGTTTATCTACTACATGTTGTTACTCCTGCAAAAACAGAAAAAACAAAGCTATATATAAAAGGAAATTCATTTATAACAAATGCTGATCAGTTAAAAAATACTGAGATTATACATTGTGGTAAAGTTGTCGGGAAAAAAGCGAAGAAACATATTGTTCAATCTCGACCAAGGGAAAAGAATGCTACCTCAACAACAAAACAGTTGAGTGAAGTTACCCAAAAAGTAAAATCATTATATTATTCTAATACTTCCAGCAGTCGACTTTCTTCAGATAAACGGATACAAATAATGGCAGTACAAACTTATCAAAATAATAAGTGCATATCTGCAACATCAGCCAATGATCTAGAACTATACATGTCTCTCATACTAAGAGATGAAAATAATAAATATAGAAAAGAAGTCTTTGTACACAAAACCCTTGTGGCGTATTTTAAAAATCGTCCACTACCATATATCCTTTTATTTTTTCTGGTAGCACACAGAGTGGATAGGTTTAGAATATTACTCTGTAATGGGTACTCAGAATTTCGGTTACTGTAATTAACTAGTTACAGTTATGGTAAGTAAAATTCGAACGATATATAACGAAACAAAAATATAAAGTGTTAAACATGTATTGCTTTACATAAACAAACTTAAATAATATGAATATTAAAAAACTACTTTCTCAAGGTGGAAAAGTTTTACCTCTTGCAATAGCCTTACTCTGTGGGAGTAATGCCTATGCAGAAGGATCTAAAGATCTATATCCAAATGGAGTAACAGGTGGACGTGCTTTTTTGTATAGTAACTCTTATACAGGTACTATAGGATCTACAGTAGGATCATGGCCCTTCAAAACAGAAGGAACACATTATGCTTACGTTAAAGCTGGTGAAATACTGCATACAGCTTCCAGTGCACAAGGAATAGGAAATGGTATAATTAGATTAACAGCACCAAATGGTACTGTTTATACTTCCTCAGGAACAACAGGACAAATAACCAATAGAACAGCAGAGCTTGCTGGTCCAAGATTAGCGTCGCAAGCTGCAGGAGGCAATCGATATGCAACTTATAACCGTACTGCTTTAACGGCAGAAGAAGGGGTTTGGAAAATAGAATTTTTACCGACAGGAAATGTATCTTCTACAGGAACTCCTACTGTTTCTAATATTGCAGCTAATGGTAGCTGGACGCAAGGTACAAGCTCAGAGCTTATTGCAGCTTGGGATGTATCTGTAGAGAGTGCAGGAGCTTGGGTGCCAGGAAGAGTTTATACCAATGTAATGAATTTACACATTAGTGGTAGTCAAACGGCAGGTTTTTATGGAAATATGTATGCGCTGACAAAAGATGGATATATTTATAAGGTAAATAATAACGGGAATAATGGTGTAGGTTTTACATTTTTTATAAATAACAAAGGTTTTTTGACTGACGTAAATGATACTAGCCCTTCTTATAAAAGTAAAAATTTCACAACTGGTATTTCTTCTTTTGTACATTCTCCTTTGGCAGCAGATGCAGAGGATAATATAACACATAAAATTTTTTATAGTCAACCAGCTCAAGATTTACCTACTTCTGCTAATGGTAGCGTCCCAAATAATAGTACATGGTTGAAAAATACCCCTATTACTCCAAATGCAAGTAATATTAGTATTGTAGGAGCTGAAGGAACAGTTGGAGAATTGGGATTAAAAGGAGGGTATATTAATTTTACAGCAGATGCGCAAGGGATTTATACTATTACAATAGAAAGTTCTGGCCTGCCTTCTTTTGCAACCAGAACTTTAACGGGAACTGCGATTGCGGGTAATAACAAAATATTTTGGGATGGTAAGGATGGTAATAACAACTATCTTCCAGGAACTAATGCCTCTGTGTTAGTGAAAGTACAGTTACGTGGAGCAGAGGTGCATTTCCCATTTATTGATATGGAAATTAATCCTAATGGACTCGTATTAGAACTTTTGAACGGAAACAATCCTCTTTCTGAAGAACGTTTTCGTGTTTATTGGGATGATAGCGATATTTCAAGAGTTGCTGGCACAAACAATAACGGGAAAGCCCCTAATCCACTTGATGCAAGTGTAGCAGGTTCGCTTAGTGGACCTACAGGTACTGGAGGACATATGTGGGGACAGCAAAATAACAATACCAGTCCATTAAGTAGTACTAACCTTTCTCAAGGATTTGGTAACAATAAATCTATAGATACTTGGTCATATATAAAAGGACCTGTAACAACAGTTAACACAACAGTTGCTATTAAAAAAAGTGATTTATCAGCAACAGCTAATATAACAGATGTTTTAGGGGTTTCGGGCATAAATCCATCTTTATCAGAAGGTGATGCGTTTGGGTTTTATTCAAATATTTGGAATAACGGTCCAGATGCTATTTCTTCAGATGCAGAAGCAACAATAATGTTTGAAATACCAAATGGTGTAAGAATCACCAATGTATCAAATAACGGAGGTGTTACATTAACTTATGATCCAGTATTAAGAAGATACACTGGTAAGAAGTCTAATTTTGGTGTAGGTCATATAGAATTTATTTTTTCTGCAGTGGTTGACCATACAGATACCAATGCAACCAGTATTACTGGTAGTTTTGCACCAGTTGTACGTACTTTTACAGCAAGTGTATTGCGCCCAGCAGATTACGTGGACCCTATGGCAACTAACAATTCGGTAAATACACCTCCAACAGATATTTATAATGAGATTGCTTTAAATACTGTTAACGGAGGGAATAGAAATATGAGTAGTGCTAGTATTTTCATCTTACAAGATTGTATGATGGATTATATATATGATGAAGGAGCTAGTTATAACGCTGGAGTTATTCACTATCAGAATTTTAATACTTCATCTCCATTGATTAAAGATGGTAGAATCCCGTGGGTGAATCAACCTAATATATTGTCATCTACGTTAACTTCTAATGGAGGTGCTATTACCAACGGTTACCGTTTTTCACCAGGTTACAACGATCCGCTATATGATCCTAATTATATTGGAACTCACTTACCAACAGGTATTGGAGCTACACCTTCTGGCCCTATCAAGTATTTCGATTCCCATATTGGGGATGGTAGCTATGCAGTAGTACCGCCTGCTTTTGTTAGACTTGGCTGGGATCCTCGTTCGTTTACAGACAATACTACTGTAAACGGTTCTTCTGCAATAGTTCCACATTGGGCACCTGGACAATCATATCCACAAGTATATGACTGGACAAATACCTACCCTTGGGACAACCCAGCAGATCCTTCTGTTCTAAATGTACTAGATATGTCAGGTCATTTAAACGGTGCAGCTTTTCTTGTAAAGGGTAATGTATCTCAATATCAAGGCATTCGACCATTCTATAGAATAGATGATGTTAAGCCAGAGATGGGTAAAACATATACATTACAATTGTTTTCGTATATAAACTATACGGCTAACACAGATTATATGTACATGGATTTGGTAGACCGTAATACTGGTGAAGTATATGCGTCAGCACAGTTAAAAGCAGATAATCCGCTACCAGGACCAGGAGCAGTTTCTTTTGGTTGGGTGCCGCTAAAAGCAGCTATTAATATTGGAACAATAGATTTTACAGGAAAAACAATGGATATCCAAATCCGTGGTAACCGTACAACTTTTGGGCATACATTGATAGATGATATTATGTACTTCGAAAACAAAGTAGGTGTACCATCTTGTGTAGTGCCAGTCGATATTTTTGAGCCTTCTGAATGTACAGAACCAATTTTAGGAGAAGATTTCAGTATGAGTAATGCTACAGATCCAATCGTTAATAATACAATTAGCAAAACTTTTATTCAACCAACTGGAGCAGATCAAGGCTTTACATTAGATATTTACTATTTAGATAATTCATTTAATATGGAAATTAATGGTAGTAAACTGTCAAATATGGAAATAGAATTTCATAATCAAGGAGGCATGGTTTCTAATGTTCGTTTTGAGTCAGACGATGCTGGATATGGCCCTACTTTTATAAATGGTATACCAAATATTTGGCAAATCGGAAATGCAGCCAGTAAAGTACCTGCATTACGCATAGATATAGACCCCACAGGTAATGTTACACTTTGGGGTAGAAGAAGTGCAACAGCTCCATTTGAAAAACTGAAATTGATAAACGGTGCTACTTTAAACCGTGTTAATTGGAATGTAACTTCAAGTAATACAATACTAGCTACACAAAGTACTTTATGGCCACCTACAGCTATGATAGGTACTGGTTATGGTAAAAAAGCAGTTCCATGTGCTGCACCAAAATGTGTTAAACCAGCTGCTTCAGGTACCTCATCAGTTCGTACGAATGTAGGAGTTTCAACAAAAGCAAATGTAACATCGGGATGGCCAGAAGTTGTACCAAATGGATATATCGCATTAGAAAGTTCAAATGCTGGTTTAGTAATTCCTCATATGACTACAACACAACGAGACGCACTAACAGCGGTTGAAGGAATGCTTATTTACAACACAACAGAAAAATGTGTCCAATTATACAGAGGTGAATCCCCATTGATTGATCCTTCAAGAAAAGGATGGAACTGTTTGGAAAGAGGTTGTAACGAATAAGAGTTTTTCATAATTTTTTTTGATAAGAAAAGCAATCTTGGTAAAACTTAGTTGTTTTACCAAAAACTTTTTTCTAGTTACTATTACAACAAAATAATGAGATAGTAATCTCAAAATAAAAGATAAATAAAATGAGTATAAATAAAATATTAGCGATTAAAATGTTAGTAACAGCGAGTTTTTTTGCTTCTGTAGCTGTATCAGCTCAAGTCGCTATCGGAAAAAGTAGCATTACAAATAATAGTGTATTATTAGAATTTGGCGATGAAGCTACAAATCTTAGAGGTATTATTTTGCCTTCTGTTACTACAGCTCCTACAGATGCTGTAAACGGAACATTCATATTCAATGTAGCAACTAAAGAGGTGCAAGTTCGAGAAGGAAGAACTAGTACAAATGATCGTTGGACTTCTCTTTCAGCGAAGTTATACGCATCTCAAGAAGGAGGCAAACTAAATCCTTATGTGAGTACTGGAGAATCTGTTAACAAACAAGGGATAATTATTGGAGCAGAAACCAGTAGTAAACCAGGTGTTTTGATTTTAGAATCAGAAACAAGAACATTGGTTCTACCTAAAGTTGCTGATCCTAATACCACTGTAATAGGTCCTGTTGCAGGTAATATAGTGTATGATACAACATCAGATACTCTAGCTGTGTACGATGGTACAAATTGGAGTTACTGGAAATAAGTAGAATAAAGCAGTCTTTTTATAAAGACTGCTTTATTAAAAAAAATAAGCATTTAGAAATAATGAGTGATAATTATAAAGATATCCATATTGGATCGGTTATTCAAAAAGCTGTTGTAGAAAGTGAAATAGAGATAGGTCGTATCTGCAATTTTATAAATTGTGATGAAAGGAGAATAAAGAAAATGTATGAATCAAAAATATTGGATACAGAGATTTTACTAAAATGGAGTAAACTATTAGAATATGATTTTTTTAGATTATACTCTCAACATCTTATTCTATATGCACCAATAGGAGCAGACAAACCGAAAGATAGTATAAAGAAACAAACTAGTCTTCCACAGTTTCGTAAAAATATCTATACAAAAGAAATCATAGAATTTATATTAGAACAATTAGAAACAAAACAGATGACAAAAAATGAAATAATGGATTGTTACAGGATTCCAAAAACGACTCTATATAAATGGATAAGTAAATATACCAAATAAGGTATAGTCCAATTTCATTTTACAGTATAAAAATCTGATCAAAAAATGATAAAAATAATTCGTCATCAAAAAATGATTACTTTGTTTCAAAACAAAACCAAAATAGATATAAAGAACATCTTGGGATACAGTAAATATCACTCAGAATATGATATTTGGTAATAGAATATATAGTACCTATGATTAATAATAAGGATTAAAAATTTTTGTTAAGTAGAAAAAAAACTCTTTATATATTTTAATTATGATGGAGTAATAAGAATAAAAGTTAAATAAGAATATGGAAAAATCAAGCCCTAATTATAAACAAATTTTTAAAGATATTTTAGATAGAAAATACCCTGAAAAAAGAAATGCATGCGAAAATATTCTTAATAAAACAACGCTCTCAATTGTAGACATTATAGAAATAAATGCAAAAATATTTGGCAAAGGAATTATTAATGATAGTCAGAAATTTCGTTCGTATAAAAAATCAGATATTTTGAAGATAATAGATTACCAAAAGGAAAAAGGTCTCAATAATTCTCAATTAGCAACTCATTTTAGATTAAGTCGAAATACAGTTGCAAAATGGAAAAAACTATTTTTAGTATAAAATAAACTACGTAATCTATGAAAAACCTAAAAACCTATTTAAAGCAAAAGGTAGTTTTGAAACGTCAAAATGTAATAATCAAATTAAAACAAATTAAAACTAGAGTATGTCGCTAATAGGTAAAACATTAGAAGAGACAGAAGCTCTTTATAATAGCACAGCAAAAAAGATTACATCGAATGAATATGAAATTACACTTAAAAAGTATTGTTTTGGACTCTTTTATAAAAGATTGCAATTAAAATGCAATAAGAAAGGAATAATTACTCTTTATAGAATATATACAGATCTTCGATAAAGAGGTTGAATCAGAAAATTCAACCTCTAAATATAAGAAGTAGCCAATCTTTCCTATATTATTAATAAAACTTAAAATACTATTTTAAAGATCTTGTGTAATGTAACCCGTAATGAAATAAACAATTGTGAGAGCAAACGCTTGTGAGTAGTAATAATGATAAAAAGGAGTATTTATATTAACCCAAATATGACAATTAGAGTATTGTAAAGATATTTATCAAATAAATTTCGTTTATATATTTATATTTATAACAATATTTTTGTTCACGTATAGATTGAGGGTCAACCATAATATTTTTAATATCAAAAATGAATTCTATAAGTTTTTCAAAGTAAACCTTTAGTCCACTTATACTATTAATCTTAAGTAAGCATATTCAATATTTTGTTAAATATTTACATTTAAAACAAATTAATAATTTTGAAAATTTTTATAAAATTTATCTCACTACTATTTTTTCCACATTTGGGCTTAGCTCAAAATCCGGATAAATTTGAAGAAATTTATAAGAAGGTATATTTAGAAATCTCCCAAGAGAATTTCGAGAAAGCCTTGGAGATTTCAGATTCATTATATTCGATTTCAGAGTCAATACCGTATCGTATTAAAAGTTTAATGCTTACCGCTACGCTTTGGCAACAAAAAAGTAATTATACAAAAGCAATAGAATATGCGATTAGCGCACAGAAACTAGCAGAAGATACAGAGGAACCAATTCAGAAAATGAAAATATATGGTTTTTTAGCAACGCAATATAGATTGTCTTCTTTATTTTATCAGTCCAATTTTTATTTACAAACTGCAATAAAAGAATCAGAAAAAATAAAAGCGATTGAGCAAAAATCAACTTTTTTGGGTATTATATACCAAGAAAAAGCTTATTTAGAAATAGATAAAAAAAGGTATCTTAATGCTATTAATCATATCAATTCATCACAAAAATATTTTACAATCAATAAAAATTCCAATTATAATTTTTTTACAGCAAGTAATGAACAGTTACTAGGTTTATGCTATTATCAATTAAATGATTTGGAAAATTCTTTTATGCATTATAATAAATCATTAGATCTTTTCAAAGACCATCCTAATAATCATATAAAAATATTGTCCTACAATGGTTTGGCTAAGATTTATATAAAAAGAAATAATCTTTCAAAAGCAAAAGAATATATAATATTACTAAAGGATGTTCTTAACCGTTCTGAATATTTATCTTTAAAAGAAGAACTTTTAAAAACGATTGAAGAATTTGGTCAATTAGAAAATAAAACAGAGGTGGTCTTGGAAATTCGTAAATCACGAGACTCTATATCAAATAAAATTCAAGAGAATATTAATACTTTAGTAAATAAAGAGCAAGAAAAATTATTGATAAATAATCAGAATTTAAACAAAAAAAAATCCTATAATCTTTATTATGCATTAACAATTTCAATAATTAGCCTTATTGGAATTTTATGTTTCTTATTATATAGAAATAAATATAAAAATAATCTAAAAATAATTAAAAGAGAGCTTTTTCAATTGAAAGATAAGGAATTTCAAAAAGATAAAAGAGAGATTGTTATATCTGCTGTTGTTGAAAAAAAAATATTGGCAAAATTAGAACTGTTTGAAACCAATTTATTCTTTAATAAGAAAACAATAACTTTAGCTTCATTAGCCACATTTTGCGATACAAATGTAAAGTATATGTCTCATTTTATAAATTCACATAAAAATAAAGATTTTAATAACTACATAAATTCACTAAGAATTAATTATATTGTTGATAAATTAAATCAAGAACCTGTTTATCGCAAATATAAAATCAGTTATTTAGCTGATAAATGTGGCTTTTCATCATCTAGTAAGTTTATAAACGCTTTTAAAAAAGAGAAACAAATTACACCAGGAAATTATATAAACCAATTAAACAAAGAAAAAATTATTCTTTAATTTAATAAACTTAGCGGCATAATATAATGTTCAATGACTTTTCTATAAATGTTTTTGGACTGTCATTCTGAAAAATTTGAGCTTCTAAGGAAGGCTATAGAAAAAATAGTCTGTTCATGTTATCGTTATTCTATAAGACAACAAAGATTGAAATTAGTTACATTATAATTTAAAAATAATATCAGTTAACATTGTTTTCTCAGTATTTAGCCTAAATAACAAATATAAATTGTGGGTACGTCCGATCCTCGTAGACTAAATTAGTAAAAAACTAATATAGCCTTATGATCATGAAAAAGACAAAAGAAATTGAAGCTTACTTAACTTATATTAAAAAATTGCAAGTTCTAAAATACGCTAAAGAATATGGAAATAATTCAATCGCTTATAAATTTTATGGTATAAAAAAGAGTACGTTTTACAAATGGAAAAAAGCTATGAAGAACATGGAGAAGAAGGTTTACTTAGAAAGAAACCAATTCCTCGGACTTTTCCCAATCAAATTAAGCAAGAGATTGTAAATAAAGTATTAGAACTTCGAAAAGAACATAAATTAGGGACTTGGCGAATTAAATGGTATTTAGAACGTTATCATGATATTTTGATATCGGAATCAAGTGTTTATCGTATTCTAAAGCGTAATAATGTTGCTAGATTAGACAGAAAGGTGACTAGAAGAGCCATGCATAGTATCAGGTATGAAAAAGAAACACCTGGTCATCATGTACAAGTTGATGTTAAATTTCTAATATTCCATGAGGTAAATGGAACTAAAATCAAGAGATTTCAATACACAGCGATTGATAATGCTACACGAATTAGAGCGTTTAAATCTATGATAAATATAATCAATTAAGTTCAATTGATTTCATAAATTATGTTGTAGAAAAATTCCCTTTTAGAATTAATACAATTCAAACAGATAATGGACACGAATTTCAATCAAAGTTTCATTGGCATGTTCAAGATTTAAGAATGAGACACCGATTTATAAAAGTGGGTACACCTCAATTAAATGGAAAAGTTGAACGATCTCATTTAACAGATAAAAAAGAGTTTTATCAACTTTTAAGTTACACAGATGATGTGGATTTAAATCAGAAACTGGAAGAATGGGAAAACTTTTATAATTTCAATAGGCCTCATGGGTTCATTTAAAGGAAAAACACCTTATGAAATACTAAAATCTAAACTAAAATAATTATATTTAAAGTCTACGAGGTTATGAAGTACGACAAGCTTAGATAACTTCAAAACGATTAATTAATCACATAAAATGAGAAATTTGGAGAAGCAAATAACACAAATTTTTAAAGATAAAATATTCTTTTATATATTATAGAAATGTGGCAGTCAAAGGTAGTATTTGGCTCTTATTTGCCGATACAGAATATGTAAAAGTCTTTATTTATAAGTGTTTATACATAATTAGGTGTAGTTTTGGTGAAGTGATTTTAATGAAAGTTTAACATTATTTCATAGAAATTAATTGAAAATCTCTTAGAAACTAGTATTAGCAATTACACCGAGTTTAGACTATGGAGCTTTTCATTTTCTACTTGTTTGTTTTACAAAATCTGCAATTGATAAATTCATATTATACCCTTTAAGGTATAAATATATGAAATAATTTTTAATTATACCTTTTAGGGTATAAAATTTTGTTTTATAACTATATTTATACCCTTTAGGGTATATGATTGTAAAAATGTAGTCAGGTTAATAAATTAGTGCAATATATAGCACTAATTTTACGCTTTATATTAAATAAACAGTAATATATCTATAAAAGTGCAATATATGACACTATTGATAATTCATCAAATCAAAGAAAGACGTAAAGTTTTAGCTATTTCACAAGAAACATTAGCTGAGATTTCAGGTGTTGGTTTACGTACGATAAAACAATTTGAAAGTGGCAAAGGGAATCCAACGTTAGAAACCCTTCAAAAGTTGTGTGATGCCTTAGGATTAGAAATTAAATTAGAGGTTAAATCGATTGAATCATGAGAATAGCTCAAATTTTATATAAAGGAAAAAGGGCAGGAGATCTAAAGTGGTTTTAAACTAAGTCCTGCTTATGATTTACTTAATACCAAAATTCATATTGAGGATGCTGACTTTGCTTTGAAAGAAGGAATATTACCCAAATCAATTTCAAAAGGAAAAGTTATTGATCAATTGATGGTATTTGGACAGAAGGCAGGAATAACAGAGAAATCTATCATAAAAGTCCTTCAAAATCTAACTTCGAAAGAAGATCAAGTGGTAGATTTAATTGAAAGATCGTTTTTATCAGAGAAACTAAAACGAAATTATTTACAAAGTTATCAGCATCGATTAAAGAAATTAAAATAGATATAAAGTAAAAATGCACTAAAGAGTATTCTCCTTGTGCATTTTGGAAATATTTATAAATAGAATTGATTCATAATAATAAATCTATATTAATTCTAAGTGCTCTCTTATATATTGACTTAATTCATTTAATAATAAGTCTGAAATATTAATACTTAATTGATTTGTATGGATTACTAATCGTGATGGATTAGTGATATCATCGTAATGTAAATTAATGTAATTAGTTTTAGTGATTGGTAGAGTTCCAGTTTCAGCATCAAATTTTACGTTAAAGAGTTTTTGTATATCAATATTAAAATCTCTTACATAATTCCCAACAGCAAATAGTACTATTGGAAAGCTTTGATAGTAAGGATGTGTTAACAATTCTTGTCGGTTATTAATACTATTCTTACGATCAATTGTATTAACTAAATGACTATATTTTGCAGTAGAACTATTTAACTCAGTAATAAAGCATTTTTCATGAAAATTAATGTTTGAGCTTTTTCGATTTTCATTATAAATTTTATCTAAAAGTTTCTGATAATTATAAAATGTTCTACTTGTACCTCCGTTGTTACCAGTTCTTTTATTTTGAATTTTATTTAACTGACCTTTATAAGGATATAAAGGGTTATATAATGGATAATCAATAAACCAAGAAGTTACAGAATCTTGATGGATATTATCCTCTATATTTTTTTTCCAATCTAATGCGTTATTTAAAATTTCTCTTTCATATTGTTCATAATTAGAAATTTTATCAATCGCAGACTCTTTACCAATGATTAAAATTTTAGAAGAAGGATTACCAGTTCCTAAATAAAAATTAGTATCATTATTAAGTACTAAATCATTAAAATAATTTTCCATCATCTATTCTTCTTAAAATTCTCAGCTTGCTCTAAAACATTTTTATACACATCTTCTTGCGTGATTGGAGGATATCCAAATTCGTGAAGCTTGATGATAATATCCATTTTCAATTGTGCTTTAATATCATCACGTTCAGCCCAATCTGGATATTGAGAGGCATTGTCTACAATCTTTTTTATTTCACGAGCTAGTTCTAGCATTTTATCTTTATCGAATTCAAATCCATAATTTTTACAGATGACATCCAAAATATCGTAGAATGCTTTTTCTTCATAATCGATTCCTAAATCTTCAAATGAAGCCATTTCAGTGCGTAATTTGATGATTAAATCTAGCATTTGTTCTGCTGTATCAGCTTGAATACCATCATAATCTAAAATATCTTTTTCACTACGTTCGTTGTAACGATCCACAATGCTTTTTAAACGATCAGCAAAATCTTGACCTTTAACTTTATTCACTTTTTTAAAGTCAGTAATCGTTTGTTTAAGTAAACGTTCTAAGATTTTAATCTTTGTGTTCGGTAATTCAAGATTAGAGATTTTCTCAATGAATTTATCGTTAAACAAATCAATCGCATTGGCTTTATGATCATCCAGTTTAAAGATTTCCTCTACACCTTCAGAAATTATCGCATCTTCTACCATTTTAGCTACTTTCTCATTCATTTGAGCCGTATCAGGTGCTTCGCCTTTCGTCAATTTTACTACAATTGATTTGACAGCAAAATAGAAATGAATTTCATCAACTTCTTTAGGCGTGAACAATTCAGAACCACTCACTAAATTATAAGCTGACTTTAATTTCTTCGTTACATTGACAAAGAATTTCTCTGAATCTTCGGTTTGTAAAACAAATTCAGAAGCTTTGTTTAAACAATTTAAACGCTCAACAGGATTTCCTTGGTAATAATCAGTAGCATCAAATTGATGGAAATATTGACGTAATAAATCCATTTGGTCTCTAACGATGATTTCAGCTTGATTTAAGTCCTCAAAATCATCATCGGCTGTTTGGTTATTGAACATCCCTAACGCTTTGTTCAAGTTCTTTTTGATTCCAATATAATCAACCACTAATCCACGATCTTTTCCTTCGTATTTTCGATTGACACGAGAAATCGTTTGAATTAGATTATGCGTTTGTAAAGGCTTATCAATATAAATGGTATCTAAAAAAGGCACATCAAATCCTGTTAACCACATATCCACGACAATCGCAATTTTGAAATTGGATTTGATTTGTTTAAACTGTCGATCTAATTCTTTTCGTTCATCTTTATTACCCAAAAGTTCCCAAAGCTCTTTTTCATCATCTTTATTACGTGTCATCACCATTTTGACACGCTCTATTGGCTTGATTTCTTTTTGCTCTTTCTCATTTAATCCTTCCGAAATATTTACTTCTCCCCATTCAGGTCGTAAAGCCAAAATCTCTTGGTACAATTTATAAGCAATGGTGCGAGAAGCACAAACAAACATCACTTTTCCTGCTACCGTAGCTTTTTCTGCGATACGCTTTTCGTAATGCGCAATAAAATCTTGTGCAATAGCTTTGATTCGGTCGGTATCTCCTAATACCACTTCCATTTTGGCAATGGCTTTTTGGCTGGCTTCTACATGATATTCAGATGCGCCTTCGGCTACTGCATTTTCGTGATAATTTTCAATTTCTTGAACTTTATTGTAATCTAAATTGACTTTGGCGGCTCTTCCTTCATAAACCAAACGAACGGTAATTTCATCATTTACCGATTCAAACATGGTGTATTGATCCACCACGTCTCCAAACACTTCTAACGTTTTATCGATAGGTGTTCCTGTAAATCCTACATAAGTTGCATTCGGTAACGAATCGTGCAAATATTTTGCAAAACCATACGATTTGTTTACCGTTTGTTTTTCGTGATCAATAGTCACTTTTAAATCCAAATTGACTTGCGATCGATGAGCTTCATCCGAAATACAAATGATATTGGTACGGTCGGATAAGATTTCAGCATCTTCAGCAAATTTCTGAACAGTCGTTAAATAAACACCACCGCTTTCAATTCCTCTTAAACGAGATCGTAAATCAGCTCTTGATTCGATATTGATGATATTTTCATCCCCAATAAATTTCTTGGCATTAGTAAAATCCTTCGACAATTGATCGTCTAAATCGGTACGGTCTGAAATGATAATAATCGTAGGACTAGCAAAATCGGTCGAACGCATCAATAAACGCGTTAAATACAGCATCGTATAACTCTTTCCACAACCCGTAGCACCAAAATACGTACCTCCTTTACCATCACCTTCAGGTTTACGATGGACTAAGATGTTTTGATACAATTTATTGGCTGCATAATATTGCGGATAACGACTTAAAACCTTTAGCTCGTGTTTTGAAGTATCAGGAAACAAAACAAAATGATGGATAATATCAACCAATCGTGTTTGATTCAACATTCCTTGCACCAAAGAAGTCGTAGTTTCAATACCTGTTAAAGCTTTCTTTTCTGCTCCAGTAATTTTATTCCAACCGTAGTAAAATTCGTAAGGAGAAAATACTGTTCCGGCTTTGTTATTCACCCCATCACTAATCACACAAAACACATTGTATTTCAATAGTTCGGGTATATCTCTTTTATAACGTGTAGTTAATTGTTCGTATGCTTTAAAGATTGTTATTTCTTCCTCAATTAATGTTTTGAATTCAAAAACCACGACAGGAATCCCATTGATGTATAAAATCAAATCAGGAATTCGTAATTCTGTTCCTTGAATTTCTAATTGATTAACAATCTTGAAGGTATTATTTTTGATGTTTTCTATATCAATATAGCGAATATGCAAGTCTTTTTTGCTGGGATTATTACGTTTAAAAATTAAACCATCTGCCAAAAGCTTACAAATTGTTTTATTCGATTCGTATAGAGTAGAAGTCGACTGAAAAGCTAACTCATTGATTAACGTTTCAATTTCAACTTCTTCTAAATCGGGATAGCGGTTGAAAAGAAAAGAACGTAAATCTTCTTTGAGTAAAACCTCTTGATTAGAAGTTCTAATTAATTCTTTCCCATTAATATAGTGATAGCCTTCTGTTTCCAGAAGGCTTATAAATGCTTTTTCTAATTGTGATTCAGTGTATTTCATAATAGATTATATTCTCCTTTATTTCCATTGGGTCAGTTGGGGCGGTTGGGGCGAATTGCAATTCGCCCTTACTATATTCGCCCTTACTTTTTTCGCCTTTACTATCTACGCCCATACTTATGATATTACTGTGATAGGTTATATTCATCGTTTATCCATCGTTTAGGATTTTCAATAATGTAATTACTAATATTGATAAAAGCCTTTTCATCTCTTATGATATGTTCATAGTAGTTACGTTGCCAGATTTTATAATCTAAGGATTTTATGATTTCCCTCGTTGGATTAGTTGGGAAAGTTGGGGCGGTTGGGGCGAATTGCAATTCGCCCTTACTATCTTCGCCCTTATTATCTTCTGTTCGTTTTATAAGTTCTTTTATTCTTTTTATAGTAGCTATTTTATAGCCTCTTACGATTGCACCTATGGTTTGGGAAGGCGATTTTAAAGCGCCTACAATATTGCTTGATTCTTTAGGATATAGTATTTCTATAATACCATGGATATGATTAGGCATTACTATAAATTCGTGTATTACAACATTATATCGAACTGCCTGCGTATGTAACCACTCATCAGCTACAAGTTGCCCAAATTCATTCAAATACATGATACCATCTTTTATATCACCAAACAAATGCGCTCTATCTTGACAAACTAAAGTAACAAAATACAATCCCGCTTGGCTATAATCATAGCCAATCAAACGTATCGACTTTCGATGGTGTTTATAAGGGTTGTATTGTTCCATAACTTAGCTATTTAAAAGTATAATATACTGATAGTTTTTTGGGCGAATTGCAATTCGCCCTTACTATCTTCGCCCTTATTATCTTCTGTTCGTTTTATAAGTTCTTTTATTCTTTTTATAGTAGCTATTTTATAGCCTCTTACGATTGCACCTATGGTTTGGGAAGGCGATTTAAAAGCGCCTACAATATTGCTGGATTCTTTAGGATATAGTATTTCTATAATACCATGGATATGATTAGGCATTACTATAAATTCGTGTATTACAACATTATCTCGAACTTCCTGCGTATGTAACCACTCATCAGCTACAAGTTGCCCAAATTCATTCAAATACATGATATCATCTTTTATATCACCAAACAAATGCGCTCTATCTTGGCAAACTAAAGTAACAAAATACAATCCCGCTTGGCTATAATCATAGCCAACCAAACGTATCGACTTTCGATGGTGTTTATAAGGGTTGTATTGTTCCATAACTTAGCTATTTAAAAGTATAATATACTGATAGTTTTTTGTTGGGGCGAATTGCAATTCGCCCATACTATCTTCGCCCATACTAACTTTGGCCACTGTTTCAAAAAACTTGATTAATCCTCTATCAACAAAAGGCTAATAAAAGCTTGTTAATTAGTGTTCGGTGAATTTCAAAGAAATTTTTCATGTTGTGTTTTTTTGGCTTTTGTAATTAGTATAGTAGAAATTGTTACAAATTTTATCTTTGTGTATAAATATTATTGATGTGTTTCTGTATCCAAACCGGTGCATATTTTACCTGCTTTTGGACCACTTGGGAGTCTAGCTGCACTACAGAAGGCTTTATTTTTTCTAAAAAAATTTCGGTTACTTTATTTTGGCTCACCTCTTTGAATGCTTGCACGATCAAATGCAACAATTCATCTTTTATGGCAAAACTTTTAGGAACCGTTTTTTTGAATTGAATGGTACGGTTTCCTATTTTAATTTCTCGTTGCGAACCATCGGACAGATACACCGCTTTTAGAGGAACTTGTGTGGTTAGCCCCAACAAATACAAAGCGAACACACCCGTTGGTGCAATACGTGCTTTGTCGCGTTGTGCTATTTGCTTGGCTATTTCTTCCGTAGTAGGATAGAGGATACCTAACAAAGGATCTCTTTTGGGTTTTAGATAAATGCCTTGAGCCAAACGTTCTAATATACCTTCATTAACCAAACGAAAAAGTGTTAAACGGATATTACCTGGTGAACCATACGCATAGAAATCTTCAGCGAAAAATATTTCGCCTAATGATGATTTTAAAATCTTTGTTTCTATTTGATTTTTAGATGATTTCACCTTGTTTTATCTTTTTGTTTTGTAACAAATTTAGTGAAAATTTGTTACAAAATAGCTTTTGTGTTTTTTTCGTTTTAAAAGGCTTATAAACTTTGTTTGTATGTGATTAGAAGTGTTTCATAATTATTTAAGTAACACAAGAAAATCTAACAATTCTTCTTCAACTACTTCTTGCCATTCTTCAACCGTCATATTTTCGAAAATTTTGAAATTATTTTTTTCTCTAATATTCTTGTAACCTAAACCTTTTTCAGAAACAATATTTTTTATTAAAGTTTTGACATTATCTTCTGGTGTAAAATTTGGAAAAGTTTCTAATTCGCAATCATAAACTCTTTCGATACATCTAGGATGATAGTAATTTTCAATACAACTTCGGAATATTACGTATGCTTGAGCGTTTTGTTTTCGATTGATATAATCTTGAGCTTTTTGATGTTGTGAATCTTGTTTATTTTGTTGTTTATCACTATCAATTAATAAAAATAATTTTCGACCAGAATTATCAAAATAGTCAAGATTTAAAAAGCTATCTATATCAGCTCCTCCGCCAAATGGTAATACCAAAACTTTTGGATTTCCAATCAAATTAAAATCTAATAGTTTTCGACATATTATATCATAAAATTTCATGTCATTTGTACTTTCAACAAATAAGATACTTTCATGATTATCTCTTAAATTAAATGATGGTTTAATTCCTAACTCATCAATGATTTTAAATAAAAATTCTCTCTCATTACCTTCAACTGCATTTTCATAATTTGATTGAGTTCTTTTTGTACATAAAACGACACCTTCAATATGTGTTGCACCTGCAAATACAGGAGAGTGTGTTGTGGTAACAACTTGGTTTTCATTCGATAATTCTTTTAAAGCATTCAATAAATCTTGCTGAGCCGTTGGATGTAAAAATGTTTCAGGTTCTTCTATTAAATAAATGATATTATTCCCTTTACTTTTCTGAGCCAGATATCTAAATCTAGCAACCATAAATAATCTACGATAGCCTGTACCTTTATGAGTCATTGGGATGAATTTATCATCACCTGCGAATTGAAAGGAAACATCAACACTTTTGATTGCATCTTTCCACGCAACATTTGGACTAATATCAATATCTAATAAATTAGAAGCATATTCTTGCATATAAGTTTTAAGAATATCAGCTTCTTTTTTCATTTCAGCATTAATCTCATTCTTAAAAATTACTAACCTATCTTCAACACGACTAAAATATTCCTCAATTTCTGTGACCGTAGCTGTTTTAAATTTTGTATCAGCTTCTAAGCCATAATCTGCTTTAAACATTTCTACTTCTGGAAATAATGATGAAATCTTCATGTCATCAGGAATCCAAAAATTAGCTCTAGGCTCATCTTTAAAATGCTCCTTTATAAATTTTATTTTCTCAGCTTTAGAATTTCTTCCTTTACCTTCTACTGGAATTACAATTCCAAATTTTTCTACAATTGCTGTGATTTCTTCATCAGATTTAAAATATAAACCTTGAATTTCAGAATTTTCAAAATCATTAATTAGAATATGCTCTTCACTCCAAGATTTTCCGATATTATATGCTATTCTTTTATAAATAATAGAATTATCGAAAATCAAATCATTAATAAATTCATCTAACCCTTCAGTCTTCTTTACTTTTGATTTTACTTTAGTTTCAAGTAAATCAGAAATTGAATCTGAGCTGAATTGAAATTCAAACTCAATTGGTTTACTTAAATCATTAAAATCTGTTTGTGTTATGGTGAAACTTTTAATGTCTAAAAATGTTGCAATTGCATTTAATACTATTGTTTTACCAGCATCATTTTTACCAACTACTGATGAAAATCTAGCAAGATTTATTGAGCGCGTTTCTTTTACTCCTCGATAATTAGTTATTTTTAAGTTAGAAATATACATAATTCATAGTGTTTCTTAAGTTATCAGTGTTTAGTTTTTCTTTACCCCTCCAACGTTGCTAAGCGACTTAACATCAATGATTGGAGTTGAGTGAGTTTTTGGTTTTGCAAAAATAAATTCTCTAATTTTTTTCTTATAATTAATATATTATTATCAAATATTTCAACTAAATCCAATGTAGGATTTAAAAATCTTAGCTTTGGGATTGTTGATACGTTTAATGCTTGCATTACAGTACCTGTATCTTTATTATCATCAATTTCTTTTTTCATATAATCAGATAGTAATAACGTTATTAAAAATGATGGAAAATTAAAACCTTCCTTTAACCTTAAAGCAGTCATATTTCTACCTAATGCTGCATTTACACCTTTTGGTATTTGAGCAATGCCATCAACACCAACATTTGTAATAAAACAATCACTGTTATTTAGCTCAATACGTGATGTCCATAACTCATAATCTTCGTCTGAAATATTATATTTTTTGCTAAGATCTAATAACCCATATTTACCTATATTATTTACCTGCAAAAGAATATTTTGACTATTACTTTCTTTTATTTCTTCAGGCTTCTTAGAATGTAAGCAATCTATTACATAAGTTATGTCTCCTAAATTTGAAATAACCCAACCTCCAGGGATTTCCTTTTCTAATTCTTGGTTGTACACCATTGCACCACCAGAAGATTTGTAAGGTTTACCTTCTTCGTTTGGAAATTCAAAATCGACAAACCATTGCTTGTATAAGGTTTGAGCAGTGGCATCTAACTTCTCGCAGATTTGTTCGTTGACTTTGATTTTTTTTGCTACCGCTTGGTATTGGGCTACAATTTCGCGTTGTTTTTCGATGGAGGGAACAGGTAATTCTACTTCACATAAATCTTCCCAGTCAAAAGATTCTCTTGTACTTCCATGCGAATGATAACGAGCATAACGATCAAATTCTGGTCGAGAAAACCACATCATCAAATATTCAGGTAGCAATTCATTTTTATCTATTACTTCAAATACTATGTAGATTTGAGAAACCAAAGCCTTTTCATATTCATCAGCTAATGCAATAGATATTTTATCTCCATTTCTTGATGTAATGGTTCCGTATGCGAATTGTCCCTTTTCAATAATTTTATATGTAGACATATCCGTTCCAACCGTATTTGCAATGGATGGAATCAGTTTTTTTGTAATACTTACACCAAGCAATGTATCAACTTGTAAATCTCTGTTACGATTATTTACTTGTTGAATATAATCACCCAACTTTTTATAACTCATAGCCCAACGATTTAAATACGTTTGCTACTTCTTGCTTCAATGCTTCTTCTTGTTGAAATAACTCTTTCAGTTCGGTTTGCAACGATTGCATTTGGGTATCGTAGTCGATGTTTTCGTCACGGTTTACAAACGCTATGTATTTGCTTGGTACCAACGAATAATCCTTTTTACGAATTTCTTCTAAAGTTGCGCTGTAACAATATTCGGGAACGTTTGCGTAAGTTGGGGCGAATTGCAATTCGCCCGTACAATCGCTCTTTCTCTCTCTCATCGTCGCCAATTTCTTCACCGCTAAGTGTCTGCCAGTTATGATAGGTTGATGCAATCTGCTCAATATCTTTTTCAGAAAACTGAATGAATTTCTTTTCAAACGGTTCACCTTTTTGACGTAAATCCATAAACAACACTTCACCTTCGCGGTTACGGTAATGTCGGGGAGAATCGCAATTCGCCCTTACTTCAGTGCGTTCCATTTTATTACGGTTCAAAATCCAAAGTGTCACCGAAATATCTGTAGAATAAAACATCGCTCTTGGTAAAATTACAATTGCTTCTACCAAGTCGTTTTCTATAATTTGTTTACGGATTTTGTATTCTTCACCACCACCCGAAAGCGCACCATTGGCTAAGATAAAACCAGCGACACCGTTTTGCGATAGTTTAGAAATCATATTCAAAATCCACGCATAGTTGGCATTGGATTTTGGAGGAACTTCGTAACCAGTCCACCGTGGATCATCCGTTAATTCGTTTTCCGCGCGCCAATCTTTTAAATTGAACGGAGGATTCGCCATGATGTAATCAGCTTTCAATGCTGCGTGCTGATCGTCACCAAACGTATCGGCCGCTTTGTTTCCTAAATTGGCAGAAATCCCACGAATGGCTAAGTTCATTTTAGCCAGTTTAAACGTGGTATTCGTTAACTCTTGTCCGTAAATGGAAATGTCTTTTTTGTTTCCTTGGTGTTTCTCAATAAACTTCAACGATTGTACAAACATACCACCCGAACCACAAGAAGGGTCATAGATTTTCCCTTTGTAGGGTTCAATCATTTCGGCAATCAAGTTTACAATCGACTTTGGCGTATAGAATTCTCCTTTCCCTTTTCCTTCGGCAATGGCAAATTTGCTCAAGAAATATTCGTACACACGTCCTACAATATCTTGGGCTTCATCACGAAGCGTATCGATGTTATTGATAGTATCCAATAAAGCCGAAAACTTAGATTGATCCAATCCTAATCTTGAGAAATAGTTGTCAGGTAACGCACCTTCTAAAGATTTGTTGGTACGTTCTATGGTTTTAAGTGCGGTATCTACTTTTAGCGTAATGTCTTCTTGTTTGGCATTTTCGATAATGTATTCCCAACGCGATACTTCAGGCAAATAGAATACGTTTTCTGCCTGATAAAATTCTGGTATTTCTAAGAAGGCTTCTTTACCTTCAGCTTTTAATTCTTCTCTGCGTTTGATGAATTTATCACTTGCAAATTTCAAGAAGATTAAACTCAATACCACGTGTTTATATTCTGAAGGTTCTATTGAACCACGTAATTTATTTGCTGCATCCCAAAGGATTTCTTCTGTACTTTTGGTTTGTACTTTTTTGGCCATATTGTTAATCTGTACTTAAGTTGTAAATATACTAATCGTTTTACTGCTAATGAAATCATAACAAAAGATAATTACTTACTATTAAACCTATTTGTAATGATATTAACAAACATAAATATTTATAACGTCAAAATAAGTCGTTTGGAAATGTGTTGTATCAAATAACATAGAATAAGATAGGAGGGAAGTGGAAAAATAGACAATTAATATTTAGGCAAATGTTGTAGGAGTTGAATTGACTAGTAGAATAAAACAGTTATTCATACAACCGTTGACAGAATTGAAATAGTATATATAAAATTAATTAATTTGGTTCCTTTGAATGAAGAAGTTTATGAATTGTAAGTAACGAAGCATTAGAAGACGCTCATTAAAATAGTATAATGGAAAAACGCTACAAAAAAGAAGTGAAATCTTTAGAAATGGTGAGTTTTTAAAAAAAATAATCGCTTTGAATATTCTGATGTGTATAAATACCACATTAAAAAACTGATTGAGCTATTGAATGAAAATTAACCCCTCATTAATCTTTATGATAATTAATTGATTCGTAGGCTTTTTAATCGACTTGTTGAGATTATACAGTCGATTTAAAATTAGTAAAGCCTCCGAAGTTGGAGGCTTTATTTAATATACTTGAATTAGAACTTCGGAAGGAATATGTAATTTTTGGGTTAAAGTACGGATCATTTCAAGAGATAATTTTCGCTTTCTATTTAAAATTTCACTTGCTCTACTTTTTAATCCAATCATTTCTGCTAAATCATTTTGTGTGTAGCCCATTTGTTCCATTCTAAATTTAATTGCTTCAATTGGATCTGGTAAATCCATAGGATAATGTTCTTTTTCATATTTTTCAATCAACATTCCCAAAATCTCCAATTCATCACTTTCTTCCGTTCCAGGAAGTGCGTCAAAAATCACCTCTAGTCTTTCTAAAGCTGTTTCGTAATCTTGTTCTGATTTTATAGGTTTCAATTTCATAATTTAAATGGTATTGGCATTAATTTTATCATATTCTGCGTGGGTTCCTATAAAACGAATCCACATCATTTGATGCATGAAGTTTATTTTAACAATTAATCGGTAATGATTTCCCTTAATATTAAAACATATTCTATTATCTTCTAAAATACTTGCGCTTGGATACTCGGTCTTTATCTCATTACTATTTTTCCAAGTTGCTTTTTCTGCCTCTTGATACCAAGCTTTTAATTGCTGTTCACTATCTGCATGTTTTGTCCAAAAAACACGTAATGTTTTTATTGCTATAACTCTCAATTAAAATATTTTATACAAATTTACAAATTATTTCCCAATTCGGGAACTTTTTTTTCAAAACTCTTTTGTCGAACTACTTCTGGTGAAAAAGAAAGTATACTTATTTATATTAGTAATAGCTACCCCATCTTAGTTGAATGCAAATATTGTAATAAGCATTAAAACTTTTAATTTTTCAGTATAGTTTTCATTTCTCTGCTAAATAATATTCAGCTTTCATTCGAGGGGGTATAATGAATTGCATGCTGTCATGCTGGCCAGCCTACACACCATCTTGACGGCAATCCTGTTAGCATTCTTGATATCTGCCTCGAAAAAATTTACAAATGACCGTTATTTCAATCAAAAACATCTATTTTGTATGAAATAACGAACATTTTAGTCTTAGTTATTAAATTACATTTGGATAAAAATCTACCGTTCACTCGTTAAACATCGCTGCTGTATAAGTTTACAAGCCTCAAGTAATTTATGATAATCAAGGATTGATACACTGCAAACAAAGTCTTTTCCATAAGTGTCATCAGCCATTGCGGCAAGTATTAGATTAAAAAATGATTTACTAACCTTTTCAATTCGATGCTTTTTAAAAATATTTTCGAAAACGATATAGGGATTTTCAGTCTCATTTAGATCTAAATATTTCACTTCTTGCAACCGTTTTTCAGAGAAATGATATTCGCAAAAATTCCTTCTATTAAATTCCTCTGGATTTATAAAAATTTTATACCCTAATTTTATAATAGACTGAAAAACAATGGTATCATAGATTACTTCTGAAACTCTTCTTCTATCATACATTACATGACTTAAGGAATATAAACAATAATGATCTAATTGTTGATGAAAATATTCCATACCTGCTTGTTCTTTTAATAAAACCAAAAGTTCATACGGGCATTCAACCTGATCTTTCGTCCAATAATAGGAATCTAAAGTTAATTCAAACATCTTCATCATAAATTTCACGATTATAAATTAACCAGCATGCATCTAACAACCTATTGATGTTGATAAATGAAATACAAATATCTTCTGATGGGCAACTGCCATAACTCCCTAAAGTATGCTCCATAATATCTTCTAAATCTAATTCAATTTGTGAAAAGCTTTGTTCATTAAAAACATGCTTAATAATCAGGTATGGATTTAAGTATTGCTCGTAGGTTAAACCAGATGCATAGACTAAATACTTCGAATGTAATACATCATTAGACTCACTTTTACGTTCATATTGATCAATATTCCTTAAAATTTTAAAACTTGCGCGAATTAACGAATTTGTCATTGTGAAAAACTTTAAAGACTCAAAAGGGTTTGTGTAGATTTCGTATTTATCATCAAATGCATGTTTTAAGATTTGATTAAAATTTGTCTTTATTTTAGTGATCGATTCCGTTTCAAAAAACACTTGAATTAGTTTATATGGATCTTTAATTTTGTTTCCATGCCAAAGCTCGGCTCTTAGATATAACTTTTCTTTTTTCATGAGATCTAATTTTTAAATTCGTTTGAAGATTGAAGGTGGGCAAATAATGTGGTAACAAACTTATCTACTAAGGTACAGGTGGATTCATCTAAGAGCAATTGACCTTCTTCTATAAATTCATTTTGTAATTTTTGCAATAAGGAACTAAGCTGATTTATTTCGGTAGTAGAAAATTTATCAAGTAAAGTATTATTTGCAAAAATCATTAAATTCCATAGTGTTATGAGGTTTTTTGATTGTGGTTTGTAAATAATTTCACTATAAATAAATGTTTTTAAATGATTTATGAAGAAATCAACTAACATTTTCTTGGAAATATATTTTCTAGTGTTTTTACTTTCTAATATCGGTTTAATGTTGGATTCATAATGAAACAAATTCAATTCGTATAATCCTTTTAAATCATCTATAGTACAGATTTCTTCATTGTGCCAATGAATTTTAGGATAATAACCAGCGCTATAAATTTTATTCTTGGATTTCATTACCTTTTTAAAAAAACATTGATATTTATAAAGTTTACTTTGAATTTGATAGCGTGTATAGCAAATACTTGTTAAACAAACATCTTCAATGGGATTATGTTCTATGTGTTGCAAATAGGTTTTTAGTTCTTCTGTTGCTTTCTGTTTAATTACAACAAATACATAAAGATGTTCGTGCAGTCCACTATTACCAAAAGTTGTGATTTGATGAAACACAAACAATTCTTCAACCTCATCAAACTTTTTCAATTGATTTAAAGCTTCATGATGCATTAATTCATGACCGTAAACTTCATTACTTTTTTCAACCCTTAGTATGGGACTACCATTATATTTATCCGTATATAGTGTGATATTTTGATGAACTAACTTGTAGAATAATTTCTGAATCTTTTGAAGACTTTTTCCAAAATCGTCGTAATAGCCTGAATCATCATCATGAATGATATAATCAATTAAAAAGTAAGTTTGTTCATCTTTTTTAACCAATAGTTTTTTCATTTCTGGAATAAAACGCTCTAAAATCAACATGCGTTGCGTTATTGTTTTATTTTCAAATGAAGTTCCGAAAACCATGAGTTCTAAATACGTAATATCATTTGCAAATGCTTTTATGATAAATTGCCAAGCGCCTTGTAATTTTTCTGTTATAAAATCTGTACTTATCTTATTTAATAGCTGATGTTTTTCTTCATAACTATCCCTTATTTTCATATGATAGGTCTCTTTTAAATACGTATGCTGTGTTACTTTTTCAGTGCTATACAAACAATTATCTTCATAAAGTAAATGAGCGAGTATGAAATCGTTAAATCGCAGAGAATATTCAAAATCTTTCTTATCAAGAAAGACAATTAAAATTTGATTTTCTCTTAAAATAGCATTTTGGTAATCGACAGAAATTGATTTTTCAATTTCTTTTTTATCTATCACTTTTAACCATAAAATATGATACTCCGTACGCTCGGTTTTATCAAACCAAATAGCTCGAATTGCTTTTGAACGAATACTTTCTTCCAATTTACAGTTTAATTCATCTGGGAATCGAACTGTTTTACTGTTTCTTTTTTCTTGAATATTCATTACACTATAGTTTAATTGTTCTCAAGTTGTATTTCATTAAACAGCTTTTCGCAAAGTCCTAAGGTTTTTGCACATGAAAGCTGATCGATATCTCTTAATAGGATATTATTTTTAGGTAAGAAGTCTATTGGAGTACTTAGTAAATGAAGTATAGTTTGGACTTCAATAGAGTCAATATATTTAAAGTATATTTCAGGTAAAAGGGCTTGAAATAATTTTATTAAATATCTGCTACTGTAAATAGCAGGAATGTATTGTAGCTTTTGATATAAAAGCCCAAGAATTAACTGTTGCAAGATGTTTTTAAGAAGTAAAATATGTCCGGATTGGTAGACTAAATCCTGCTTTTGAAAAGCAGTAAACCAAGGCGAAATATAGGTTAAGCGTTGTGTCCAATACTTTTCTTGTAATTGTTTGGTATTATTAGCTTTATAAAGCTTTTTGTTTATTACTAAGTTGTTTTTCATATACAAAACATTTTGATGTAATATGTATTTATTTAAAAATAGCTGTAAAGTTTCTTCATTTTTTTGAAGCCATTCCAACGTATGAATTAAACAAAATACTTCTACTTCCTTTTTGAAATGATTAGAAACCTCTTGAACTAATGCATCGTGTTGTTGAATACGAAGTGTTGGGGCAATTATAAGCAGATTAAACTTATAAGTATGGGTGCCATTTGAGTCATTTATTTTTTCTGTACTTAATAGATAAATGGCATCTATTTTATATTTACTGATTAAAAAAGTAACGAGATTTTTTAATAGCGTTTTTTCATTTAAACGATCCGGTAGTTGTGCATCGATTCGTTTCGAGTAAAAGATATTCGTTCGTTTAAATCCATGCGTTAGGAGATCTAATGCGCTTTTCATGGTTTTATCGAAAATACTTTTGGGAGTTTCTCCCAGTGTATAGTGCGATTGATCGATAAATAAAACCTCTTTCATTTTAGTGATTTTATAGACGATTTTTGAGAACATTGGATAATACGCATCTATAAATAAAATAAATTCTTCCTCGTTATACCTGTGATGGAGGCTATTTGGAAGCAGCATATTTTTTAACAAGTCATAATAGTAAGAAAAGACTTCAAGTAAAGCTAAATGTGCCGATTGGTAATGTTGCTGTTTGACCAATGGATCAACAAATACAGAGATAGCTTCATGTACTTTATTATCAACTTCCTTAATGTAATTTCGGAAATGAAGTTTAGACTTTTGTTTATCTGTACAGTAATAATTTTGGAATAAACTGTTCCATCGCTTAATATGATTGCTGTAAATAACATAATAAGGTTGTAAATGCAATTGCAAATAACTAAAATGGAAATGGGAATCATTTGATGAAACGGTATGATAATTTATGGTTATTAAAATATCATACTTTTCTAAAGCATTTAAGGCATCTATTTGTGGTTGTAACTCACAAACTAAAGCATCATAATTTTGTTTATCAACGACTATGGTTAATATTTTTAGTTTACTGTGAACCACAACGGTATAAAACACCAACATAAGTTCTAAACTACATACCGCATGGGTAATAAAATTTTGAACAGGCATTGCCAAGTCTTTTGGTAGGTTTAATGTATTTATTTCTTTCATAATCAACAATTTAAATAATGAATACATCAAAATTGATTAATTATAACAAGGTATCGAACCATAAAGTAAAGTAACGTACCATGATTACGTGGTAAATAACATATTGAGGGAAAATTTTTAGAGAATATTTTAAGAAAATAGCCTATATTTGAGTATATATAATTTTGGCTTATGGTAACGACACAAAAAAAACATATAGGACGCAACATCAGTCGCATTCGTGAAATGAAGGGAATGAAACAAGAAACTTTAGCTGAACTGTTAGGTATTAGCCAACAAAAAATGTCGGTAATTGAAAACACACCGGATTTGGAAGATGCAAAACTGGACAATATCGCGAAAGCCCTTGAAGTACCTACACAAGCCATTAAAGAATATTCGGATGAACGAATGATTAATTACGTAAATAATTTCTACGACAATAGCTCATCTCAAGGTAATAGTTTTAACCAAGGAATGTATACAACCTTCAACCCTTTAGATAAACTGGTAGAGGCATATGAAGAGAATAAAAAATTATACGAGCGTCTGTTAGCTGCTGAAAAGGAAAAATTAACTTATATAGAGCAATTATTAAAAAAATAAATTGTTATAAAAGCACACTATATTATATAAGTAAAAATAGTCTATGAATTTAATTCATAGACTATTTTTTGTTTACTGCTTTTATAATAAAAATATAGTTATTGTACTTTCTGCTTTTGTATAAAGTATTTAAATGTTTTTTACAATCAATGATAAGTATACAATAGTAACATTTAGACTCTTAACTTTAGAATAATGATAATTCATACTCTTCTCCAGTATATAATTATCGGAGAACTTATTTTATTAATTAGTCTAATCTATCATTTTATTTTTACTCATCTCTCACATAAAATAGTGATGATGATAGTTAATTAGTGGCAATAAGATACTATAAATAAAGGCAGGATAAAGGCAAGATAAAGGCAGGATACTTGCGGTAGAATGACTGGAATAGTATTGATATAAATATTTGTTTTACATAATGTAGTAAATCAATAAATCTTTAAATGAAAAAAAATTAGAATATTTATTTCATAATTAATATGTTTGCAACATACTAAATACAATAAAGTACAATTATGAAAAAAGCTGTTCTATTAGCAGGTTTAATAACTTTTACATTCTCTTTAAGTAGTTGTGGAGTAATGTTTGGAGGTAGCCATTATGATGCAAATATAAAAGTTGCTGAACATCCAAATGCTCAAATTTATGCAAATGGAGAAAAGATTGGAGAAGGAGAAGTTTCTAAATCATTTAAAAGAAACAAAGATTTAAAGATTGAAGTAAAACAAGATGGTTGTGAACCAAAGTCACAGAATTTTGAAAAAACATTTAGAACTGGAAACTTTATTTTAAGTGTTATTTCATGGGGATTACCAGGAATTGTTGTTGATTTAGCTTCAGGAGCTTCATATAAACCAGATCATAAACATAATAATTCAATTGAGAAAGTTTCAGATAAAAAGTATAATTTCAATATTGATTATTCTGAGTGTAAATTATAAATATTTCAACCTCAACTATTAATTTTAGTTGAGGTTGCTTGTTTTATAACAATTGCTCTTTCAATATTTCAATTTTTTCTGTTAGATTTTCAATTGCTGAATTTTTATTATAAAACTTAGCATTAAAGCCATATTTATCATGGTAACAATGTTCACAATATTCATTTTCTTTATTGTTTGTATGTCCACAATTTGAATTTGTACACTTCCAAACTTCAATTTCTTCTGAAGAAAACATTCCTTTTTTCTTAGTCGTATATGTTACAATTTCTTTTACATTGTTGTTTATCGAGTTTAAAACATCTTCTATTTCTGCTATATCATTGGAGTCATAAATTGCTTTATCAAATCTTGTTAGAAGAATAGCTATTTTTTTATCTATGTGGTTTTCAGATTGTAATAAATGTTTAATCTTATTAAAATCTATTAGATTTAATTCTTCTATGATTTTATATATAGCAACGTTCATTTCTGTATTATTACTATTTTTTAAGTATTTGTAAAGTTTATCTATTACAATATCACTATCTAAGGATTGTAAATATCTTGAGTATTGAACTTTAAAAGGTTCTATTTCATTTTCTGCATTATTTTTTAATAGATATTCATATATAACAATTAAGAAATCAAAAGCTTCTTTTATTTCATTATTGATTATTAATTCCCAAAATTCATTTGTGATATTAGCTTTATTTTCAGTTAATTCTTTAATTGTTTTACGAGTTTTAATTAGGTTGTTTAAATAATCAGCTGAAACAATGTTGTTTTGATCTTTTTGAACCTCATTATTTTCAAATAATATTGGTGTACCGATTGCAGTAATCATAAACATAGATTTTCCCTTTCCTGAGATTTCATCTACATCTATTTTAAGTCCTACGATACAATTTGCACCAAGTCTATAAGCGTCTAATTTCAGCTTATTAATTGCTTCATCATAGATAGAAGCTATTTGTTTTTGAAATTCGATAGAGCGACCTCCAAATACGTCTGAAAGGCCACCGATAAAATCAGAGATTAAGTTTGTACCAGCTACTACATGAGAAGTTACTGGATTAAAATGTTGTACTATTTTGTAATTTCCAACTGTTGTGGTTGTTAATACAAGTATTTCTTTAGGGTTGGTTAGTTTTTTCATTTTTTAAATATAAAATTGCCCTTTATCTATAATGTTTTTATGTATAGATTTCAAGTTTTCATAATCTTCATTTAATTGATTAATGTCTTTATATTCTTTACTTTTAGTATAATTATCATTATTATCTTTTGATTGAAATTTGAGGATTAGAATATTATCTTTTATCATAATATTAGTATAAAGCTCACACTTTTTTATTGTATTATCATTTTTATTATAGAATACCGCAGTCTTTATATTATTATATAAACACCATCCCAGTATCTCATAATTTTTGTTTTTTGATAATGAATAAGTAGTCTTAATAGTTTGTTTTAAAATTGTACTACTAATTTTAGTTTTTTTAAGAATTACTTCGACGTTTTTAATTTCTACTTCCATAATAATGTAATTTTTGTTATTTAAATATATAAATAAACCCTCAAATAAATGAGGGTCTGAAGTTTTATTAAATGCTACATAAATAACATTATCTACATTAATTATGATTTCTGAACAATTGCCAGTTGTGATTAATTAGAAAATCAGCTAAATCATATCCTTTATTACGTTGTTTAGTTGTGGCAACTTTTTCTAAATAATCAGATACACAGATCTGTATAATTGCTTAGGATCAAAGATTTTAGCTAATTCATTTAAAAAATATAAAATTACTATAGCTTTATTAAGAGGAATTAAGGACCTTTATTTCACTCATTTCTAAGAAAAACTATAGTAAAAAAATCAATATCTAAGAGGATATAAATAAAGTGTATTTTGTGAAAAATAAAACCTCCTAAAATCAGCGTTTTAAGAGGTTTGTTATATGTTTTGTTATGGTTTACTTAGATGAGTTTACTTTCCGATACAGAACTTCCCGAAAATAGTTCCTAAAATATCTTGGTCCACGTCAATTTCTCCGGTGATGTGTCCTAAATAAGTTAAGGCTTCGCGGATGTCCATGGCTAATAAATCACCTGGAAGACCACTGTCCATTCCTTGTTTAATTTTACCAATTTGGATTAACGTATTTTGTAAAGCTTCTAAGTGACGTGAATTGGTTACAATTGTATCATCTTGACTAGAACCTTTCAATTTCATTTGATAAACCAACTGCTCTTTTAATGCATCAATATTGTATTGATCTTTTGCTGAAATTTCTAAATGAACTACATCTTTAAATTCTTGACGAATAGCATCAGAAATCGCCGATTGCTTGTTTGTTACATCAATTTTATTGGCAACGTTAAATAGGATTTTTCCTTTACCTTGAAGTTCATCTAATTGTTGCGCAATTTGATTTTCTTCGGTAATATTAGCATCGTACAGGTAAATCACGATAGTTGCATCGTTAATTTTTTCGAAAGTTTTTTCGATACCTATTTGTTCAATTGTATCTCCAGCTTTACGAATTCCGGCAGTATCAATGAAACGGAATCCAACACCTTCGATATAGATTGTTTCTTCGATGGTATCACGAGTTGTTCCTTCAATATCCGAAACAATTGCACGTTCTTCGTTTAATAAGGCATTTAATAAAGTAGATTTTCCTGCATTTGGAGCTCCGACAATAGCAACAGGTACACCATTTTTAATAACATTTCCGAAGGCAAACGAATCTGCCAAACGTTTTAAAATTGATTGTAACTGATTTAATAAAGCATAAAATTGAGTTCGATCAGCAAATTCTACATCTTCTTCAGAAAAATCTAACTCTAATTCCATTAAAGCTGCGAAATTAATCATCTGATCACGCAAATCTTTAATTTGATTAGAAAATCCTCCACGCATTTGTTTAATGGCAACTTCATGCGATGCTTTAGAATCTGAGGCAATCAAATCCGCAACGGCTTCGGCTTGAGTTAAATCCATTTTTCCATTCCAAAATGCTCTAAATGTATATTCTCCTGGATTGGCATTGCGAATGCCTATTTTATTTAAAAGTTCTAAAACTTTTTGCTGTATATAAATAGAACCGTGTGTAGAAATTTCTACGACATCTTCACCTGTGTATGAATGTGGATTTTTAAATATAGAAAATAAAGCTTCGTCAATAATTGTGTCATCATCCATAACATAACCTAAGTGTATGGTATGTGATTCTGCATCAGTTAATGATTTGTTCTTATTAAATTTTGATTGATAAATCTGAGCTACTTTGGTGATGGCTTCTGGTCCTGAAATTCGTATAACGGCTATGGCACCCATTCCGTTGGCTGTAGCTAAAGCGCAAATTGTATCGTTATTTATCATTGTACAAAAATAATTAAAATCTAATTAATATAGTCTGATTATAATTTACGTATTATTTTTTTACTATAGGTTTATAGTATATATTTGCGGCTGCTTAAAATTTAAGTGTTTTTAAATAAGGGAAATAACAAAAAAAAATTATGTATATTAATAAACTGTTTATACTATTAAGTTAATTTTTAGTATCATCATTAAATGCACAAGTAGGGATTAATACAGATAAACCTACACGAAAATTGGACATTAATGGTGATTTAAGAATTTCAGACTTGGATAATAATTTTCTTTTGCCCAAGTTTGTATCAATAATTTAAATCCAAAAGCTACACTAGATATAAATGGTGACCTAAAAATTAATAAAACAGAAATTAAAAATACTGATCCAACTATAAAAATGTGTTAGTTGTCGATAAAGATGGAAATATTGATTATCACGATAAAACAGAATATAATTGATAATGTATATGAATATAGTGTAGAGACAAAAAACATTATATATCTACAACACCAGATATTACAAAACAAGTACCTTGTGGTAAATTTTTAATTAGATTTGCTGAAGCTAGTCCAAATAATACAACGGTAAATCCAGTTCCTCAGATTAAATTAAATAGTAATACAGAAAATTTACAAGAAAATATTTTTTATTCGATTATTTCTAAAAAGAATAGTTCTTAAAATGGTTTTGGTAATTCTGCTAAGTTAGAAACAAATAAGACGATCACAGTGGATAAATCTAATTTTATAAATTTAGCTATAAACAAGTAGTTCTTATTCTATAAATGAATTGATTGAAGTTTATCTAAGTTATCCAGGAGACGAAGATTTTTATAGATTAACTTTTATTGCAAGAACAATGCAATCGTTAAGTGGTTCGGGAGATACAAATAGTTACACTTTACTTTGTGAGAAATTCTAATCAATTAGATAAAAAAAACCACTTCATAAGAAGTGGTTTTTTAATTATTTCGTTCCAAAACTAGTTTTTACTGTAATCTGAGCAGTTTTTTGTCGGGAAGTCGTATTAAATGATCCACCATAAGAATAAACTTCATTATCATTTTTACCTGTGATTTGAAAAATTCCTAAATCAGCTTTTTTCAATTCACCTAAATTGCTTCCAGCTTTCGTTGCAATATTTTCAGCGCGCTGTTTTGCATTTTCTGAAGCTTGTGCGATTAATTCTAATTTCAAATCTTCTAATTTTGAATAATAATAGTTCGGATTTGATGAATTTAATTCAATTCCTTGACTTATTAAATTTGAAATTTCTCTTGAAGCTTTTTCAATTTTATCCAAATCTTTCGATTCAATTGTTACATCCTGAGATAAAATATATCCATTAAAATGGCTGATTGAATTTCCATTCACATCAGTTCCATATTGTATATCTTTTGTAATATTAACCGCTTCAAAAACTATTTCATTAGCTTTAATTCCTTGCGATATTAAAAAATTTTTAACTACAATTTGATCTTGTTTTAATTGATCTGAAGCCGTTTTTAAATCAAAATTATTACGACTATAAGTAGCTCTCCATTTAACTAAGTCAGCATCAAAATCCTTTAAAGCATTTCCTGTTACATTTATATTTTCGTTGCTGTTAAATTTATATTTATAGGCATTTCCGATAATTAATGTAGCAGTTACTAAAGCAATTGCCGCTATGGTTGCAACAATTAAAGATGTTTTGTTCATATTTATAATATAGATTTTAGGTTACATTATAAATATTTCAAATGATATGCCAATATGAATGAAATGCGAATGATATTAATCCATGATAAACAAAATTAAATCACCTGATTGATAAGTGATTTCAATTTCATCATCAACAGCTATATTTCTTGTTCCAATTCGATTTATAATATTCAAATCTTCATTATTTATTGGATATTCTAATCCTTTTGTAATAATTCCTTTCGTTTCAGGAAATGGAAAAAGTGAAATGGTTTTCCCTAAAATATTATTTAATTTAAAAGGGCTGGAAATGAAGCTATATGTTGAATAATTATCATAAAAAGTAATCGATAATGAATCTTTAAATTTATACGCTGCGTTTAAATTTCCTAAAAAATGATCTTGTTGTTTTCCACTTGCTCCTAAAACATCAACTGAATTAAAGCCTTGATTTTTGATAATTTGCAATGCTTTTTCAAAATCCGTGAAATTTTGATCCGGAGTATGTATTATTTCAGAACTTTCGGGAAATTTTTCTGTTTGAATCGAATCAAAATCGCCTGTGATGATATCTGGTATTATTCCTAAATCTTTAAGATATTCATACGATCCATCAGTACAAAAAATCTTTTGATACTTTGTGATGATTGGAGTTTTATCTGGAACTTCTCCGTTTAGAAATAGAATCGCTTTTTTATTCACCAGGAATCCATTTAATTTCGTCGTGATTATTATCCTTTGCTATTTTACGAGCTGCTGTAAATAAATAATCAGAAAGACGATTAATGTATTTTGCTAATTCTGGTCTAATTTCTTCAACATGCGATAAACTAACGATTAATCGTTCAGCTCTTCGGCAAATACATCTAGCAACATGTGCATGAGAAGACGCTTGATTTCCACCTGGAAGAATAAAATGTGTCATTATTTCTAACTCAGCATCAATCGCATCAATCCAATTTTCCAATTGTGTAATGTCTTCCTCTTTTATCATTACTTTTAGTCGAGGTGTGCCGTTTGCTAGCATAATTTTATCAGCTGGTGTAGCTAATTCAGCACCAATATTGAATAAATCTTTCTGAATTGTAATAAATTCTTCATTAAGCTTAGCATCGATAGGATAAGATCTAATTAATCCAATGTAAGAATTTAATTCATCAACAGTTCCGTAGGTGTCAATTCTAATGTTATCCTTTGCAACTTTTGTACCTCCGTATAATGATGTAGTTCCTTTATCTCCAGTTTTCGTATAAATTTTCATGTTGTTTTTTTAATGATTTTAAAAGTAATGATTTTTATTTATTACCAATTAATAGCTTAGTTGATAATTTGAAACCAAAAGCCGTAATTAATAAAACTATTGCAGTACCAAACCATAACATTTCAAAATTATATTTCGTTGCGATCCATGTTCCAATAAATGGTGAAACTATAAAAGCCAATGCTCCAGAAAGTCCATTTATTCCCATATAAGCACCTTTATTTTTAACACCAGCTCGTAAAGCGGTAACGGTAGACAGGAAAGGTAAAACCAACATTTCGCCAATACTCATCAAGAAAATTGCCATATACATGATAATTAATGCATGTGTAAATCCAAAAATTGAATAACTGATTGCGGTAATGATAGAACCATAAAATAAAATTTCTGTAATTGTAAATTTCTTTTCTGCCCAATGCACTAATAACATCTCTAATAAGAATACACAAAAACCACTGAAACCAATTAATAATCCAATTTCATTTTGAGATAATTTAACTACTTCTTTATAAAATAATGGAAGTGTATTTAAAATTTGGAAAAATGCAATACAAAACGTTGAACAGAAAACTGTAAATAATATAAATTTCCAATCTGTATATGCATTTCGTTCTTTTACAGGAGTTTCAACTTCTTGTACTTCAGCTTCTGTAGGATCAACTTCGTTGCGTTCTTTTCTATTGTAAAAGAATTTTATAAAGGCGATTCCTGCAATACCAGCTGCGATTGCGTTTCCGTAAAATAATAAATCATAAGAGTAATTTGATAAAAATCCTCCTAAAGCAGGACCGAACGAAAATCCTAAATTAACAGCCATACGATTTAATGAAAATGCACGCGTAATGTTTTCTTTCTTTGCATACTTTGTAATTGCTACCGAATTTGCTGGTAAAAAAATCATGGTAACCGTACTTAAAACTAACATCATTAATGCTGCTGATTCTAAAGTTTGGAAATGAGGTAAAATAGCAAATAATGGAGCACTTAGAAATAAACTTATTGCCTGGACTTTAAAATTTCCAAGTTTATCTGTTAAATATCCACCTAAGAATGAACCAATTAATGAACCAATTCCAAAGCAACTTAAAACGATTCCGGAATCTTCTAACGTAAATCCTAATTTATCAGTTAGGTATATTCCTAAAAATGGTAATACCATAGATCCTGTTCTGTTTAATAGCATTACAATAGCCAACATCCAAGATTCTTTTGATAAACCACTGTACGAATCTATATATATTTTTAGTATCTTTTTCATATTCAAATTTTCCGGTGCAAAAGTAAGATGTATTTTATTATTTTTTTCTATCAATTACGCTTTAATACTAGATTTTTATACATTTGAGAAAATTTAATTTCATAAACCTAAGCAAACGATGTTGCAATCTTTATTTCTAAAACTATTCATATTAATTAATGGACTTGGAGCTTCTTCAGGAATTGTTTATCATAAAAATCAACTTTATGTTGTTTCTGATGATTTACCATATTTATTTCAGTATGATATTTTAGATAATTCTCAAAACAAATCTAATTTTAATACATTATTGCCAATAGAGGAGATGACAAAAAAGAATAAATTAGATTTCGAATCGTTAGCAATTGTTCATAATCAAATATTAGCATTAGGTTCAGGTTCTAATGCAAATCGTAACGAATTACATAGTTATAATTTAGAAACTAAAATTTTTTCGAGATATGATATTTCAGATAATTATAATGAATTAAGAACAAAGTTTGATTTTGATGTAAAAGATTTTAATATTGAAGGTTTTGCATACAAAAAAAGAAAATCTTATCTTTTTAATAGAGGTAATGGGAAAAATAAAATCAATGGAATTTTTATATTTGAAGGATTGCCTCATGATACAAAATTAAATAAGTCTGAATTTATTCCAATTCAGTTACCAATAATAAATAATGAATTAACTACGTTCTCTGATGCAATAATTGTAAATAATAAAATTATATTTACGGCTACAATAGAAGCTGAGTCATCAACACAAAGAGATGGGCAAGTAAAAGAATCTATTATAGGTATAATAAATATGAAAACTTTTCAGGTAGAAAAATATCATATTATTGCAGAAAAACAGAAAATTGAAGGGATTACATTAAAAAAGAAATCATCAAAAGGTTATACATTTTTAGTTTGTGAAGACAACGATGATGATTCAGTTACATCTAAAATTTATGAATTAAATGTTTCAAAAAATTTTCAGGATATATACTAAAACCAATTAATTTATATAAACAACACATAATTTTTGTAAAAAAATGGGTCAATTTGCGATAAGATAATGCACAAATAATTGTGAAAGTTTTCTTAAGACTATTATATTTGCCCGTTAAAAATTATTTTTAAAGACACAATTATGCGAGGAAGAGGACTGATTGCGATATTCGCAATTATTTTAGGTCTTTTGTGCATCAAGCAGCTAAGCTATACTTGGTACACAAACAAAGTCGAGAAAGAAGCAAAGCGTCTAGCAGTTAAGCCAGCCGACGAGCCACGTATCTTAGACAGTTTGGCACAAAAACCATTAGATTTAGGGATCATCAAGTATGATTATAACGATGCGAAGAACAAGGAAATTAACTTAGGTTTAGATTTAAAAGGTGGGATTAACGTAATCTTACAAGTATCTGAGCGTGATTTAATCATGTTATTAGCTTCTAATTCAGAAAATCCTATGTTAACTACAGCTTTGGATAATGCTGATGTAACACATAAATCGAATGGTAATAAACCATACGTTGAAATTTTCTTTGAAGAATTTGACAAGATTAAAGGAGCTACAAAATACGCTGCTCCAGATCTATTCGGAAATAAATCTAATGCAGACAAAGTTGCATTTAACGATTCTGACGATAAAGTAAAAGAAGTAATTCGTAAAGATGTTGAAGCTAAAGTTTCTACAGCTTATGACGTAATTAGCTCTCGTATTAACCAATTTGGAGTTGTAGAACCTGTTATTCAACGTTTAGGGGATAAAGGTGACGGACGTATCTTGGTTGAGTTACCAGGGGTTTCTGATACAGATCGTGTTAAAAAATTATTACAATCTACTGCTAAATTAGAATTTTGGCAAGCGGTACGTGGTGATTTAACTGTTCAATCTCATTTCATGGGAATCAAAACAGATAAATACAACGTAAATAATCCAGCAACAGGAAAACCTTACGCAACTTTAGGTGAAGTTTTACAACCATCTGGTTCTAACGCATCATTTGTAGTTGACGTAAAAGATACAGCTGTTGTAAACAGAGTTTTAGCAGATAAAGCGTTAATGACGACTTTACCAGCTAATATTAGAAACTACAAATACTCTTGGGCAAATAAACCTTTAGCTTTAGGAGCTGGGCAACCAACAGTATTAGAATTATATGCATTAAAAGGTGCAAACGGTACAAAAGAACCATTATTAACTGGTGATAAAGTAGCATCAGCATCTGGTGAACGTAACGCAGGTTCTATCGCTAATGAACCAGTAGTTTCAATGCAAATGAACCAACAAGGTTCGCAAGAATGGGCTCGTATTACTGACGAGTTAAAACCTGCAGGTCCTGGTCAATTAGGTCAAGGTGTAGCAATTGTTTTAGATAACTTAGTATATTCTGCTCCAAATATTAATGATAAAATTTCTGGTGGATCATCAATGATTTCTGGAAACTTTACATTAGACGAAGCACAAGATTTAGCAAACATTTTACAAGCAGGTTCTTTACCAGCATCTTCTAAAATTGTTTCTGCTGAAGTTGTAGGTCCATCATTAGGACAAGAAGCAATCATTAGTTCTGTAGTAGCATTTGCAGCTGCATTTATTATTGTATTAGTTTGGATGGTATTCTACTATAGCCGTGCTGGTATTTATGCAAATATTGCTTTAGTAGTTAACTTATTATTCTTATTAGGATTCTTAGTTTCATTAAAAGCAACTTTATCATTACCTGGTATTGCGGGGATCATTTTAACTTTAGTAACGGGAATGGATGCTAACATTATCATCTACGAACGTGTAAAAGAAGAAATTAGAAAAGGTAGAACTTTACGCCAAGCTGTAGATTTTGCTTATTCTTGGAAAGGTGCTTTATCTGCAATTATTGATGCGAATGTTACGTCTTTCTTAACAGCATTAGTGTTATTTTTCTTAGGTAAAGGTCCAGTTGTAGGTTTCGCAACAACGTTTATGATTGGTGTTTTAACTTCTACATTTACTGCTATTTTCATTACGAGATACTTTGTTGAAGGTAGAATGGCAAAAGGTAAAGGTGTTGAGTTCTACACGAATTTTACAATGCACTGGTTACAAAATATCAATGTAGATATTTTAAAGAAACGTAAAGTAAATTACATCATTTCTATAATTTTAGTAATTGCGTCTTTAGTTTCTATTTTCACAAAAGGATTTGATTTAGGTATCGAATTTAAAGGAGGTCGTACTTATACAGTTCGTTTTGATAAAAATGTTGAAGCTACTGAAATTGCTGAAGATTTAGGAAAAGTATTTGTTATTGATGGGGAAGCAGTTGTTCCACAAGTAAAAACTTATGGTGGTGCAAACCAAGTAAAAATTACAACATCTTACAAATCAGATCAAGATGGAACTGATGTTGATGATGAAATAAAAGCTAAATTATTTGAAGGTTTAAAACCATATTTACCTCAAGGAATTTCTACTAAAGATTTCTCTGAAGATAATGCAACTATCGGATTAATGTCTTCTGCTAAAGTAGGTCCTACAATTGCGGATGATACGACTCGTGCATCATTTATTGCAGTAGCTTTAGCTTTATTAATTACAGGTGGTTACATCTTTATCCGATTCAGAAACTGGCAATATTCAGTATCTACAATCATCGCTTTAGCGCACGATGTTATCATTGTATTAGGAGTTTTCTCTTTCTTAAGAACTTGGTTACCATTTAACATGGAGATTGATCAATCATTTATCGCAGCGATTTTAACTGTAATTGGTTATTCGTTAAATGATACGATCATCATCTTAGACCGTATCCGTGAAAACTTAGGTTTAAAGAAATCAGAATCTTTTTACAATATCATCAACGATTCAACAAGTACAACATTATCTCGTACAATTAATACTTCGTTATCAACGTTCTTAATTGTTTTATGTATTTTTATCTTCGGTGGAGATTCAATCAAAGGATTTATGTTCGCAATGTTAATCGGTGTTGCAATCGGTACATTCTCATCATTATTCGTAGCGTCACCGTTATTATACGATATGACAGGAGAAAAAAATAAATCAAAAGCATAATAAAATAATTTTTATAGAAAAAACCGTCAAGTTACTTGACGGTTTTTTTGTTTTTGTAACTTTGTCTTTTAACTTTGTTGAGTGAATATGTTAGTGATATACCCAGCTTTCCTTGAATTCAAGGAAATTATGATTATTTTAGTAGTAGCAGTTGTAATTTTTGGACCTAAAAAGATCCCTGAAATTGCACGTGGACTTGGACAAGCAGTTCGTAAAATGAAGGAAGCTACAGAAGATATTAAGCAAGAAATTATGAATCCTGTTGCAGACATAGATCCTACAAAAGAAATTCGTGAAACTATTGCAGATCTTGATCCTACAAAAGATATACAAGATGCTTTTAAATCTGCAGATCCTACTCAGGATATTACAAAAGCTTTGGAAGATCCAATTAATGATTTAGAAAAATCTATTTTAGATCAAGAAAATACAACGAAAGAAGTTGTAGAAGATAAAGTGAAGCAAGTGCAAGAAACAATTGAAATTGCTAAAACTGAAATTGAAATTAAAACGGAACAAGAACTAGGTAACGGAGGTTCAATTAGTCGCTAATGATTCAAGATTTTTTTGATTGGGACGTACAAAATTTTTTGTATTTTAATAATTTAGGAACTGAAAAATGGGATAATTTTTGGTTAATAGCGACTGAAAAGGAAACATGGATACCATTATACATCATATTTTTAATTTTACTTTATAAAAAAGTAGGTTGGAAAAAAACATTAGTTGCTGGTATATGCATAGCTTTAATGATTACTTGTGCAGATCAATTAACGAATGTTTTAAAAAATGGTTTTCAACGTTTAAGACCATGTCATAATCCTGATATTCAAGGAATGTTCAGAGCAATTGGTTGCGAGGGTAGAGGTAAATATGGTTTTACATCTGCACATGCTTCTAATCACATGGCAGTTGCGATTTTTGTAGGAATGGTTTTACGGAAATATTACAGTTGGTTAATTTATGCTTTATTGATTTGGGCATTGATGATTGCTTATAGTAGAGTTTACGTAGGAGTACATTATACGGGTGATATTTTCTTCGGAACTTTAATCGGTATTTTCTTCGGAATCCTTTATTTGAATATTTATTATTGGATTACAAAAAAATATAAATCAAGTTTAGAATAAATTTTAAAACATAATAAAAAAGCTCAGATTAAATATAATCTGAGCTTTTTTATGTTAAATAGTAATTTTATTATTTCGGGATGATCGATTAGTATTCTAAAATATTTTATTTATCAGAATTATTTTTTTTCTGATTTTGAAAGAATTTTTTTCGATTTTTTCTAAAATAATTTTCAACGTTTGGATTTAACTTTTCAGACTTTTCTTCGCCTAATAAAAATCCCCAAGGTTTCATTTCAGGAATATGATCAAATATTATTTTTCCCATAGCTAATATCGGAATTGATAGAAACATTCCCATGATTCCCCACGTCATTTCGCCGATTACTAATCCAATAATGATGATTAATGAATTTACTTTTACTTTAGATCCAACAATTTTTGGCATTACAATATTTCCATCAATTGCGTGTACAATGATATAAGCTATAAAGACAAATAAAACCTGACTTGGCGAGCCTGTTGCTAATGTTAGAATTGCCGATAATATTACAGAAATTGTAATCCCTACATAAGGCACAATATTTAATATTCCTGTTAATAATGCCAATACAAAACTGTATTTAACACCTAAGAAACTTAATGAAATATAAGTTAAAACGGATACAATTAACATTTGTAAAAACAACCCAATTAAGTATTGTTTTACCATATTTTGTGTGTTATAAATAACAGAAAGAACGTCTTTGTGTTGTCTTTCATGAAAGATATAAAACACAAAACGTATTAAATGTCTTCTATAAATTAAGATAAAAACAATATATAAAAATGTAAACAGGGATAAGATAGAGTAGCGTGTAATTCCACTCAAGATTCGTTCAATAATAACAGTTCCAAAATCAAAGGTTTTATTCAAATTATCATTCAAATACTTGATTTGCATACGAGAACTTACACCATAGTTTCTAGAAATCCAACGTTGTAAATCGCTGATTAATTCTGTTATCTGTGCTTGGAAAGCGGGCCATTCATCAGCGATATCAATCAATTGATTGATTAAAATATAAAGTATTCCAGTTATAAATCCAAAAAATAGAATAGTTGTAAAAAGGCTGGATAATACACGAGGGAAAAATAAAAATCTTTCGAAAAAATTACAAAAGGGTACAAGTAATATCGAAATGATAGAACCTAAAATTAATGGAATTAATATAGTTTGCCCAATTATTGCAAACCAACCAAGGAGTAATATTGAAATTAAGCAGCAAGCAAGTTTGATATAAAACGGAAACTCAATTGTTTTTTTCGTAACCATAATAATGTTTATTAAAAAAAGCACTTACAAAATGTAAGCGCTTTTTAAAGTTAATTGAAAATATTTTATTTTACAATTGTCATTTCATCTATTAAACGTTGAGCTCCAGCATATTTTTCAACTACCCATAAAATGTAGCGAGCATCTACCATAATGTTACGGCAAATTTCTGGATCGTAATTTAAGTCAGACATTGTTCCTTCCCAAACACGGTCAAAGTTTAAACCAATTAATTCACCTTTAGCATTTAAAGCTGGCGAACCAGAGTTTCCTCCAGTTGTATGGTTAGTTGCGATAAAGTTAATTGGTAATTTACCTGTCGCATCTTTGTAATCTCCGTAATCCTTAGACTCATATAATTCTATCATGTGTTTTGGTAAATCGAATTCATAATCACCAGGAACGTATTTTTCAATTACACCATCTATATAAGTGATTGGTTCGTAACGAACAGCATCACGAGGATTATATCCATCAACTTTTCCGTAAGTTACACGTAATGTTGAATTTGCATCTGGGAAAATTTTCTTGTCAGAGAAAACTTCCATTTGCCCTTTCATATAAGTACGCATTAATTTAGTAATCTGCGCGTTGTTTGCTAAGTAAGAAGGAGCAACATTTGTTTGGTTTGCATCAACTACTTTTTGTAATTCATTGATTAAAGAATCTTCTTTTAATGCAGCGATAAATGCAGCATCATTAGCAGCGATTTCTTTAATATTTCCTACGAAAGATTTACCGTTAACTTGTTTAGTTCCGTTTACAACAGAATTTCCTATAGCAGCTTTTACAGCAGCAGGATTTGTAGTTGTTGGTAATAATTCAGTCGGAATTGCTTTAAAGTAATTATCAATTAAGTCTGAAGAAATTGCAGCATCTAATTCAGCATTATAATCTTTGTGCATCCCAGCTAATTGGTTTACTGCACGAGATTTAACTTCTTCGTAATTTGGTTTACCAACAGCATTTAATACATTGTTTAAAGCCAATGCCATACGATACGTTTCAGAATTTGAACCGAAAGTTTCCGCATAAACATTATAAGCTAAATTGTATTTTTCGTTTGCTTTTACAACAGTATTTAAATCGTTAATAATTGTTCCATATTCCGATTTTAACTTTTTGTTGTTCTGAATTCTTTTAGTAAACTCGGCTTCATATTGTTTACGTTTTTCAACTGCATTCGAACGGTTTAAACCTAAGTTTTCACCAATCCATTTTTTATGAGCATTAGAAATACGCGCTTGTTTAGAAGCATACGCGATACGTGTTGCATCATCCTCTCTCATCTTTTTATCGATGTGTGATAAAGCAATAGTACGCACATTGATACGAGCAGGATTTAAAGATTCTTTAATTTGCTCGATAGAAGATGCTGGTAAATATTCGTCTGTTGATCCAGGAAAACCATAAACAAATGTAAAATCATTTTGTTTGATTCCACCAATATTTACAGGTAAGTGGTGCTTTGGTTTGTATGGAACATTGTCTGGAGAATAATCCGCTGGATTGTTGTTTTTATCTGCATAAATACGGAACATAGCAAAATCTCCGGTATGGCGTGGCCAAACCCAGTTATCAGTATCGTTACCATATTTACCAATTGCAGATGGAGGAGCACCAACTAAACGAACATCGTTAAATGTTTCAGTCGTAAATTGGTAGTATTCATTTCCTTTATAAAATGCTCTTGTAAAAGTTTTTTGGTATTGAGATGTTTTTGTTTCAGCAGTTAATTTTTCAATATTTGCTTTCACAATAGACTCACGTTGTTCTTCAGTCATCTCAGGTTTTACACCTTTTAAGATTTTCTTTGTAACGTTCTCAATTTTAGTAATAAAAGTTGCGGTTAAACCTTTGTTAGGTAATTCATCTTTTAATTCTTTAGCCCAAAATCCATCAGTTAAATAATCATTTTCTAATGATGAGTGTGATTGAATTTGACCATATCCACAGTGATGATTTGTTAATAATAATCCTTGAGGTGAAATTACTTCAGAAGTACATCCGCCACCAAAGTGTGCTACTGCATTATTAATACTTTTATCACCTGTACTAAAAATATCCTTAGACGAGATTTGTAATCCCATCTCTTTCATTTCTTTCTCATTCAACTCTGTAGGGATCCACATTCCACCACCTTGTTGTGCAAATCCCATATAACTTGCTAACAAAGTGAATAATAATGATCCTCTAACCATCATTTTTTTCATGATTCTTCTTTTTATAATATATAAACTTTCCCAAATATAACAGATTCGGAGTGGATTCCCATATATAATTTGTAAAAATTATGAGCCAGTTCCTAAAGTTGATTTACTAGTTATTATCATAGAAAATATTAAATATTTAAATTAGTTTAGCAATACTTAAATTAACAAACTATTATATAAAGATGCTAAAGAAAATTTTTACTCTATTTATCGGTGCAGCAACTATTACTTCTTGTACCATTGCAGAAGAAGTTGTTGTAACAGAAACAGGAGGAGTTGACTATGTACAAAAAATTGAAATGCCACAAATGGCAGCAATGATGGGTGCAGTTGATATGGATGAGAAAATAGAAATGAATCAGATTTCTAATACTGAATTTACATATTTAGAATTTCTAGAGAAAATGCAAACGATGGGTTCAAAAAAATCAGCTAATAATTTGAAAGATTTTTCAATTTATAAAGATGAATTGGATGCTATTGATTTTGTGAAGTTTAGATTAGATATGCGAGATAATTTTGCTTTAGAAGTTATTAATAGATCTAAATCTGTTGATGAATTTAATTCAAATTCTGTTATCATAGAAAATACTTTTGCTACAATTAGCCAAAAAGAAAAAGCTAGAATTGAAGCAGTAAAATTAGCAGAAGAATCTAAAAAGAAAAAGAAGAAAAAGAAAAAAAATCAGGAGGAAGGTTCACCATTTGACGAATTATTTTCGGATAATCCACTTTCAAATTTTTCGAGCATGAAATATGCTTTTGATGGGAAAACATTTTCTAAAACAATAGATTCGGAAAAATATTTAAAAGATTATCAATCTGAAGAATTTGAAACAGAAGAGGAGAAGCAAATGTTTGCGGGAATGATGAAGCAAATGAAATTTAAATACAAATATACTTTCCCTCGTAAAATTAAATCTGTAAATATTGAAGATGTTATGTTTACATCAGACGGAAAATCATTTATTAAAGAATATAGTTTAGATCAATTAATTGGTGATCCAGCATTAGGAAATTTTAAAGTAGAATTAGAAGATTAAATATAAAACCACCTTTTTAAGGTGTTTTTTTTGTTGATGCTATCTATAAAACGTTTTGTAAATTTGTTGCACAAAATTACTATTTAATGAAGCAAGAAGTGTTCTTCCAGGATTTAGGAATCAATAGAGATTATCAAGAGATTTGGGATCTTCAGGAAGAGTTATTAGCAGAAAATGTAGCCATTAAGCAATATAATAGAAGTCAAGAAAAAGAAGGTTCAACAGCTTTTAAAGCGACAAAAAATCATCTTTTTTTTGTTGAACATCCTCATGTATATACTTTAGGGAAAAGTGGCGATGTAGAAAATATGTTAGCCAACGAAGATAAATTAAACGAAATCCAAGCGACATTTGTAAAAACAAATAGAGGTGGAGATATTACCTATCACGGACCAGGGCAATTGGTTGGTTATCCAATTCTTGATTTAGAGACTTTTAAACCTGATATTCATTTATACATGCGAAATTTGGAAGAAGTTATTATCCGAACGTTAGCAGAATACGGATTAAAAGGTGAGCGTTCTCAAGGTGAAACAGGTGTTTGGCTAGATGTCGGTAAACCATATGCACGTAAAATTTGTGCAATGGGTGTTAAAGCTTCTAGATGGGTTACTATGCATGGTTTTGCTTTAAATGTAAATTCGGATTTACGTTATTTTGAATATATAATTCCTTGTGGGATAAAAGACAAAGCTGTGGCTTCTCTTGATCGTGAACTTAATCGAGAAATTGACATGGAAGAAATTAAAGGATTCGTTCAAAAACACTTTGAAGAAGTATTTGAAGTGAATTTAAAGATAAGTTAAAAAGATTTTTATTTTAAGTTAGATTTAACATATATTTAGAAACTACTTGATTATTCAGGTAGTTTTTTTTAATTAAATCTATTACAAACATATGAGTCAATCACAAAAAACTAATTGGGCACAATTTATACCTTTAGTTACGGTCTTTTTCTTCTGGGGATTTGTTGCTGCGAGTAATGACATCTTAATTCCAGTATTTAAAAAAGCGTTTGATTTAACACAAGGACAAAGTCAATTCGTATCATTAGCATTCTATATTGCCTACACCGTAGGTTCAGTTATTTACATGTTAATTTCTCTAGCCACAGGAAAAGATTTAATCAATAGATTCGGTTATAAAAATAGCTTAGTTTTTGGATTATTAGTTTCAGCTTTAGGTACTTTACTATTTATACCAGCAGCTAATACTGGATCTTACGAATTAATGTTAGCCGGTTTATTTACAGTTGCGTTAGGGTTTTCGGTTCAACAAACTGTTGCAAATCCGTTAGCAATCGCATTAGGAAATGTAAAAACTGGTTCTCAACGTCTAACACTTGCTGGAGGAATTAATAATTTAGGAACTACCATTGGTCCATTAATTGTTGCTTATGCAATTTTCGGTGGTGCTGATGCGAAAGATTCTGATCTTAGCATCGAAGCTGTTAAAATTCCATACATCTGTTTAGGTATCGCATTTACATTGGTTGCAGTTTTCTTAAAATTCTCGAAATTACCAAATCATATTGAGGAAGAAGTTGAAGAAGATGATTTATATTTTGGATTAGACAAAGAAGATAAACCTGCTGTGGCTAAAAAAGTTGATCGATCATCAGCTTTAAAATATCCTCAGTTGGTTTTAGGGATGATTGCTATTTTCTTATACGTTGGTGTAGAAGTTTCTACAGTAAGTAATTTCCCAGCTTATATGGAAAACGAATTAGGATTTTCTATTTCTCAAGTTACACCATATGTTTCCTTATATTGGGCAAGTATGATGATTGGTCGCTGGGGTGGTGCTGCAGAGGCTTTTGGTTTAGATAAAGCTAAAACAATGTTTTTGAAAGTTGTTGCTCCATATTTAGCTTTTGGAATTTTCTTATTAGTGAATTACATCGCCGGACACGATTTAAAACCTTTCTATTTTTACGCATTAATTATTTTGATTTTAATCATCGCTGATATTGCTACAGAAGGAAATCCTGCGCGTATGTTATTAATATTCTCTATCATAGGTATTATAGCTTTACTAATCGGAATGAATACTTCAGGATTAGTTTCTGTATATGCAATTACATCTGTCGGATTATTTTGTAGTACGTTATGGCCTTGTATTTTTGCGTTAGCAACTAATGGATTAGGTAAAAATACATCTCAAGGTTCGTCTTTTTTAATTATGATGATTTTTGGTGGAGGTATAATCAGTTCTCTTCAAGGAATGTTAGCAGATTTTACGTCAATCCATTTTAGTTATATCCTATGTGTTTTATGTTTTGTTTATTTAGCATTTTATGCTGTTGCGACTAAATCAATATTCAAAAAACAAGGATTATAAATCTATTATAGTTTTCAAAATTTAAGGAGTGTTCCATCGGAGCACTCCTTTTTTTATTTGATAATGTTTTTATTACTAGAAATCACGTTATAAATAGAAACTTATTCATTTATAAATATTTATTCAAGATTAATTAAAATAAATCAATTTATTAATATGATAATTTTTATTAATCTTTTTTAAGAAATGTTAAATAAAAAACTTTAACAGTAATGATTATAATAATATTCTATATTTGGACCACAATATTCTAACCAAATATTGTATATCAACCAACCTAAAAATAGCCATATATTTATGCATTTACTTTCGATAAGGATTTAGATTACTTCTTATAAATCCGATACTACCATCCAATAGAATTTTCTATTTATATACACTTCTTAATTAAGAAGTAAACCAACTTGTTTTTTATAATTATAAAAAACACACTAAATCACACTTAAAATTTAATGAAAAAGACATTCTTATTTCTAAGTGCATGTGCTATTTATACATGTACAAATGTGTCTGCCCAAGTTGGGATTGGCACTAATCTACCTCAAACAACATTAGTCATTGCAGGAAAACCAAACGTCGCTAACGTCGCTGATGGTGTTATTGCTCCAAAAATTTCTAAATAGAATTTGGCTAATAAAGCAAGTGGTGTTTATACCATCGATCATATTGGTGCAATAGTTTATGTCGATACGATTACAAATGTAAATTCTGGGACAAGTCTTTCGCAAGTTTCAAACATCAAAACGCTTGGATATTATTATTTTGATGGTCAACGCTGGCAACCAATTGCGAAATGATGCTTGGGTTAATAATGAAACGAATTCTAGGGTAGAATTAGCTACTACATCTAAAGGTGAAACTCGTACAGCGAACAATAATTTTTTTATTCAAGATGTTGGCAATGTAGGGATTGGGACGCAAACACCAACTGCAAAATTACACGTGAATGGAAATCTTAAAGTTGAAACGATGGATACCTATAATGCGGATGTAGCTAAACCAGTTTATTGGAATCCGGAGACTAAATCATTATCTACAACGTTGGTACAACGACCATTTTATAATTTTAAATATAAGCTGAGAGCAAGTAAAAATGAAGATTGGATTAATAATTTTAATACATTAATTGATGCAACTAAATATACTTTAATTATAACTTCTGCGGTATTGCGTCAATCAAATATTAATGGAGAAACATTTAATAATTCGGATGCAAATGCATATATCAATCTTTTCAATACCAACGCTGGTTCTGAAAATGTTAAAGATTACAAACAAGTGTTACCGAATATTGTTCCTTTTGTAGAAGGAAATACATGGAGAGTACGAGCTGACTTTGTGAATACTGCACCATACCGAGCAAATTCTGCAGTAGATTCTTATTTCTTATGGGAAATTGATGTGCTTGTTATCAATAACAATTCGATAAATACATTAGATTCACAATTACATAAACTTGATTCTAATAGTGGTTCTGCTACTCAAAATCCTATACCACCTTCAGTAACAACACCATAAATATTTTGATTAATATAGAAGTTAAACATAACATCTAATATATGATTCAATCATTTTTACTTAATTCTTAAAAAAATAACCTCATTTATAAAATGAGGTTATTTTTTTAAAAGATAGCTTTTGCAACTTTTTGAGTGTTAATTGAATTACTCATTGTATAAAAATGTAATCCAGGAACTCCGAAATCTATTAATTCTTTGCATTGATTAATACACCATTCCATTCCAATTTCCTTAATTGTTTCTTTCTCTTTTGCTTTCAAAACTTCGATGGCTAAATCTTCTGGTAAATCAATGTAGAAATTCTGAGGAATTTTAGTTAATTGATTAAAGGTTGTTAATGGTTTAATGCCCGGAATTATCGGAACATTAATATCCATTTCACGACATTTATTTACGAAATCAAAATATTTCTGATTATCAAAAAACATTTGAGTTACGATGTAATCAGCACCTAATTCCACTTTCTTTTTTAGGTAATACATATCCATTGCCAAATTTGGAGATTCAAAATGCTTTTCTGGATAACCTGCAACTCCAATACAAAAATCCATAGGGTGAGATTCTTGAATTTCGTCATCTAAATAACTTCCTTTGTTTAATGATGTTATTTGTTCAATTAATTCAGATGCGTACGCATTTCCACCAACCTCAGGTACAAATGTTTTTTCTGTTTTAATAGGATCTCCGCGTAAAACCAATACATTGTCAATGCCTAAAAAATTCAAATCTATCAAAGCATCTTCAGTATCTTCTTTCGTAAATCCGCCACAAATTAAATGTGGAATTGCGTCAATCTTATAATGATTTTGAATCGCTGCACAAATCGCTACTGTTCCAGGTCGTTTTCTTACTTGGTAACGCTTCAATAATCCGTTATCTTTTTGCTTGTAAATGAACTCTTGTCGATGATAGGTTACATCGATAAAAGCTGGATTTAGTTCCACTAAAGGATCTAAAGTTTTAAACGTACAATTCACATCTTGTCCTTTTAATGGAGGTAAAATCTCCACCGAAAACAAAGGTTTTCCGTTTGCACGTTCTAAATGTTCAGTAACTTTCATTTTATATTGTTTAACGAAATTCGAAAATCGTTTTTCGTGTTTTTTTCTAAGTTCTAAGTGATTTGTCTTTCTGAACTCGTTTCAGAATCGCATCTAAATTTTTATCATTTTAATGAGAAGCTGAACTAAATTTAGCCTGTCGAATTAATGAATTGTCATTCTGAATTTTTCAGAATCAAATCAATTAAGCTAAATTCGGACTTATCCAGCGTTCCGCTTCTTCAATCGTAATTCCTTTGCGTTGTGCAAAATCTTCAACTTGATCCATTTTTATTTTTCCAACACCAAAATATTTCGCTTTCGGATTTCCGAAATAATAACCAGAAACTGAAGAAACGGGATACATCGCTAATGAACTCGTTAAATTGATTCCAGCATTATTTTCTACATCCAAAATCTTGAAAATCGTTTGTTTTTCTAAATGATCAGGACAAGCGGGATAACCTGGCGCAGGTCGAATTCCTTTGTATTTTTCAGCGATTAATTCGGAATTTTCTAAATTTTCATCTGCCGCATAGCCCCAATATTTTGTTCGAACTTCTTTATGTAGAAATTCTGCATAAGCTTCTGCTAAACGGTCAGCAATCGCTTTCACTAATATCGAATTATAATCATCTAAATTATCTTGAAATGATTTCGCAAAATCTTCAATTTCAGTTCCAGCTGTTACTGCAAATGCACCGATATAATCGTCTATTTCTAAATCTTTCGGTGCAATAAAATCAGCAATCGATAGGTTAGGAGCTTCTTTTGATTTTTTCGATTGTTGGCGTAAGGTGTAGAATTCATCGATTTTATTTCCGTTTTCATCTAACAATTCAATCGTATCATCATTGATTGTATTGGCTTTAAATAAACCAAATACTCCTTTTGGTTGTGCTAATTTTTCCGTTTCAATGCGATTTAACATTGCTAAAGCATCTACGTATAATTCTTTTGCATTTGTTCCAACCACATCGTCATCTAAAATCGCTGGGAATTTTCCGTGTAAATCCCAAGTTTGGAAAAATGGTGTCCAATCGATGAAATCTTTTAATTCAGTAACAGTTGCTGTGTGCGTAAATACGCCTAATTGATTGGGTTTGAAAGGCGCATTTTCATTAAAATCAAGTTTTAATTTATTGACTCTCGCTTCATCAATCGTCAAATAATCTTTTGCAACTGCACGATTCAAGAACCCTTCACGAATTTTATCATAATCTTTTTGAGTATCTTCTAATAATTCAGTCTGTTGTTGCCCAATTAATTTCTGACAAACCGTTACTGATCGAGATGCATCTAACACATGAATCGCCTTGTCGTATTCAGGAGCAACTTTTACAGCAGTATGTGCTTTAGAAGTTGTAGCTCCACCTATCATTAACGGAATCTCTAAGTTTAGACGTTTCATTTCCTTGGCAACATGAACCATTTCATCTAACGAAGGTGTAATCAAACCAGAAAGTCCAATGACATCTACTTTTTGTTTTTGTGCTTCTTCTAAAATTTTCTCAGGCGGAACCATCACACCTAAGTCAATAATTTCAAAACCATTGCAGCTTAAAACAACAGAAACGATGTTTTTCCCAATATCGTGAACATCACCTTTTACAGTGGCCATTAAAATTTTAGCAGGTTCTTTATCGCTTTTATTTCTTAATTTTTCTTCTTCTAAATAAGGTGTAAGATACGCTACGGCTTTTTTCATTACACGTGCCGATTTTACAACTTGCGGTAAAAACATTTTTCCACTACCGAATAAATCTCCAACGACATTCATTCCATCCATCAGTGGACCTTCAATCACGCGAAGTGGAGAACCGATTTGTTCCAGCGCTTCAGCAGTATCTTCATCAATAAATTCTGTAATTCCTTTAACTAAAGCAATTTCAATACGTTTTTCTAATGGTAATTCGCGCCAAGAATCATCTTTTTTCTTTTCCTTCGTAATGCCTTTTAGTCCTTCCGCAAACTCAATCAAGCGTTCAGTAGCATCTTCACGACGATCCAATAAAACATCTTCCACGTGTTCTAATAATTTAGGATCGATATCATCGTAAATCTCAATCATTTCTGGATTCACAATGCCCATATCCATTCCGTGTTGAATTGCATGATATAAGAAAGCGGAATGCATTGCTTCGCGAACTGTATTGTTTCCACGGAACGAGAACGAAACATTAGAAACGCCACCTGAAACCAATGCGTGTGGAAGATTTTCTTTGATCCATTTTGTAGCTTCAAAGAAATCAATCGCGTTGCGACGATGTTCATCCATTCCAGTTGCAACAGGGAAAATATTTACATCGAAAATGATGTCTTTTGGATTGAATTTTACTTCATTTACTAAAATATCATACGAACGTTTTACTATTTCGATACGTCTGTCGTATTTATCTGCTTGACCTTTTTCATCAAAAGCCATAATGACGGCAGCTGCACCAAAACGTTTGATTTTTTTTGCGTGTTCGATGAATAAAGCTTCTCCTTCTTTTAAGGAAATTGAATTGACTATCGCTTTTCCTTGAACGTTTTTTAAACCGGCTTCAATGATTTCCCATTTGGATGAATCAATCATAATTGGGACACGAGAAATGTCCGGTTCCGAAGCGATTAAACGTAAATATTTTGTCATTGCACCTACACCGTCGATCATTCCTTCATCCATATTGATGTCGATGATTTGTGCCCCACCATCAACTTGATCACGGGCAACTTGCAGTGCTTCTTCGTATTTTTCTTCTTTAATTAAACGCAAGAATTTTTTCGAACCTGTCACATTAGTACGTTCACCAACATTTACAAAGTTTGAATTTTCGCGTACAATTAAAGGTTCTAATCCAGCTAATTGAATTTTTACTTCTGACATTGTCCAGCTATTTTTCTTGGTTCATATTCTTTAGCGATCTCCGCCATCATACGGATATGATCTGGAGTAGTTCCACAACAACCACCGATGATATTAACTAATTTTTTCTCTAAAAATGGTTTAATATGTTCGCGCATCATTTCTGCTGTTTCATCGTATCCACCAAACGCATTTGGTAATCCAGCATTAGGATAAGCACTCACATAAAATGGCGCTTTATCTGCTAATACTTCTAAGTATGGAATTAAATCTGTTGCACCTAACGCACAGTTTAAACCAACTGATAATAAATCGATATGTTCTAATGAAATCAAAAATGCTTCAGTTGTTTGACCAGAAAGTGTTCGTCCCGATTTATCGGTAATGGTGCCAGAAGCCATTAAAGGAATATCCATTCCAATTTCTTCTAAAGCATCCTGAATCCCATAAAATGCGGCTTTTGCATTTAAAGTATCAAAAATAGTTTCCACTAAAAGAGCATCGACACCAGCTTCAATCATGGTTATTGCTTGACGGTAATACACATGGGCTAATGTGTCAAAATCAATATCACGGAAACTTGGGTCATTAACTTGTGGAGAAATTGAAGCAGTTTTATTAGTTGGACCTAAAGAACCTAACACAAAACGAGGTTTTTCTGGTGTAGAATATTCAGCACAAGCTTCTTTCGCTAAGCGAACCGCCTCATGATTTAACTCGTCCACTAAATCGACCATATCATAATCTTGCATCGAAATGATGTTGGCATTGAAAGTATTGGTTTCAATTAAATCTGCACCAGCTGCTAAATATTCACGGTGAATATTCTTGATAATTTCAGGTTGAGTCAGGACCAATAAATCATTGTTTCCTTTTAAAGAAGTATGGAAATCTTTGAATCTATCACCTCTATAATCTTCTTCTTGTAAATTGTGCTTTTGGATCATTGTTCCCATCGCACCGTCAAGAATTAAGATTCGTTCTTTTAGTATATCGTTTAAAGTCATTTAAAAAATTTTAAACCATATAGCGAAAGTAGAAGAATTTCCATTTCCTTATTTTTCTCTAAATAGAGTAGGATGTAGCACCCAACAAAATTTGGGTTGCTAAGATATCATAGGGCCTATTCCCTCCATCTTTCGTTATAAGGTTAATGCAAATTTATAATTATAATTTTAATTTTAGAAAATTTTTCTAAGTAAGTGTATTAATTTAAGTATTGTATTCTGTTTTGAATTGAAATAACATAATAAGATTGAAATTTATACTATTATTGTGATGTTTATTTTCATTTTATTTTAAATTATTAGAAATCTTTTCATATTTATAAATAATCTATGGATTTAGTAGAATAATAAAGTAGAAATTGTTTTTTAGAATACAGATTAAATTGTTGATAATTTTCAGATAACCAAGTTTTATAAAAAATATTATTCTAAAAAATGTATTATTATGTTGTTGTAATAGAAAATTATTAATTTTTAACATTTTATAAATTAGGTTTTTAGAAATTAATTTCTCTAAATTTGCTTAAAATTAGTTCATTAATATTTCAATTTATCAAGAAAAGTGGAGGGACATGGCCCTGAGAAACTTTAGCAACCTGATTTATTTAATCAAGGTGCTAATTCCATCCTTAGTTAAAGGAAAGATGAGAGAAATCTTTATCAAATCATTACGATTAGGTCATAATATATATATCGTAATTTGATTGATATTTTATCAATTTTCAACTACTTCTTCTGTGATATTTTGTTTGTATTATTTAATAAAAAACAAAATAAATATGAATCAATCAAGGCTCGAATTACTATTTTATTACAGTGATTTTTCGAAATTAAATTCTAAAAAAATCGAAAATAAATCTTCAACTTTTAATCCATTTCCGTTAAAATCATGAAAAAATTAAATATAGGCCTTTTTGGGTTTGGAGTAGTTGGGGAAGGTATTTATAAGGTTTTAGAGGATAAACCGAAGTTAAATGCATCAATCAAAAAAATTGTTATCAAGGATAAAGACAAGTTTAGAAATGCTCCAAATGAACTTTTTTCTACAAATCCTGATGATATTTTAGATGATGATGAAATAAATGTGGTGGTTGAATTAATTTCGGATTCTGATGCAGCTTATTCAATCATAAAAAAAGCGTTTATTAAACATAAACATGTCGTAAGTGCAAATAAAAAATTGATAGCAGAACATCATCTTGAATTAATAAAATTGCAAAAAGAAAATGATGTTTCTTTCTTGTATGAAGCTTCAGTTTGTGGTTCGGTTCCGATCATTAGAAATCTTGAAGAATATTTTGATAATGATTTATTGAATTATGTTTTTGGAATCGTAAATGGAACAACAAACTATATATTAACTAAAATGGCAAATGCAAATGAATCCTATCAAGATGCATTAAAATCTGCACAAAAAAATGGATTTGCAGAAGCCGATCCGACAGCAGATGTTGAGGGTTTTGATGCGGCTCATAAACTATCAATCATTACATTACATGCTTTTGGTACGAAGATTGAGATAGCTGATGTGATTAGAAAAGGAATTACTTCATTGAAAACTAAGGATTTTGAGTATGCAAGAGAAAAAGGTTATACAATAAAATTGATTGCAAATTCTAAAATCATTAATAAAAATGGAGATTTAAATTCGACTGTTTTGCCAACATTTGTCAAGCTAGATAAAACGATAGCTTTAGTAAATAATGAGTATAATGGCGTTTTAATCGGAAGTTCTTTGTCGGATGAGCAGTTTTTATATGGTAATGGCGCTGGTAGATTTCCTACTGCTTCGGCAGTTTTAAGTGATATTTCGGCTTTGCAATATGACTATGAATATTCGATTAGGAAAAAATCTGATAAAATTTTAAAAATAAATGAATCAGGTAAGTTAAAAGTTTACTTGGGTTATAAAACGGAAGTTTCTGGAATCCAGAATTTTTTTGAAGATATTGAAGAACGATACCAAAGTAATTCTTACAATCATATTATAGGAACAATTTCTATTCATCAACTAAAGAATGTGAATTTGTTGAATGATAAAAGATTATCTTTAATCGTATTCGAGTAATTTTTGTGGTTAATTAAAAGAGTAACATTTGTGTTACTCTTTTTTTATTTGTTGAAATAATTGATTAAAATTTTTCTTTTTTATCAATCCAGAAAACTTTCCTATAACTTCTAAGTTTTCATCTAAAATTATCCATAATGGAAATGCAATATCTTGATATGCAATAAATTCTGTAACAAAAGAATGAGTTTTGGTTTGAATATTAGGTTGATATTTTTGACCTAAAAATTCTATTTCGTTCAAAGATTCTCCATTCAATTTTATAAAATAGAAATTGGAATTCAGTTCAGATTTAATACTTTCATTTTTTTCAATTTCTTTCTCTTGAATTTTACAAATCCTACACCAATCTGTATTGAAATACAGGAAAATAGGTTTTGGATTTTGTTTAAATTGTTGATTAAAATCTTTTAAGTCAATCTGAGCATGAACAGGATTTAAACCAAAACATAAAATTGCAAATAGCCAATTTTTCATATTATCTAATCGTATATCTAACACCTAAAAATCCTCGTATTCCTTGTAAAGGAGAGTAATTGTAACCAGTGTCAAACGTATAACCATTTGAGTTATTAATCGGATCGTCAACTTCATAATCAAATGGATCAAAAGGTCGCATTAAAGGATTGTCTGGTACAAAATTGAAAATATTTTTCAAACCTCCATAGATTTCAAATTTACTGAAAGATTTAGTTAATTGAACGTTACTTAGCATGTACGTTTTAGAAAATTCAGGTCTGTAATCATTTTCTAAAATTGGTAATCTCATTTTTCCATACCAAGTTCTTGTCAAGTCGATGTTCCATTTTTTAGGAAAAGCATAGGAAATTGTATAATTCCCAGACCATTTTGGTGCATGTAATTGTTGAATAGTTACTTCTAAATTTTCTTCATTTTTTTCTTTTCGAAATACATCAATGTAAGAAACTCCAAGATTAATTTTTAAAGGAAAATTGAAAACAATATCCGCATTGACAGAAATTCATTGTGAAATGGCATGACCATCTAAATTATCATAAATAATTTGATCTTGATTTGTTTCAAAATCGCCAATAATTTTGTTTGTGAAATAGGAATAGAATGCAGTTGCATCTAAATTTACGTTACCGAAATTGAATGTATTATTGTATACATAATTTATGTTTCCGTTGTATGATTTTTCAGGATTTAAATCATTTTTAATAATAACATCTCGTGATCCAGTTAAAGCTGCATGATCTTCTGTAAATAGATTTACAACACGAAATCCGGTTCCAAAACTTGCACGAATTGTATGAGTTTTATTCGGTGATAATTTATACGCAACACGAGGCGAGTGAATTCCTTTGTGATGTTTATCGTAATCAAATCGATAACCTAATAATAATTTATGAGTAGGATTAAATGTAATTTCATCTTGTATAAAAACTCCAGGTAAAGGAGATTCCATAGGTGAATTAGATAATCCATCGTTACTTAACGTTCCAGGTGTATTATCGTCATAAAGTGTGTATCTATACGTAGCTCCAGTTAATAAACTATGTTTACCAATTAGTTTATCCCAATAGATTTGTCCAAATGCAACATGTTGTTTAGCTTGGTAAGAATCTGTTCCGTAAAATGAATCTTGTTGATGATAGTTGTAAGAAAATTGAGTGTAAATATTTTCTGTTGTTGGTAGTTGATACATACCAAGAATTTCAGCACGATTAGTAAATATACTTTCGCCATAAACTTCGTCACTTCCGCGATGTATATTTTTATCATATTGCATTTCACCACCCCAACGATCTTCATAAACATATCGTGCAGCTAAATTTGCAATCTTGTTGTCTGTGCGTTTAAAATTCCATTTATTAAAAATTGAAATTCTATCTTGAAGTGTTACATCTGTGAAGTTGTCGTTATTCTTGACTTGTTTATTACCAAAATTAAAATAATTAAGACCTATTAAACTACTTGCATTATCATTGACTTTAAATTTATAGGCTAAATCGATATTATTTTCTAACCAAGTTGTAGAATATATATCGGCATGAAATGTATTTGCTTTGCTAGCATCTTTTGTGATGATATTGATTAAACCACCCATTGCTTCAGTTCCATATAGCGATGAAGCAGGTCCTTTTACAACTTCAATTCTGTCAATTAAACTATTAGGAATACCATTCAATCCATAAACAGTGGATAATGCTGAAACTATTGGCATACCATCAATCAAAATCATAGTATAAGGTCCTTCCATACCATTGATATGAATATCTCCAGTTGCACAAACATTACAATTAATTTGTGGTTGAATACCATTAATCATTCCGATGGATTCAAATAATGATGGATTGGGATTGGTTTTAAAATATTTGGATGTATAAACTTCAACCGGTACAGATGAATCTTTTCTAGAAACGGGTTTCATCGTTCCTGTTAAAACTACTTCTTTTAGAGATTCATTTTGTTCATTCTCAATTTGAACTGAATCATTAGTTATTTCTTGTGCATGTGTTATACAAGTTGCTAAAAGTAATAAGGAAATGAATTTTTTGTTCATAATAAGATTGATGTATTTTATTTGTTAGACAAATCTAACAAAAATTAAATTAAGCTAAAACAAATAAGATGTATTTATATATAATTTATATTTGTTGAATGAATTCATTAGTTGAAGAAAATTACTTAAAAACACTATTTCATCTATCAGGAAATGGTCGAGGTGAAGTAAATGTTAAGGATTTGAGTAAGTCACTAAATATTAAAATGCCGACTGTAAATAGTATGATGAAAAAGTTGGCTGAAAAGGATTTAGTGTTTTATGAAACTTATAAACCACTTCGTTTAACTGAGCAAGGTGTGCTGAAAGCTGCATTAATTGTGCGTAAGCATAGATTAACAGAAATGTTTTTGGTAGAGAAGATGGGAATTGGATGGGAACATGTTCATGACATTGCCGAGCAAGTTGAACATATAAAAAGTCAATTGTTTTTTGACAAAATGGATGAAATTTTAAATTATCCAACTATTGATCCGCATGGATCTCCGATTCCAGATAAAGATGGAAATTTTAAAAGTGTGAATTATAAATTCTTGAATGAATTTAAAATTGAAGATAAAGTGGAATTTTGTGCTGTTACAAAATCATCAGATGAATTTTTAAAATTTTTGAATTCGAAGAATATTCATCTTGGTGACCAAATTATAATTGAGCATATTGAGAATTTCGATCAGTCAATGACTGTAAGATTTTTGAAGGATAATAGAGTTGAGGTGTTTAGTTTAGAAGTTACCTCTCGTTTATTAGTAAAATAAAAAGGAAGCAATTTGCTTCCTTTTCAATTTATATTATTTTGCTGTTCCTTTAACTCTAAAGATTTTGCGAGAAGCAACTGGGTCATTAGAAGTAATTGTAACTGTTTTATTAAAAACTCCTGCCGATGATCCTACAGAATAATTTACTTTAATATCTGCACTTTCTCCTGGAGCAATAGGTGTTTTTGGATATTCAGGTACTGTACAACCACAAGATCCCACAACACTTTTGATAACCAATGGTTCTTTCCCTGTATTTGTAATTTTCATTACAGAATTTACAGTTGTTCCTAATTTAACATCTCCTAATTCTAAATTATCTGATCCTAATTTAAGTTCTTGAGCAAATAAAGTTGAAAACCCCATTACAAAAGCACCTAATAACATTATTTTTTTCATAATTATTTCACAATTGTTATTTCAAATTTATAAAAAGATTTTTTTAAATACGTTAAAAATTTAAAAAAATATTATTTAATTCGTGACCAATTTATTACGTTAAATATGCTTTTTATAATTATATCAATTTTTATCTATTTTATTATTTCCTTTGGATTTGGAAGTTTGATAAATAAATATTTTCAAGTTAATAATCTTCTAAGTTTAAAATTATTAATTGGAATTCTATTTATCGGTATTATTTCTCTTATTAGTTCAATAGTCATACCATTAAATATAAATTATGAAATTGTTATTTCATTAGCTGGGATAATTTTAGCTATATATTATAAATTCTGGAAAGTAGAATTTAAATTTAATTATTCATTTATAATCCCCGCGGTAATAACTTGTCTTATCGCAAGTATGGATTCTTTTATATATGATACTTACTCTTATTATTTACCAACAATTAGATTTCTTGATGATTTTGGATTATTAAAAGGTTTAGGAAACTTTGATTTTAACTTAGGCCAAACTTCTTTATGGCATATAATTCAAGCATCTACAAATAATACAATTGATTTATCGTATAAATTGAATGCTTATTTGATAATAATTTATCTAATCTATATTTATGAAAATAATTTAAAAAAATATATAATTTTTCTACCTCTATTTTATTTATTTGTAGCCTCACCATCTCCTGATTTACCAATATTTGTATTATCAATAATTACTATCTTAAATTGGATTATTTATAAAAATGAAGATTCAATAAGATACGGATTATTGCTTAGTGCATTTTTGGTTTTAATAAAACCAATTGCTTTTGTTTTACCAATTTTCTTTTTAATAATTTCACTTAAAAATTATAACAATTATCTTAAATTATATTTTATAGTAGGTTGTCTAGCAATACTATTTTTTATTAAGAATATAATTTTAACAGGTAATTTTACTTTTCCTATTGGATTTGGAAATATAAGTGAACTTCCATTTTCTGTCCCTGTTGAATTGTATAGAATTTCAACTTTAGAAGGGCGTTATATTTTATTAGATACAGAAAATAAGATTGAGTTTTCAGAATTTTTAAATTGGTCTAGTGTACAATATTATATTTATCTTTTTCAAATTTTCAAATTTCCATTTTTATTTACTGTGTTTTAACGTTTGTCACTTTTCTGTATTTTTCTTATAATTGTGCAATAAGGAGTAAGGTATTAATTTTATTAAGTGCACTTTTTGTTTGTAAAACACTTGTATTTCTTTATATATCAATGCAATTCCGTTTTATATTAGATATTTTCTTACTAATTAATGTATTTTTACTATATAAAATAAACAATAATATATTAAAGTATTTATATCCTATCATTTTTTTAGCAGCAATAACTTTAGTATTTGCGAAAGACCTTAAACTGAATAATTCGAATAGTTTTATGAGAATGGTTAGTGGTTATGAGGTTTTAAATTTATTAAAACCAATAAATTACTCAGTTGGATATTATGAAAGTAAAATTTCAAATATAATAACTAATGTAGTTGTTACTTTAGATGTTTCGTCTGATGCAAAACAACCAGCAATAAATAAAAGGTTATTAAATATTTATAGTAATAATCAATTAATTCCTGTCCTAATTGACTCAACTTCGATAAAGAAAGGTTTTAAAAGCACCCCTTTAAAATCAATTGATATAAAAGATATAGAAAATCATCTTCAAAATATTTTAAGCTCTAATAAAAATTAATAGCCATGTTTTTTTTACTTGTTACAGTAATAGTTCAATTGTTTGTAATTTATAGTTTTAGTTTACTTGCAAAATTTAAATATAATTCAAATCAACTACTAAGTTTAGAATTATTAAAAGGACTTAGCATTGTTGGTATAATCTCTTGTATAATTTCATTTTTTTTGCCATTAAATATCACTTATGAAATTTGTTTAATCATTTCGGGAATCTTGCTATTTATCACTCATAAAGCATGGCTAAATTTCAAAAAATTTAAGCTTAATTATAAGTGGATGTTTTCGATTTTAATGGTTCTTACGTTATTTGTAGGTAGTATGAATGCATTTATTTATGATACTTTTTTATATTATTTACCTTCTATTAAATGGCTTGACGATTATGGATTAGTGAAAGGATTAGCAAATTTTGATTTCAATTTAGGTCAAATGTCTTTGTGGCATATTTTACAAGCTTCTTTTAATAATACAATAGATTTTACATATAAAATTAATGTTACATTAGTTGTAATTTTTCTAATATATCTTTTCGAAACCAAGCAAGAGAAATTTAGTTTTTTCTTGCCTTTGTTTTATTTCTTCATAGCCTCACCATCTACAGAATTGCCGGTTTTTATTTTTTCTGTTATTGTAATATTAAATTATTTAAATATTAAAAATGAAGATTCTATATATCTTGGAATCATTTTAGCAGCAATATTGGTATTAATCAAGCCTTTATCAATAGTTTTACCTTTTTTCTTTCTCTTTTTAATTTTTAAAGAACTGAAAAGATTTAATTATAAAGTATTTTTAATCATAGGTTCGATTTTACTGATTTTCTTAAGTAAGAATTATTATTTGACTGGTAATTTGTTTTTTCCGTTAAAATCTGGGATCACAAATAATATACATTCAGTTTCTGTAGAGATGTATAAATTAAATGATTTATTGGTCAGATTTTTAATAATTTCTAAGTCTGATATAAATAATTTACCAGCTTTTGATGTATATGAAAAATGGACTAATTTAGATTATTATAAATTTCTTGTGCAAGATTTTAATATATCGATTAAGATTTATTTCACATTAATATTAACTACATTCATCTTTACAATATATTTTATAGTAAAAAAGAATATTGATTGGGTTGTTTTAGGAATATTAATATTTATAAAAATGGTTTTTTTATTAAATGTTAGTATGCAGTATCGATTTGTTTTTGACGGACTTTTACTAATTAGTTGTGTGTTTTTATATAATAAAAACTTTAAGCTTAAACTTTTTTTGCCAATAATTATTTTAGCATCTTTTAGTTTCGTTTTTTCAAAAAGTTTATTTAGTATAAAAGATGAAAATTTTGTAATTCGTAATAGACCCTCTAAATATAAATTTAATCAATTAATCCTTACAAAAAATCGTTATACTAAAGGGTATAAGAGCAATATTTTTAATTTTAATACAAATGTAAATATTACAAGTGATCGTAGCTTAGACTTAAGACAACCTACGATTGCTAGTAAATTATTAAATCATTACTTACGTCAAAAATCACATCCTGAATTAATTAATCCAAATAATATTAAATCTGGTTTTAAAATGGTTCAAAACCGTGAGGAAGATATTAAAGAAATTGAAAAACATTTAGATCAAATTAGACGTTATAGAAAAGAACACAGAAATAATAATTATCCTAAATAAATATATTTAAATAAAATTACTCAAATACAATATTTGTTGGGTAGATTGTTTAAATTTGCCCAAATTTGTTTTTAAGAATAAATACACAATGGAAATCGCATCGAAATATACGCCGACAGAGGTTGAAGGAAAATGGTACCAGTACTGGATGGAGAAAAAATACTTTAAATCTACACCAGACGAGAGAAAAGCTTACACAATTGTAATTCCACCACCAAACGTCACTGGCGTCTTACACATGGGGCACATGCTGAACAATACGATTCAAGACGTATTGATTCGTCGTGCACGTATGCGTGGATTCAATGCATGTTGGGTTCCTGGAACTGACCACGCTTCAATTGCAACAGAGGCGAAAGTCGTTGCTAAATTAAAAGAAGAGGGTGTTTCTAAATTTGATATCGGTCGTGAAGAATTTTTAAATCACGCTTGGGATTGGACTCACAAACACGGTGGAATCATCTTAGATCAATTAAAAAAATTAGGAGCTTCTTGTGATTGGGATCGTACAAAATTCACGATGGATCCAGATTTATCTGAATCAGTTCAACGTGTATTTATTGATTTATACAACAAAGGATTAATTTATCGTGGTTACCGTATGGTAAACTGGGATCCTGAAGCGAAAACAAATATTTCTGATGAAGAGGTTGTTTACAAAGAGAAAAACGGAAAATTATACCACTTAAAATACCAAGTAGTAGGTTCTGATAAATATATCGTTGTTGCAACAACTCGCCCAGAAACAATTTTTGGGGATACTGCTGTTTGTATCAATCCAAACGATGAGCGTTACGAATGGTTAAAAGGACAAAAAGTAATTGTTCCTTTAGTTGGTCGTGAAGTAAACATCATCGAAGATGAGTATGTTGATTTAGAATTCGGAACTGGATGTTTAAAAGTAACTCCAGCTCACGATACAAATGACTACGAATTAGGAAAAAAACATAACTTAGAATTCATTGATATTTTTACGGATGAGGCGAAATTAAACGATTACGGATTAAACTATGCCGGAATGGATCGTTTCAAAGCACGTAAAGAGGTTGAAAAAGAATTAGAAGAAAAAGGTTTACTTGAAAAAGTAGAAGATTATAAAAATAATGTAGGAACATCTGAAAGAACAGGAGCGGTTATCGAGCCTAAAATCTCGAACCAATGGTTCTTAAAAATGACAGATTTAGCTAAACCTGCATTAGACAATGTTATGAACGATACAATTAAATTTCACCCAGCGAAATTTAAAAACACATATCGTAACTGGATGGAAAATGTTACAGATTGGAACATTTCTCGTCAATTATGGTGGGGACACCAAATTCCGGCATTCTTTTATGGTGATGGAAACGAAGATTTCGTTGTTGCATTAACAAAAGAAGAAGCGTTACCATTAGCACAAGAGAAATCAGGAAATGTTGCATTAACAATCGAAGATTTACGTCAAGATGAAGATGCATTAGATACGTGGTTCTCTTCTTGGTTATGGCCAATTTCAGTTTTTGATGGAATCAATAATCCAGAGAACGAAGAAATCAAATATTACTATCCAACTCAGGATTTAGTAACGGGTCCAGACATTATTTTCTTCTGGGTTGCGCGTATGATTGTAGCTGGGTATGAGTTTAAAGGACAATTACCTTTCGAGAATGTATATTTCACAGGTATCGTTCGTGACAAGCAAGGACGCAAAATGTCTAAGTCTTTAGGAAACTCCCCAGATCCAATTGATTTAATGAACGAGTACGGAGCTGATGCAACACGTATGGGAATGTTATTAACTGCACCAGCAGGAAATGACTTACCATTTGATGTAGATTTATGTTTACAAGGGCGTAATTTCGCAAATAAAATTTGGAATGCTTTCCGTTTAATCAAAGGTTTTGAGATTAATGAAGAATTAGAACAAACTTCTGCGCAAGCAAAAGCAGTAAACTGGTTCGAGAATAAATTCCAACAAGCTTTAGCTGATATCGAGCACAACTACGATCAATACCGTTTATCAGATTCGTTAATGGCGATCTATAAATTAATTTGGGATGATTTCTGTTCTTGGTATTTAGAAGCGATTAAACCTACATTTAGTGAGCCAATCGATCGTAAAACATATGATGCAACAATCGGTTACTTAGAAAATGTATTAAAAGTGTTACATCCATTTATGCCTTTCTTAACAGAGGAAATTTGGCACTTAATTGCTGATCGTACAGAAGATGAAGCTTTAATTATTTCTGAATATCCAACAGTTACTTCTTTCGACGAAACAATTATCAAAGCTTTCGAAAATACGAAAGAAGCGACAACTGCTATTCGTGGATTACGTTCAGAAAAAGGAATGTCTCCAAAAGAAGCATTAGAAGTTTTCGCAGACGAAAATGCAGCGAACGAAATTTTTGTTGATGTATTCTCTAAATTAGGAAACGTTTCTAACTTTAATACAGGTGATAAACCTGAAAAAGGTTTCGGTTTCCGTGTGGGTACGTTAGAGTTTATGATTCCAATGTCAGATAATATCGATGTTGAAGCTGAACGCGAAAAATTACAAAAAGAATTAGAATACAACCAAGGATTCTTAAATTCAGTTCGTAAAAAATTATCTAACGAAAAATTTGTTGCTGGTGCACCAGAACAGGTAATTAATGCAGAACGTAAAAAAGAAGCTGATGCTTTAGCTAAAATTGCACAAATCGAAGAGCAATTAGCTTCATTATAATTTAGTGTAAATTTTAGATTAACATAATTTAAAAACCACTCTAATATTAGAGTGGTTTTTTGTTTTATTATTTTGATTAGAATTGATAATCCTTAAATTTGCACAACTTACCAATTACCATGGATTATATTCAACTTTTATTAATCGGAATCTTCACTGCAATCATAGGATCTTCAATCCCTGGTTTGTTAAATATGACTGTTGTTAAAATTGGCAAACAAGAAGGTTATAAAAGTGCTTATACATTTATGGTTGGCACAGCTATCACGATTACATTGCAAGTTTATATCGCGATTTTCTTAGCAAAATTCATCAATTTTAATGAAGAAGTGACCAAAATCTTCAGAGAAATAGGATTGTTAGTTTTTGTTCTTATCACGATTTATTTTTTGTTTTTTGCACAAAAACGTGACAATAAAAAGAAGAAGAAAAAAATGGAACAAATAGGAGAGGTGAAGCAAAAAAATAAATTTATTTATGGTTTAATTTTAGCAGCTTTAAATATTTTCCCTATTCCATTTTATGTGTTCTTAAGCGCAACATTAGTTTCGTATAAAATATCAGTATTTGGTCAACCTAATAGTTCAATTTTTTCTTTAGGAGTTGCAATCGGTTCAATGATAATTTTTGGTTTATACCTGAAGTTTTTCAGTAAAAAATCAGAAGATAACTCATTTATCTTAAAGAACATAAACTACATCATCGGAGGAATTACTTCAGTAGTTTCTTTATTAACGACTTATCAAGTTTTTTTCAAATAAAAATCCACAAAAATACTTTTGTGGATCTTCTATATTTTGCATAAAATTTTAGTTTAAATTCGGTTTTGGATGTGCATATTTAATTAAATAATCCATCACTTCATCACATTCTTTTCCATCTACAATAAAGGATAATACATCTTCAATTAATTCTTCAATTATTTGTGGATTAAATTCATATTTTTTAGCTAAATCAATACAGAAATTTACTTCATTTTCATGAATATCAAAGTCAGAAACCATTAAAACAACTAAATCATATAAGGCAGCTAAGCGTTCTGTAAAAGTTGAGGGAATACTAAATGGAATTTTATCTGTATTTGAAACTATATAATCAATGTCCTTGTAAGTTAATTGGTGATGTTTAGCAATTTGTGTAATGATATCAATTTCTCTTTCAGTTAAATTATCATCACTTTTTCCAAGTAAAATAAGGTTTTTAATTAAGTTTAACTTATCAATAATTGATGTATTTTTTTCGGACATTGTATTAATTCTAAAATGAATTTAAAATTAACTATATTTAATAAAATCATAGTAAAATGTCTGATAAAAATTATCCATATATCGATTTAATATACAATCAGCAAGTTGAGAATAAGTGTGTTGTTCAAAATTTGACCATTAAACAACGAATAGCATTACTTAAAAAGCTTGAAAAGGAAATTATTGCACATCGTGAGGAGATTGTAGAAGCTTTAGGAAAAGATTTTAGAAAAAGTAAAGTTGAAACCGAATCAACTGAAATATATCCAGTTTTATCTGAAATTAGATTGTTTTGCAAAAATCTGTCGGAATGGTCTAAATCTAAATCAGTTTCAAATAATCTAGTATTTTTTGGTTCTAAAGCTGAGATTGTAAACGAACCAAAGGGAAATTGTCTTATTATTTCGCCTTGGAATTATCCTTTTCAATTGGCTTTAATGCATCTAATTCCATGTATTGCAGCAGGAAATACAGCAATTATAAAACCTTCTGAATTTACAGCGCATACAAATAGCGTTTTAAATAAAATTTTGGGGAATGTTTTTGATTCTAATCATGTACAATTGATATATGGCGAAGTTGAGGAAACAAAATATATTTTGTCTAAGAAATTTGATCATATTCATTTTACAGGTTCGCCAAATGTTGGGAAAATTGTAATGGAAGCTGGAGCGAAACATCTTTCCTCAGTAACTTTAGAATTAGGAGGTAAATCACCCTTAATTATTGGAGAAGATTTTGATCTAAAAAAGGCTGTTTCTAAAGCTATTTGGGGAAAATTAATCAACAATGGTCAAACTTGTATCGCGCCTGATTATATCTTAATACATGAAGATAAAGCGCAAGAATTTGTTGATGAATTTATTAAACAAATGGATAAAACTTTTGGATCCGATCCAAAGAATTCTGAAGATTTAGCCCGAATGATTAATACACGTAATTTTAATCGTGTAAAAGATTTGATTCAGAATGCAATCGAATTAGGAGCGAATTGTCCTTATGGAAACGAATATGATGGGTATGAATTATATATTAAACCTACAATTTTAACGAATGTTCCTAAAGATGCAGAAATTTTGAAAGAAGAAATTTTTGGACCAGTTTTTCCAATTATTACCTATAATTCGGTTGAAAATGTAATTAATTATGTCAATTCAGACGAAAAACCATTAGCATTATATATTTTTTCTAATAATAAAGAATTGATAGAAAATGTGACGAATCATACATCTTCTGGAGCTGTTTTAGTAAATGATTTATTGATTCATATTTTACATCCAAATTTACCGTTCGGTGGATTAAATCATTCAGGAATAGGATCTTCAACTGGGTATTTTGGATTTTTAGATTTTTCACATCAAAAGCCAGTTTTAAAAGTGAACCAAATGTTTTCTCTAACGAAATTTTTAAATTATCCTTATAATTCGTTCACAAAAAAAATTATTAATCTAATGATAAAGTATTTATAGAACCGTTTTACGCTCTTAAATTTGTTAAATATCATTTCAAAGGTTATTTTTGTTGTAATAAAATAAACTAAATTGTTATCAAAGAAGACTAAATACGGTTTAAAAGCGATGGCTTACCTTGCCAGACAAGAAAGTAGTAAGCCAGTTTTGATTGGGCAAATCTCTGAGGTTGAAATGATACCTAAGAAGTTCTTAGAGGCTATATTATTAGACTTAAAGAAATTAGGATTTGTAAACTCAAAACAAGGAAAAGGAGGAGGATATTATTTGGCGCGTACTGCTGAAGAAATATCGTTAGCTTCTTTGATTCGTGTGTTAGAAGGACCGATTGCTTTATTGCCATGTGTGAGTAAAAATTACTACGAAAAATGTGATGATTGCCCTAATGAAGGCGTTTGTCAGTTGAATAAAGTAATGACTGAACTGAGAGATTCTACTTTGGAAATATTAGAAAATAAATCCTTAGCTAGTTTAAGATAAAAAAAAGCCTGAAAGAAATTTCAGGCTTTTTTTTAGTAATATGTATAATGAAATATTTGAGCTGATTTTAGTAAAAATGTATCTGAAATTAAGTTTTCAATTGATTTAATTTCTTGCTCAATAATTTCTTGATTTTTATTGTAATTCGGAAATGTATTCAAATTTAATTGCTGATTTTTAGTTTTTACTTTTTGCTGAATACTTTTAATGAATAGTTTCTTTTGTTTATTCACATCAACTTTTTCAAACTTCGATGGATCTATTGACTGAGCTTCAAATAGCGCATGTTCTGCATAAGCGACTAATAAACTTTGCATTTGATCGTAATACGCAACTTTTGTGTCTATTAGTTGATTAATTCTATTAATTGATTGTAATAATAAAATTACTTTTGGTCTATAAGCTGTGATTTGTTCAGATTGATTTAATTTTTGTAAATGTTGCGCATAAATTAAATAAAATTGAGCTTTTCCATTTTCACCAATAAAATCTTGTAAAAATCCCTGAGTTCTTTTACCAATTTCGTATGCTGTATCAGGATTTTGAGGTTTAATAGTTGTAAAAACCTCTGGATATTTTTCTTCCATTGTACTAATATCATATCCAATTTCATCTTGATTTACAACTTGTGCATTTAAAGATATTGAAGTTTGAATAGATATAAATAGTGATAGTATTAATATTTTGTAATTCATTGTCATATATTAATATAAGTATGTTTTGTTAATTTAATTATTTAATTTCTTTCCAATTATTTTTTGCTTTTGGTCCACCCCAAATTTTAGTTGCCAAATATGGATTGTCAATAAATGGATTGCGATTTCCTTGACCAAAAGTATTGGCTAAGTTACCCAAATAATTATTACGTTGTATTTCTAATTTAGAAACAGGATCGTCAGCATTCCATTTTAAGAATAAATCTGGCATGTCTTTGTGATAAGTATTTTTACTTTTTGCCACACGATTTGGATGTGTCTGATCTCCATAACGTACATACATATACATTATGATTCTCGCGATATCACCTTTCCATTCATTGCCAGGATACCAAGCATTGTTATCTCTTTTAGAATTTTTTCCAGTTCCGTCTATAAACGGTAAATTACTTCGTTTTGTATTTCTTGTAACATCGGCTGGTCTCATCATATGCGCATCTGCACCTGGACCAGATTGACCTAAATTTGGTTTCCCTAATGATTTTGGATAAACATGTTCACGGCTCCATTGACCTTTATTCCCACCTGTGTTTGTTTTAGAACGCGTTCTGTTTTCATCTTTATTTTTAGATTGATCATTAAAACCATAAATCAACGCGACATTTTTAGGATTTTTAGTATCAGCATCTGTTATAGCTAAAGCTTTCCAAAGCTCTTTGTATGTTAAATTATTTTTATGTGTAGTTTTAATTAGACTAGCTAATTCCTTTTTTAAATCATTTCCTTTTTTATTAAAATTGATTGATTTATAATATTTCGGCATTTGTGCATTTAAAATTGTAAGGGCAGAAAAACCGAAAATAAATAGTACCTTCTTCATTAATATCTCTTATTTTTGAAAAGCAAATATAAAAGTATTAATCCTTAAGAATTGCTATGAATATCAGTGTTTACGCTAGATTTAGAGATATCTTACTGAAACATAATACAAAAGAATTTAAATATCTTTTGGCAATTAGTGGTGGAATAGACAGTATGGTATTATTGGATTTATTTCGTCAAACATCAACTCAATTTCATGTTGCACATTGTAATTTCCAATTAAGAGGTGACGATTCTATTGGAGATGAGGAATTTGTACGAAATTATTGCGCAAAAAATCTGATTCCATTTCATTCAGTACGTTTTAATGTAGATGATTATAAAAAAACAGGAAATTATTCTACCGAAATGGCTTGCCGAAATTTGCGTTATGATTGGTTTGAAGAAGTGATGAAATTAAATCATTTGGATTATTTAGTTACGGCTCATCATTTAAATGATAATATCGAAACTTTCTTGATTAATCTTTCTCGTGGTACTGGAATTAAAGGCTTAACAGGAATGGCGATCAATAAAGACAATATTTTTAGACCATTAATTGAGTTTTCAAAACAATCCATTATAGATTATGCTGAATCTAATCAATTAAAGTGGCGAGAAGATTACACGAATCAAACAGATGATTATGTTCGGAATAAAATTCGACATCACATTACGCCAATTCTGAATGAAGTTCATCCTAATTTTGAAGATAATTTTCAAAAAACTTTATCAATTTTAAATGATACATCTTCTTTTATTGATAATCAAATTGAAAAGATTAGAAGTGAATTAATTTCAAATGAAAGCTCATGTAAAATCTCAATTAATAAATTGGAAAATCTACAGAATAGTGATTTTATTCTATTCTATCTATTTGATAAATATGGATTTAATAAGGTTGAGTTAATTAATAAATTGAAGGTTGCTGATAATAGTAGTGAGCTTAAATCTGAAACATATCGTTTGATAAAAGATCGTGAAGATTTAATTTTACAAAAAATTGTAAAGTCGGATATTAATGAAATTATCATAGAACAAGAACAAGTTGAAATCAATTCATTAAATTTGAAATTCGTTCAGTCAAATACTAAACTAAGTAAGGCTAAGGAAATTTTAGATTTTGATAAATTGAAATATCCTTTAAAGCTTAGAAAAGCTCAGCCTGCCGATTTCTTTTATCCACTAGGTATGAACGGTAAGAAGAAGTTGGTTAGTAAGTTTTATAAGGATATTAAACTTTCCAAAGTTGAAAAAGAAGATACTTGGTTGTTAGTGAATGCAGATGAAAAAATAATTTGGATCGTTAATTATAGATTAGACGAACGATTTAAAATAGAAGAGAATAGTAAGAACTTTTTAAATATTATAGAATGTTAAAAAAACTTTGGATACTTTTTTTGTTTCCAATTTTAGTACAAGCTCAATTATTTACACCAGCAAAATGGTCTACAAATGTTAAAGACTTAGGAAAAAATGAATTTGAGGTAGAAGTAATAGGTAAAATTGATGCAGGTTGGCATTTATATTCATCAAAACACCCAGATGGTGGAATTGGTATTCCTGCGAGTGCTACATTTAAAACGAGCAATGGAGGTCAACTAATTGAAGGTTTTAAAGAAGTTGGAAAACGTATTGATAAATATAGTACTGTTTTTGAGCAAGATGAAAAATATTACGAAAAGAACGTAAAATTTGTTCAAAAAGTTAAAGTAACTGGTGATAAACCGGTTAATGTAGATTATACCATCGAGTTTCAGATGTGTGATGCAGAACGTTGTTTACCACCTGATGAAACTTCAGGATCAGTGAAAGTAACTCCATCGGCAAAAGCAGAAGAAGTAATTGCTGCGGAAGAAAAGGCAGCGGATGAAGCAGAGGAAGAAAACAAAGTTATTGATTCGGTTTCTACTACTATAATTGATAGTATCACTACTGAATCAGTTACGGAAGATTCTATAAACAGCTCAACAAATAAGGATGCTTCAACAATTGATGAGGAACTATTAGGAGAAAATGAAAAGAAAAATTCAGGACTAATAAAAATTTTCTCTTTAGGATTTTTAGGTGGTTTAGCCGCATTATTGATGCCATGTATTTTCCCAATGATTCCTTTAACTGTAAGTATGTTTACGAAGCAAAGTAAATCTAAAGGAGAAGGAGTTGGTAAAGCATTTATTTATGGTTTATCTATTATTGTTATATATGTTGCATTAGGTTTATTAGCTACTGTAATTTTTGGTCCATCCGTTTTAAATGAAATGTCTACAAATCCTTGGGTAAATATTGCATTTTTTGTAACATTCATCATATTTGCGATTTCATTTTTTGGAGCATTCGAATTAACATTACCAAGTAAATGGATTAACGCTGCTGATAAGGGAGCTGACAAAGGAGGATTAATTGGAATCTTCTTTATGGCTTTTACATTAGCATTGGTATCATTTTCTTGTACAGGTCCAATTATTGGTTCATTATTAGTACAAGCAACCCAAGATGGGAATCACTTATCTTTAGTAATCGGTATGTTAGGTTTTTCATCAGCTTTAGCAATACCATTTACATTATTTGCAATGTTCCCAGGTTGGTTAAATTCGATGCCAAAATCTGGAGGATGGTTAAATACAATTAAAGTTTCATTAGGATTTATCGAGTTAGCATTTGCTTTCAAATTCTTATCGAATGCAGATTTAGTTTGGCAAATGAATTGGTTACCTCGTGAAATTTTCTTAGCAATTTGGATCGCAGTTTTCTTAATGTTAGGTTTATATTTATTAGGTAAATTTAGATTAGAGTTAGACGCACCAACTCAAACAATAGGAGTTCCGAGATTATTTTTTGCATTAATAACGTTTACTTTCGTAGTGTATTTAATTCCAGGTTTATGGGGCGCGCCATTAAAATTATTAAGTGGTTTAACTCCGCCAATGACGTATGCTGAATCTCCAAGAGGATTTCACGAAGGCGTAAATAATAGAGGTGGAGCTTCTGCAAAATTTGAAGATCCAAATATGGTTGCTGGACCTCATGGAATTCCAACTTTTAAAGACTTTGACCAAGCAGTAGCTTATGCTGAAAAAACGAATAAACCTTTGTTGTTAGATTTTACAGGTTTTGCTTGTGCCAACTGTCGTAAGGTTGAAGAAAAAGTTTGGGTAGATCCTAGAATTAAATCAATTTTATCGAACGATGTTGTTTTAGTTTCTTTATATGTAGATGATCAAAAACCATTACCATTAGAGGAACAAGTAATTTCAACGGCTTTAAATGGTCGAAAATTAAAAACAGTTGGAAATAAATGGACAGCATTTGAAATTGAACATTTTAATGCAAATGCGCAACCTTATTACATTATTGTAGATAAAGATTTAAATAGATATACAGCTCCATTAGAAGCAGAATTAGATATTGAAAAATACTACGTTTGGTTGAAAAATGGTATTGAAAAATATCAATCGAAATAAGATTATATGAATAAAAAAAGGGTTCCAAATTTGGAACCCTTTTCTTATATGATTTGCTTTAATGAGAGGTTATTGTCCTCATTCTGTTGTAATACGAAATCGTAAACTCTTCTAAAAATTTTACCATCGTTTAAGTCAAAGCTAGTAACTAAATTGAAGTCGAATCCTAATAATTCTAATTCTGTTCTCGTAACTGTATCTTTGTTAGTTTCTAATAAATTTCTTAAAATCTTGTGATTCTTTTTTAATTTATTATTTGTGATTCTAATGACTTCAACGTTTTCCTTATTTAGTTGATTGTTAAACGTATTTCTACAAAAGTCATTACAGAATTTCTTATCTCTACGGCCAAACAGTCGTTGGTCGCATTGCAAGCAATTTCTCATAAATTTAATTAAGTTAGGTTATACTTTACAAAAGTATTAAATATTTAATTTAAATTAAAAAATAATTATAATACTTAAATAAATTACCTACAATTAGGTATTTAAACGATAACTTAAATATTTATTAAATTACTATCTTTTTATTGATTTCGAATGAATTACCCATAACTTTTATGATGTAAACTCCTTTTTTTAAATTTGTTATATCAATTGATTTTTTGTTTGAAACATTCTCAATTTTCTGAATTAATTGGCCGTTTAAATTATAAATATAGATTTCTTTTATTTTTCCGTCATCTTGTTTTGATGTTACGGTATAGGTGTTATTGTTCTTCTTGAATACATCAATATCATATCTTTCTTGGTATTCAAAATCTGTAGAACCTAAATTATAACCCCAAATTTGTTGTGCATATTCTGGATTATCAATAAATGGATTTCTATTATCTTGGAAAGTAAATATCGCATTATTTACAGCAATTTCTCTTGGTGAAACTGGGTCATTAATATGCCATGTCATTAAAATTTTAAGAAAAGTATCTTTAAATACTTTGTCTTTTGTTCCATCAAACATTGCATAATTCCAACTTTGTATGTTATTTTCTTGATAACGTGTAGCAAAATAGAAATACGCACGAGCAATATCACCTTTAAATTCATCTAAGGGCTCGAAAACTATTCCGGAATATCCAGCTGAGTATCCAGAATTTAAATTATTACCTCGTTTAGAACCATTTCTGGATCTAAAATCCACGTTATTACCTACAACTCCAAAAGGGTAACTACCTCTTTCTCCATTAACTTTACCATCTGTCGGCCATATATGAAATGGATCCGAAACCATTGGAGATCTTTCACCAAAAACCGATTGAGGAATTAAATGTTCGCGATTATAGCAATTTCCTTCTGTTGAATAATTTCCACATTGATTTGTTCCAGGTATATATGTATATGGATCTGGACCATTTGGGTTTTCACTATAAATATCCATTATTTTATCTGCGTCACTTGCGTCATACCAATTATCATTAAAGGCATTTGGGTAACCTGTATATAAGCCCCAAAGTTGTCCATAAGATTTAGTATTGTGATCTTTAATAATATTGTATAATTGGGTTTTTAACGTGAAACCAGTTCCGGTAGCAGAATTATAATAACCACTTGGTGCCTGAGCCAAACCAAAATGAGATAAGGCAATAATGATTATACTAAATAGATTTTTTTTCATAAATACTTTGTGTAAAAAATTGGGTAATAAATTTAATTAATTTTATTTAAACCTTTGTATTTCAGATGGTAAAATTTATCTTATAATTTAACAGATTATATTATCTTGTGTTGCTAAAACTATATATAATAATGTCTCTTTATAAAAAACTTTTTCCTGATCCACTTATATTATTCTTGGGTATATCATTAGTATTGGCGTATATCTTTCCCCAATTAAGTTTTATAAATTATAAAGGTTTTGATATAAATATGGTTATAGATATTGGGGTTTTAATTGTATTCTTTTTTTACGGATTAAAATTAAAATGGAACGAAGTTTTTAAAGATTTACTAAACTGGAAATTACACGTTCGTATACAATTAATAACTTTTCTATTGTTTCCATTGTTAGGATTTATTTTTTATCCGATGGTTATGATAGATGAACAGTTTTATGTATTGTTCTTAGCTTTATTTTATTTATGTTGTCTACCAAGCACGGTTTCTTCATCAGTTGTGATGGTTTCTTTAGCTAAAGGAAATGTAACCTCAGCGATTTTTAATGCAAGTTTATCAGGATTATTAGGTATAATTTTCACACCATTATGGATTAGCTTGGTTTTTAAACAAGATGGTGATTTCGATTCCAGCTCAATATTTTTTAGTTTGATTTTGAATGTTGTTTTACCGGTTGTTTTGGGTGCGATACTTCAACCGTACTTAGGTAAGTTGTATGATAAATATAAAACCACCTTAGTTAATGTAGATAAACTAACTATCGTTTTAATCGTGTATACTAGTTTTAGTCATACTTTTCAAGAAAATATTTTCGGAAGTGTAGGTATTCTGAATTTATTAATAACAATTTTCGGAGTTGTAATTTTATTTTTCATCGTATTTTATTTAATACAATTTTTAAACAATCGTTTCTGGAAATATAATAAGCAAGATTTTATAGCCATTCAATTTTGTGGTACAAAAAAATCGTTAGTACACGGCTCGGTTATGGGAAGTGTAATTTTCGGTTCAGAAATTGGAATCTTCTTATTGCCAATCATGGTTTATCATACTTTTCAATTATTATTTATAAGTTATAAAGCGACACAATATGCAAATGAAATGGAGTAGTTGGGTTGTTATATTTTTTATTCAATTTATTGGTTGGAAATTATTGTTTAGAAATCAAAATTTTGTTGCGTTTTGGTATGAAAATATAACCCAGAATTATAATCAAATAATCTACAACTTAACAAGTAAAATTAACTTTCCAATTGGTGAAATAGTCTATACTCTTTTAATAATCGGCCTGGTATATTTGCTATTTGTAATTCTTAGAAAAAAATCTAAAACCGAAAAAATTTCGCTTCTTTTCAAAGTCTTTTCCATTGTATTATTTATCTATAATTCGCTTTGGGGAGTAGTCAATTATAAAGAAAATTTTAATATAAATAATGATAAACTTAAAGTTGAAGTAAATGATTTGAAATTATTGTATTACAATAATTTAGAAGAATTAAACATCCTTAGAGAAGAATTGAAAATTAACGAAAAAGGTACGATAGATTTTACTTATAATAATGATGTTTATTTGAAGGATGTTTCACAAAATCTAAAAAAATTAGAAAAAGAATCGTGGATAAATGAAATAATTTTACCGGAAAAATTAGTAGTTAAAGAGTCAATTTTTTCAACTTTATTAAGTTATTCAGGTGTATTAGGATATTATAATCCATTTACGATAGAGAGTAACATTAATAGTAATAATTCTGATTTAAAAACTCCTTTTACAATAAGCCATGAATTAGCACATCAGTTAGGTTTCGCAACTGAAAATGAAGCAAATTTTATAGCTTATTATTTGGGTGTAAATTCATCTAATCCTGAGATAAAATATGCAGCACATTTTAAAACTACATTTTCATTATTAAATGCAATTTATAGACATGATTCTATCTTCGTAAAAAACGAATTGGATAACCTTCCGAAAGGAATCAAATTAGATCGTGAAGCGGAAAAAGAATATTATAAAAAGTATGATGGAAAATTGAATGATTGGTTTTCCAATATCAATGATCAATTTTTAAAAGCGAATAACCAAGAGGGAATAGTTTCTTATTCTAAATATATCGAATTGGTAGTTTACTATAATTCTATGCAAAACAAAAAGGCTAATCAGTAACGATTAGCTTTTTTTTTTATATTATATCAATAATTTTTTATAATGTATACTTTTCTGCAAATCGAATCGCAGATTTTACTTTATAATCACCATTTTCATCAGCTTCTGTTAAAACTAAAATTGGATAGTATTCACCAGATGGAATTGGTTTTGTGATATTTGTTTTAATAACAGGATTTCTTAATTCTGATCCTTTAGAAATTGGTTTAATATCTACATTTAATAATTCATAACCTTCAACCGTTGCATACTCAGCTGCAGGAGTTTCAGAGAAATAAACTAATAATTTTAAATTATTTGTATCCTTTTGTGTTCTATTTTGGATGCTGTTATTAGTACCATCAATATTCACAGTTAATGTTGCAAAATCAACGTCTAATTTCCATTCACCAGCTAAAACTTTTTGATTTGGAACGTAAGCTAAACTAATAGAACTTTTTACAGTTGAGTAAATGTTAGATAAAGTATTGTCAGCTTTTTCACCATTTAATAAATAGTTTGTACTAGTTTCATCAACTAATCTAAATTGCTCATCAACGAATCTAAATGTATTGTTTAAAACATTATAGTTTTTAATCTCTTTCGTTTTTAAATCTCTTAAAACTAAAACTGTATTATAAGAACCTGGTGTTAAATGTTCCATTTCTTTTTGGCTGAATTGAATACGAACATTATTAAAACTAGTTCTATTTCCTTCAATTTTACCTAGTACAGTTTCTTTATTTAATTTGTTTGGTAATTCTTTAATAGAATATTTACTTTGAGTTGGTACAAAATACACTTCAATTCCTAAGTCATTTGATAATGTATTTGTATTATTCATGATCTGAGAACCATTTATAATATATGAATTATTCATATCGTCACTCTTGATAGCCCAAGAACCACGAAATTCATATTGTTGACTACTATAACTAGCAGGTAAATCATTTATCACAACCGTGTGTTGTGAAAATGCATAATTTCCAGATATAATTGCTGCTGTTATTAAGATTTTTTTAAAGCTATTCATAGGTACTCTTTTAAGTATTGTTTTACAAAATTAAGATAAATTTTAGATTCTTTCTTACATTTAGTTGTGAAAATAATAAAAAATCATTAATTAAACTTTATTTGGTGGTCAAGATTTGAAAGTTTCTATAATTTTGCAGCTATAATTATAGTAAATGAAAATTATACCAAAAGATGTAGATCAATTTGATAGCTTAATTCATGGTGATGAAACTACATTTGATCAATTAACTACATTCGATCGAAATGGATTGGCTCCAGTTTCCAAAGACAATATTTTCGGATTGATAAATTCTTCCGGAGATGTAATTATTCCATTCGAATACGATTCAATTGTTATGTCGACAGTTAATGCTTATAGCGTTTCTAAGAATGGTAAATGGGGCTTCATTACGAAATCGAATCAAATTTTAATACCGATTGAATATGATTTGACATCAGATTTTATCGAGAATGTTTGTGCAGTTAAAAAAGACGGTAAATGGGGTTTTATTGATTTATTAAATTCTATTATTATTCCGTTTGATTATGAGGGTTGTACAGATTTTAGATGTGGAATAGCAGGTGTTGTAAAAAATGATAAATGGGGTGTGATTAATAAGAAAAATGAATTAATTCTTGATTATCAATATGAATATTTAACACCAGTGGATGAAAATTTCTTAACTTTTGGGAAAGCATCCGATTTTAAAGTAGATCGTCCGGATATATTAGCTTATTTCCCATATTTTCTGAATCCAGATAATTATTTAATGAAATTTGGTTTAATTACTATTGATAATAAAGTTATTCTTGATGCAATTTCGGAATTACCAATATTAGAAAGTTTTGATGGAAAACCAGTTATTAGGCAAAATTACCAATTAGGTTATTTAAAAGATAAGCAAGAATTTATTCCGTTTGAACAGTTTAAAATTGATCCTTATGAGGAAAAAATTTTAAAACAAATAGGAGTAATGATATAAATAAAAAGGAAGTTTTTAGCTTCCTTTTTTTAATTGCATATGAAAATGATTTTCGCTCATTAATTGTTTTTCTCCAACTACTTTAAAACCTAAAGATTCATATAATTTTTTAGCTCTTAGATTATTAAAATCAACTAATAATCCAAGTGTTTTACCTTGTTTAATGGCAAATTCGTCAATAATGAATTGAAAAATTTCAGAACCAATTCCTTTTCCTCTATATTCTGGAAAAATAGCTACATTATCAATATATATTTCACCAGATTCTGTTTCGTCTTGAGGGTTTATATTTCTATTATATTGCGATGCTAATAAATCTAACACAGGTTTTCTCAATATTTCCAATAAAGCGCCATCATATAAAATACATGTTCCTGCTATTTTATCATCAATTTCATAAATCCATGTATTTTCATAGCTGTATTGGTTATTTTCAATTTTAATCAATTCTGTTAAAAATTCAATTGCTTTCTCAGAATTTTTCTCACCAATAAAATCAAAAACGATTTCTTGCATAGAAAACATTAAAAGTTGTGCAACTATCGATGCATCATTTGGTGTGGCTTTTCTAAAGTTTTTCATATTTATATAAAAATAAAATGCCTTGATAAAAATCAAGGCACTTAGTTATTGTATCAAAAATTATTATTTAATTTTTGCTTTTTCTAATGTATTGTTAATACCTTGTTTTGCATCTTCAGCAGCTTTGTTTACACTTTCTTTTGTGTCTTGTGCAGCTTTATTGATGTCTTCTTTTGCTTCAGCTGTAGCATTTTTTACATCAGCTTTAACGTCTTGTGCTTTTGCATCTACAGCATCAGCAGCATTGTTAACACCTTCTTTTACATCTTGTGCAGCAGCTCCAACAGCATTTTTAGCAGATTCCCAAGCTACATTTGCATCATCTAAAGCTTTTCTAGCAGCTTCTTCAGCAGCTTTATCTCCTTTAGCAATAGCAGCATCTAAATCAGCTTGTGCTTTATCAACAGCAGCTTTCGCTTCAGCTTCAGAAACAACTCCAACTTCAGTTGTTGTCTCAACAACAGCTACAGTATCTGCATTAGCATCAGTTATAACAGTTTTATCTGTTTCAGTTTTACAAGCTACAAAAGCTAATCCTCCAACAGCAGCTAATACGAACATTTTTTTCATAATTGTAATTTTAAGTTTATTTTAATGGTTTTTGATATATACAATAATTAAGCCGATTAATTCTTACTTAATTAAATATCATATTAAAATTAATAAAATTATTATTATAAAACTATAATTTTTAGTTAATTATAAACTTCAATGATACGATCATTGCCTGATATATCTTGGTGTAGAATTACATTTTTGTAAAATTGTTGAAACATTTCTTTTGTTTCTTTTCCAAGGTATTGATTGATCTCACAAAAAATTTTTCCACCTGTATTTAAATGTGATAATCCGAATTCTGCAACACGACGATAAAAAAGTAAAGGATCTTCATTTGTGACAAATAAGGCTAAATGAGGTTCATAATTCAATACGTTTTTATGCATATCAGCTTTCTCTAATTCGCGGATATATGGTGGATTGGATACGATAATATCAAACTTTTGATTCAAATCAAATTCCAAAAGTAAATCTTGCTGAATAAAATTAACCGGAGCATTTAATTCTTCAGAATTTTGTTTTGCAACAGCTAAAGCTTCATTGGAAATATCGATTGCTGAAACATTTGCTCGTGGGAAAATCTTTTTAATCGTGATAGGAATACAGCCTGATCCTGTTCCTAAATCAATTACATTTAGCTCTAATTCTTTATTATATTGCTCACTGATTAAATAAATAAGTTCTTCCGTTTCTGGGCGTGGAATTAATGTATATTCATTAACTCTAAAGAAATAATCATAAAAAAATGCTCTTCCTACGATTTGTTGTATTGGTTTTCCTTCTTTTAATTGATTTAAATCAGAATCAAAACCTTTAATTTCAAAATCTAACTTATCATCATTAAATAAGTAGCTATCAATAATATTTAATCGAATTTCTATATAATATCTAAAAATCGCCTGAATTTCAGTTGAATCATACAAATTTTGTAATTCTTCAATGAAACGATTGTGAATGTCTTGAATTGTCATATTCTGCAAAGATAAGTCGAATCGAGTGAAAGATTAAAACTCTTAAACTTTTTGAAACAAATTGAATTGATTAAATTTGCGATTCGATGAAAAAAGATATCAGCAAATTAGATCCGAAGGAATATATTTTGATTAAAGGAGCAAAGCTTCATAATCTAAAAAATATTGATGTTGCAATTCCTAAAAATAAGTTAGTCGTGATTACCGGAATGTCAGGTTCAGGAAAATCAACATTGGCTTTCGATACTTTGTATGCAGAAGGTCAGCGACGTTATGTAGAAAGTTTGTCTTCTTATGCACGACAGTTTTTGGGGAAATTAGACAAACCTCAGGTTGATTTTATCCATGGAATTGCACCTGCTATTGCGATTCAACAAAAGGTAAATTCTACCAATCCACGTTCAACTGTTGGAACTTCAACTGAGATTTATGATTATCTTAAATTATTGTACGCTCGTATCGGTAAAACCTATTCGCCAATTTCGGGGGAATTAGTTAAAAAAGATTCGGTTACGGATGTTATTGATTTTATGAAATCTTATCCAGCTGAATCTAAATTTATCTTATCGATTGATTTAATAATTCCAGAGGATAGATCTTTTGTAGAACATCTAAATATTCTACAACAACAAGGTTTTACTCGATTAGCTGTAGATGATAATCAAGTAAAAATTGAAGATTTAATTTCTTTTAATTTCGAACCGCAACCCGAAAATAAAGTTGCATTAATTATCGATCGTATTTCTATTCCTGAAGATGCAGAAGAATCATTTTTTCATCGTTTAGCGGATTCTTTAGAAACTGCATTTTTTGAAGGAAAAGGAGATATTAAACTTCAGATTTTAGAAGATAAAGTGACAAAATCATTTTCGAATAAATTCGAAATGGATGGAATCATTTTCAACGAACCAAATACTCATTTTTTCAGTTTCAATAATCCTTACGGAGCTTGTCCAACTTGTGAAGGTTATGGAAAAGTTATCGGAATTGACGAAGATCTAATCATACCGAATAAAGCTATTTCTATTTATGAAGATGCTGTTGTAGCTTGGAAAGGAGATAAAATGAGCGAATGGAAATCATTTTTTATGAAAGCTGCTATAAAAGTAGATTTTCCAATTCATAAACCTTATTTCGAATTATCTGACGAACAAAAAGATTATTTGTGGCGTGGAGATGAGAAATGGGAAGGTTTAGATGGTTTCTTTTCTATGGTAGAACAAAACACATATAAAATTCAATATCGTGTAATGTTGTCTCGTTACAGAGGAAAAACAACATGTCCTACTTGTAAAGGTCGTCGTTTAAGACCAGAAACTACTTATGTTAAAATTAATGGTAAAGCAATTTCAGAATTAGTTGATTTGCCATTAAATGAGTTAAATGATTTCTTCCAATCAATTGAATTTTCAGCGTTTGATCGTCAAGTAGCGAGTCGAATAATTTATGAAATCAGTTCTCGTTTACAATTTTTATTAGATGTAGGTTTAGAATATCTTTCATTAAATCGTGCTTCTAATACTTTGTCAGGTGGTGAATCACAACGTATTAATTTAGCAACATCTTTAGGAAGTAGTTTAGTTGGTTCGATGTATATTTTAGATGAACCTTCTATTGGTTTACATTCAAAAGATACAGAGCGTTTTGTTTCAATTTTGCATCGTTTGCGTGATTTAGGAAATACTGTAATTGTAGTGGAACATGATGAAGATATCATGAAAGCTGCTGATTATATTATTGATATTGGGCCTGAAGCTGGAACAAATGGAGGAGAAGTTGTTTTTGAAGGAACTTACGAAGAACTTTTAAAAGCTGATACTTTAACTGCGAAATATTTGAATGGAGATTTAGCAATCGAAATTCCGAAACATCGTATCAAACCACAGAATTACTTAAAAGTTTTAGGAGCGAGAGAAAATAACCTTAAAAATATTGATGTCAAATTTCCACTGAATATGCTTACAGTTATTACTGGAGTTTCTGGATCTGGAAAATCAACATTAATGAAAGAAATCTTAACGCCTGCATTAGAACGTAATTTTGAGATTTTTGGAAATAAAATCGGGGAACACGATGGTTTAGTTGGCGATTTAAATCAATTAAATGGTATTGAGTTAATTGATCAAAATCCAATTGGTAAATCTTCTCGATCTAATCCAGTTACTTACGTTAAAGCATACGATGATATACGTAATTTATTTGCAACTCAAAAAGCGAGTAAATTAAACGGCTTCCAAGCAAAATATTTTTCGTTTAACGTAGATGGTGGTCGTTGTGATACATGTAAAGGAGAAGGAACAATTACGATTGAGATGCAGTTTATGGCTGATGTTGATTTAGTTTGTGAAGAATGTAACGGAAAACGTTTTAAAAAATCAGTTTTAGAAGTTAAGTTTAATGATCTTTCAATTTCTGATGTTTTAAATTTAACAATAGATGAAGCAATAGATTTCTTTGGAAAATTCGAGCAAAAGAAAATTGTAGATAAGTTAAAACCTTTACAAGATGTTGGTTTAGGCTATGTAAAACTTGGTCAATCCTCAAATACTTTATCTGGAGGAGAGGCGCAGCGTGTAAAACTTGCGTATTTCTTAACAAAAGGAGAAGCAGCAGATAAAACATTATTTATTTTTGATGAACCATCCACAGGACTGCATTTTCATGATATTCAAAAATTGATAAAAGCTTTACGTGCATTGATTGATTTAGGTCATTCAGTTTTTGTGATTGAACATAATATGGATATTATAAAAGTAGCAGATTGGATTTTAGATTTAGGTCCAGAAGGTGGTAAAAATGGTGGTTACTTAGTTGCTGATGGAACACCAGAAGATGTTGCTAAAATAGAAGCTTCGTTTACCGGCCAATTTTTAAAAGAAAAATTATAAATAAAATAAAAGCCACTCATTTGAGTGGCTTTTTTATATTATTCTGCGATTAATTTATCCAATAATTGGTTGATTTCAGCATCGTTCCAATCCCTTGTTTTAGTTTCTTTTAAAACAATTTCTCCCTTTTTATTTAAGATATAAGTCGTTGGAAAAACGTGTGGTAACATATTGATAGAAATCGGACTTGTTGGTTCGTAAACAGGCATTGTATAACCGTTTTTTTGTAAAAATGCATTGAATGTTTTTGGTTTATCTTGAATGGTAACCAAAACAAATTTTACTTTTTGTCCTTTTGCTTCATATAACTTCTGGATACTTGGCATTTCTTCTACACAAGGAGGGCACCAACTTCCCCAAAAATTAATAAACACAACATCTCCAGAGTTTTTAAAATCTAATAAATTGCTATTAGTTGCTCCATTATGTCCAGCTAAATCAATATCAAAATCACTGTCACTTAAATTTTCATCTCTCGAAGCTACTAAGTGTTCATCTCCTTCCATCATATTCTTGATTGCAGTTCCAATCGGAGTAAACATTATAGCGATTAAACCCACGACTACAGCTACAGCCAAAAGAATTTGTTTATTTGATTTCATGTTAAATCCTTTAATTCTTAATTCTGTTTACAAAGATGATGACAAAAAAAATATTGCACAAATTTTATAAAATGATTTCCTCCTTTACTAATGTCATAAAGTTGCGGGAATTTGTTTTTGATAGTATGTTTTTTCGATGGGTATCTACTGTATGTTTGCTTAGGTGTAATTTGGTAGAAATTTCATGACTTGTAAATCCTTCTCTCACTAAATCGTAAATCTGATTTTCTCTTTTAGTTAAATTATATTTATTTTCAATTTGAACAAACTTATTGGTTTGTCTGTCAAAAATTTTAAAATCGTCACTTGATCTTTCTTCATTATAATTGATCAGTTCATGAAAAACCAATGCGCGTGTCATATTCCCATTTTCATTCACGTCCAAAGCATGGTAACTTTGTTTCACGCGGATATATTGACCAGACAAAATTCTAGTTCTATAAGTATATGTTACAACAAATCTAAACTGTTCCCTTTCTGATAACGACAGGTTAAAATTAATTGCTTTCCTTTCGCATTCCATCACATAATTGTAATCATCAGCATGCAAAAACTCTATTATTTCAAGAAATGTATAATCTTCTTTATCGTACCCTAAAATTTCTTTAAAACTTTCACTAGTATAAAGTATTTCATTCGTTAAACAGTTAAATATAAAATAATAACTAGGATTTATCTTTGGTTTTTTAGTTGGTACGGTATCAATATTATTAGGATGTTTAAACCAAAAATCCCATTCAGCTTTAGTTTTATGGTTTATCATATTTTGGATAATTAACATTAAATTAATTATTTAAAATCAATTAATTAAAACAATTTGTATATAAATTTTCAATTAATTTCAAATTATTATTTATAAGTATTTAAAAACATTTATAAATAAAAAAGAGAGGATAATTTCCTCTCTTTGTTTATGATAATGAAGTTGTATATTCTTCAATTAGTTCTAAAATTTCAGTAATAATATCCTGACCATGATTTTCTAAATAATATCGATCTAAATCTTCCTCAAAATCAGCTCTCGAATATTTGTCTGGATCTCTTTTGAAACGTTCTGTAAAAATCATTGCTTTAGCAGGGCGTGGACCAAAACGGAATGCTTCGTCACCATCTGGCGTTACACCAATAATAATAGGAATTGAATGTGATCCATTTGTGTTGTATTCCTCCATTAATTCAATGTTCTCATCACGAAAAACAAATTTACATTCCACACCAATAGTTTCAGCCAAACGATCTACAACTGGAACAATTTGTGAAGCATCTTCGCACCAACCTTCAGAAATTATAAGGAATTTTATGTCGGCATTATATGATTTTGCCTTTTTTTCCATCCCTGGATTATATCTAAAATTCTTTCTGATTTCTCTACTTTGCTTTAAATTGATAGCATAATAAGGTACTAATTCTTTCGGATCATCCAATTCTATTTGTTCTTCTAATTGATCTTCAATCTTTTCAAGATAATCTTCAAAACTATATCCATTCTTTATGTAGTCTAATAAAGTCATTGTTCTTATTTTTTGCAAATATAGTTTAAATTAATGGTTATGATTTGAATATAGCGAGACATTTCTTGTCGCTAAAAATCACTAAATTCGCAAGATAAAGCAGTAAATGATGTATCGTAATCCACTAAAAAAAACAATTGAATATTTAAAAGGTTGTGGTCCTGAACGTGCAAAATCTCTTCAGTCTGAATTAGGAATATTTAGATATGAAGATTTATTGAATCATTTTCCATTTCGTTATGTAGATCGATCAAAGTATTATTCTATAAATGAAATTAGATCTACAGCTGCTGAAATTCAATTGAAAGGTCAAATTGTTTCAATTCAAGATATTAATCAAGGCAAAGTTAAACGTACAGTTGCTAAATTTCAGGATGGAACTGGCACGTTGGAATTAACTTGGTTTAAAATCACAAAATGGCAACGAGAAAAACTTCAGAATGACGTTTATAAAGAAGTAGTTGTTTATGGAAAATTGAACGAATTTAATGGCAATTACAGTATAGTTCATCCAGAAATTGAAACTATTGAAGATGCTAAACAAGCTCCTCAAGGTTTATTTCCTGTTTATTCAAGTACAGAAAAACTTCAAAAGAAAGGAATTTCGAACAGAATAATTCAGAAAATGGTAACTGCTATTTTTGATGAGCACATCAAAATTGAAGAAAATCTTCCACAAAATTTAATTCAACATTTTAAACTGATGTCAAGGGAACAAGCGTATAAAACAATACATTTTCCTTTGAATTTAGATGATTTAAAACAAGCTGAAAATCGTTTGAAATTTGAAGAATTATTTTTTCTGAACATGAGTATGCTTTCTCAAAAAATCCAAAATAAAGCTAAAAATAGATCAAATTCATTTCCTGTAATTGGAGATTATTTTAATACATTTTACAACCATCATTTACCTTTTGAACTAACTGGTGCTCAGAAACGAGTTATAAAAGAAATCCGAATGGATTTAAAACAACCTGCGCAAATGAACCGTTTGTTACAAGGAGATGTTGGTTCTGGTAAAACCATGGTTGCGTTATTAAGTATGTTAATTGCTTTGGATAATGGATATCAAGCAGCTTTAATTGCTCCAACTGAAATTTTAGCTCAGCAGCATTATAACAGTATTGTAGAAATGTTGGGAGATATGAATGTTGAGGTTGCACTTTTAACGGGATCGGTAACAAAAAAGAAAAGAGAACCAATTCTTGAAAATTTGTTGTCAGGAAAATTACAAATCATTATAGGTACACACGCTTTATTAGAAGATACGGTACAATTTCAAAATTTAGGTTTATCAATCATTGATGAACAACACCGTTTTGGAGTTGCACAACGAGCTAAATTTTGGAGAAAAGCTAAACTTCCTCCACATATTTTAGTGATGACAGCAACGCCAATTCCTCGTACGTTGTCTATGACGATGTATGGTGATTTAGATGTTTCTATTATTGATGAACTTCCGCAAGGTCGTAAACCAATTCAAACACTTTATAAAACTGACGCTCATCGTTTACAATTGTTCGATTTTATGAAAAAAGAAATCGAAAAAGGACGTCAGGTTTATGTGGTTTATCCGCTGATTGAAGAATCTGAAAAATTAGATTTAAAGGATTTGATGGACGGTTTTGATTCTATTACACGCCATTTCCCGTTGCCAAAATATGCTGTCGGAATAGTTCATGGAAAACAAAAAGCGAAAGATAAGGTGTTTGAAATGCAACGATTTAAGCGTGGTGAAACACAAATTTTAGTTGCTACTACTGTGATTGAAGTGGGTGTAAATGTGCCCAATGCTTCAGTTATGATTATTGAAAATTCTGAGCGTTTTGGTCTTTCTCAACTGCATCAGTTGCGTGGTAGAGTAGGTCGTGGAGCCGAACAATCATACTGTATTTTGATGGTTGGTGGTAAATTAAATCCAACGAGCAAACGTAGAATTGAGGCAATGTGTGAAACGAATGATGGATTTCAGTTGGCTGAAATCGATCTAGAATTACGTGGTCCTGGAGATATGATGGGCACTCAACAAAGTGGTGTTTTAGATTTTAAAATTGCAGACATTACGAAAGATAAAAAAATACTACAAGCGGCGAGGACTTGCGTTGAACATATCTTAAAAATTGATCCAAATTTAAATCTTCCAGAACATCAAAATACTCGTAACTTTTTTGTAGACAATTTTAAAGATAAAGTTGGTTGGAGTAAAATTTCGTAGTTTAATGTTGTTAATTATTTGCGTTTAAATATTTTTGGCATGATTAATGTTTTATAAATTAGTGTGTTAGAGAGCGTTATTAATAAAGGTTTTCTTAGATTTAACTCTAATTTAATATTGAATTTTAACACATATAACAATTTTTAACATAATTTTAATTTTAAATCTTTTTAAAATGAAGTATTATAACACTAATCATGTGAGGTCTTTACAAGGCGTAGATGTAGAAGGTAATTCTTTATGGTTATTTAACCATCATCAAAATTTAATGGTTTTGTTAGAAAATCAAACCATTACATCGAAACCAAATCTTTCATTCCAACGAGCACGTTAATATTTATTTTATGAAAGATCAAGTTTAAATAGCTTACAAGTCGATTTTGTAAGCTATTTTTTTTTTGATTTAACTTTGAAAAGTCTTTATTGGCGCAGGATAGATAAAACTTATTTATTTATCAAAAAATACAATATTTACAATTTACCGCTCTAATATCTTTAAATTCAAACGTTATAAGATTTAATTATAATTCATAGATTTTATAGATTTGATTTATAATACAACCATCATTAGTTTTGCTCTGTAAAAATTTAGTAATAGAACAAAACAAATATAAAATGATCAAAAGAAGTTTAGTTTTAGGGTTAGCTTTCTTATCTACGATAGGATTCGCACAACAATTAACTACAAATACTGGGACGCCAGTAGGAGACAACCAAAATTCAAAAACTATCGGTAACAATGGACAAGTTTTATTAGAAGACATCCATTTAATTGAAAAATTAGCTGCTTTCGACCGTGAGCGTATTCCAGAACGTGTTGTACACGCTCGTGGAGCTGGAGCTTTCGGAGAATTCGTTGCTGCTGCAGATTTTTCTGACGTTACGATGGCAGATTTTTTATCTACTGCAGGTAAAAAAACACCTTTATTTTTACGTTTTTCAACTGTAACTCACCAAGCTGGTTCTCCTGAAACTTACCGTGATCCTCGTGGATTTGCAGTAAAGTTTTATACAGAGCAAGGGAACTACGATTTAGTTGGAAATAACTTACCAGTTTTCTTTATTCGTGATGCCATCAAATTCCCAGACATGGTACACGCATTCAAACCATCTCCATTAACAAACGGAGCGTCTGATCCAAATCGTGTTTTTGATTTCTTCTCTAATATTCCGGAATCAACTCACATGTTAACTTGGTTATTTTCAGACTACGGAACTCCAGCAAACTACCGTGAAATGGTTGGTAACGGAGTACACGCTTACAAATGGGTTAATGCAAAAGGAGAGGTTACTTATGTAAAATACCACTTCAAACCTCACCAAGGTGAAAGAAATTTAACTACTGAAGAAGCTTCTCAAATCCAAGCAAATAGTATTGAGCATGCAACTTTAGATTTACATAACGAAATCGCTAAAGGAAATTTCCCAAAATGGGATTTGTACGTTCAAATGTTAAAGAGAGAAGATTTTGATAAATTAGACTTCAATCCAGTTGACGTAACTAAAATTTGGCCAGAATCTGTTGCTAAAATGGTTAAAGTTGGAACAATGACATTAAACGAAAATCCATCTAATTATTTCCAACAAGTTGAGCAAGCTGCTTTCTCTCCAGCGACTTTAGTTCCTGGTATCGAGCCGTCTGAAGATAAATTATTACAAGGTAGATTATTCTCTTACTTTGATACGCAGCGTCACCGTTTAACTGGAAACTTCCAACAGATTCCTGTGAACGCAGCTAAAAACAAAGTAACAACTCACAATTCTGATGGATATATGTCTATTCGTGAGCAAAAAGGAGATGTTAATTATCAACCATCTACAAATGCACCAGCAATTGTAGATAACGCAAAATTCAAATATTCTAAATCAGTTTTCCCAGCTGGAACAACTACAGTTCAAGGAAAAATTGATAAAGAAAATAACTTTGCACAAGCAGGAGATTTATATAAATCATTCTCTAAAAAAGATCAAGATAACTTAATTAAAAATTTATCTGGAGCTTTAAATGCTGTTAAAAATAAAGTAATCGTTCACAAAATGATTGCTCATTTCTACCAAGCAAATACTGAGTACGGTACACGTTTAATGAAGGCTACAAATACTTCAATGAATGATGTAAAACAATACTTACCAAAATAATATTTAATATATTAATTATAGATTGGAGTCGATTGATTTCGGCTCCATGACTTTCAAAATAAACAATCAATTATGAAAAAGTTTATCTTAACATTAGCCTTAGTTTTTGCTTCAAATTTGGCAATAGCTCAGGATTTATATTCTGCATCAAGAGAGAATAATGTTGCTTTAATGGAACAATTAATAAGTGAAGGAGCAGATATTAATAAAGCTAATGAACGTGGATTTACACCATTAATTTTAGCTGTTTACAACAATAATTTAGATGTTGCTAAATTATTATTAAACAAAGGAGCAAACCCAAATGCGCAAGATAAATCTGGAAATAATGCCTTAATGGGTGCTGCTTTTAAAGGTTATACTGAAATGGCAAAGCTTTTAATTGAAAATAAAGCTGATGTAAACCAAGTTAATTTTAATAATGCATCATCTTTAATTTTTGCGGTAACATTTGGTCGCAATGATATTGCTAAATTGTTAATTGAAAACGGAGCTGATTTGACAATAAAAGATAGCAGTGGGAAAACGGCAAAAGATCACGCTATCTTGCAAGAAAATAAAGAGATTTTAGATCTTTTATAATAAGAAAGGAGAACGTAAGTTCTCCTTTTTTGTTTAAATTTTATGATCAAATTTTCAGTTTTAATCGTCATATTTAACTTTATTATTAAGTTTAAATTATTGAAAATTAATTTGTGATTAATTCTTTAATTTATACTTGTGAATAAAGGTTAAGTTATTTTAATTTTTATAATATTTTATTTTGATTATTTATAATCATTAATAGTAATAACATTTAAATAAATTAAAGGAAAATCTCGTATATTTAGTTTTATAAACTTAAATTTAAAGTTTAGACTAAGCTAACTATTACCCAAAACTAAATTAAAGATGACAGCTCCGTTAGTGATGACTCAAGAGCAACTTGAGCAAGAAAATATAGAGATTACAAGACGTTATAAAGTGATGTTGAAAAACACCTATGTAACCTTGTCAGATGATGATAAAAAATTAATTAGAAAAGCATTCGATTTAGCAGTTGAAGCGCACAAAGATCAACGCAGAAAAACAGGTGAACCATACATTTATCACCCGATTGCAGTTGCTCAAATAGTTGCAGATGAAATAGGGTTAGGAGCTACTTCTATTGCTGCTGCATTGATGCACGATGTAGTTGAAGACACTGATTATACAATAGAAGATATTGAAAAGTTATTTGGGAAGAAAATTGCTAAAATCATTGACGGTTTAACTAAAATTTCTGTTTTAAATAAACAAGATGTTTCTATTCAGTCAGAAAATTATAAAAAATTATTATTGACGCTTTCTGAAGATGTCCGAGTAATTTTAATCAAAATAGCTGATCGTTTACACAACATGCGTACGCTTGAAAGTATGCGTGAAGATAAACAGCTTAAGATCGCATCTGAAACGATTTTTATTTATGCACCTTTAGCTCATCGAATGGGCTTGTATAATATAAAATCTGAATTAGAAGATTTAAGTTTACGTTATACAAAACCTGAAGATTATTTCGGGGTTGAACGTAAATTAAGTGAAACTAAGGAAGAAAGGGAGAAATATATAAAAGATTTCATTCGTACTTTAAAAGATAAGTTAGATGAAGAAGGTTTAGAATTTGAAATTAAAGGCCGTTCAAAATCTATTAATTCCATTTACCGTAAAATGGTAAAACAAGGAATTCCTTTTGAAGAGGTGTATGATCTTTTTGCAATCCGAATTATTTATCGTTCAGATCGTAAAAATGAAAAATTCTTAGCCTGGAAAATATATTCTATGGTTACGGATATTTATATTCCAAATCCTAAGCGTATGCGAGATTGGATTACTCATCCAAAATCAACAGGTTACGAATCTTTACACGTTACGGTGATGGGGCCGGAAGCTCGTTGGATTGAAGTTCAAATTCGTTCTGAGCGTATGGATGAAGTTGCTGAAATGGGTATCGCTGCACATTACAAATACAAAGAAAATTATAACGAAGAAGATACAAAAGTAGACGAGTGGATTCATCAAGTTCGTGAAATGTTAGAGCAAGAGGACACGAAAGATGCGATTGAATTTATGGATAGTTTCCAGTTTAATTTGTATTCTAAAGAAATTTACGTGTTTACGCCTAAAGGAGATTTACATTCGTTGCCAAAAGGAGCAAGTTCTTTAGATTTTGCTTATGCTATACATACGAACGTTGGCGATCGTTGTTTAGGTGCTAAGGTAAATGGAAAATTATATCCACTTTCTTATAAACTACAATCGGGTGATCAGGTTGAGATTATCACATCCTATCAGCAAAAACCTAAGATTGAATGGTTAGAATATGCAATTACATCTAAAGCAAGAAGTAAAATTAAAGCTTCATTAAATTCGGATAAACGTAAAGTTGCCGAAGATGGTAAAGAAGTTTTAATGCGTAAACTTCGCCATTTAAAAGTGGATTTTTCAGAACAAACAGTCAATCAATTACAGCAATTTTTTAAATTAAATTCTAGTCAGGATTTATTTTATAACGTTGCGATGGGAATCATTGATAATAATGAATTAAGAAAGTATGTAGATAGTACAACTGGATTTACAGGATTATTTAATAGATTCAGAAAATCAACATTCAGTTCATCTCCAGCAAAACCAAAACCGCAAGAATTTGTGGACAAATCTAAGTTAGATAGCTTAGTTTTTGGAAATGATGAAGAACGATTAAATTATGAAATAGCAACTTGTTGTAGTCCAATTCCTGGTGATAAAGTTTTTGGATTTATTACAGTTTCAAAAGGAATTAAGGTTCATAAAGTTGATTGTCCAAACTCAGTTTCATTACAAGCCAATTACGCCTATCGTATCATTAAAGCGAAATGGATTGATTCTACTCAACAAGAATTCAAGGCTTTGTTAGAATTAGAAGGATTGGATCGTCCAGGAATGGTTTCGGATATAACTTTGGTTGTATCTAAAAACAATGCTTTAAACATGCATAGCATTAACCTGTCTGAAGAAGCAGGTGTTTTTAATGGAAAAATTACACTTTCGGTTAAAAATAAATCTCAATTAGAAGATGTAATGAAAGAGTTAGAGCAAATTGAAGGAATACAAACAGTTAAAAGAACTTATAAAAACTAAGATGAAAATACTAATACTTATTTTAGGATTTTTTCCAATCTTTAATTTTGCTCAAGATAAATCTGTTACAAAAACAGAAATTAAAATTAATGATAGAATTTCTAAATCTATAAAAGAGCCAACTTTTATGGTGAATGATAGTATTGTAGATAGAAATTTAGCATTAAAACTAAATCTTGATTTAATTAAAAATATAATCATCGTAAAAGACGATCCAAAATATCCAGATGGATTAGTTAAAATCACATATAAATATAAATAAAAAAGTCCGACTTTGATTGTCGGACTTTTTCGTTGAAACTAGTAATAAAGGCACAAAGTTACAGAAATCTTTTAGAATACTTCCTATGTATTTCGTTAAGAAATCAAGCAAATCCTTACTAATTTTACATCCCGAAAACAAACAACACACAATGAACTCAAAGAACTATAATCCAATCGAAGAAGTATTAGAAAAAGTGAAATCAAAAGGAGGGTGGGTTAATGCACATTCTCACTTAGATCGTGCTTATTCATTAACACCAGATACTTTTGCATTATCAAATTCTTACTTAAAAGAAAAATGGCATTTAGTAGATGATATGAAGCGTAATTCGTCAGTAGACGACATCTATTTCCGTATGGAAAAAGCCATAACTTATATGTTAGAACAAGGTGCTCAGGCAATTGGTTCTTTTATTGATTGTGATGAGGTAATTGAAGATCGCTCAATTCAAGCGGCTCAACGATTAAAAGATAACTACGGAAAAGACATTGAAATTCGTTTTGCGAATCAAGTTTTAAAAGGAGTTATTGATCCAAAAGCTCGTCAGTGGTTTGATTTATCTTCAGATTTCGTTGATATTATCGGAGGTTTACCTGCGAAAGATTTCGGTAGAGAAGATGAACATTTAGATATTTTATTATCAACTGCAAAAGCTAAAAATAAATTAGTTCATGTTCACGTGGATCAATTTAATACAGACGAAGAAAAAGAAACTGAACAATTAGCTCGCAAAACAATAGAACACGGAATGCAAGGTAAAGTTTCTGCGGTTCACTCAATTTCAGTTGCTGCGCATCCAAGAAAATATCGTTTTGAATTATATGATTTAATTAAAGAAGCTGATATGCATATCATTTCTTGTCCAACTGCTTGGATTGATCATAACCGTACAGAACGTTTAGCGCCATCTCACAATTCGGTTACACCTGTAGATGAGATGATTCCAAGAGGAATAAATGTAGCCTTTGGTACAGATAATATTAATGATATTTATAAACCATTTTCTGATGGACATTTACTTACAGAATTACGTGTAATGTTAGAGTCTTGTCACTTTTATGATGTTGATAAATTAGCAGAAATTGCAACTGATAATGGTTTAAAAGCCTTAGGAATTAAAAAATAAAATGTATATTTATACAGAATAAAAAAATCTCGCTTTATGCGAGATTTTTTTTGGAATCTCATTTTACTTAAATTAAAAAGCCATGAAATTAAACGTAAAGAATGAAAGTGCAAAATTAAAAGTTGTAGTACTTGGACGAGCAGAATCTAACGGAGCAATTCCGACATTAGAAGAAACATTCGATGCAAAATCTTATGAAACTGTTTTAAATAATGATTTTCCTAAAGAAGAAGATTTAGTCAGTGAAATGGCTGAATTTGAATCTATTTTAAAAAAATATGATGTTGAAGTTTTACGTCCAACTTTAATTGAAAATGTAAATCAAGTATTTTCTCGCGATGTTGGTTTTGTAATTGATGATGAATTTTTTGTTTCGAATATCATTCCGGATCGTGCTGAAGAAGTGCAAGCTTATAACCAAATCAAAGAAAAATTTAAAGGAAATAAAATCACATATTTAGATGAAAATATCTATGTGGAAGGTGGTGATGTTATTTTATATAATGATTATATCTTTGTTGGAACATACGATCAACCCGATTTTAAAAACTTTAAAACCGGTAGAACAAATATTGAATTTGTAAATTATATTAAAGAAAAATTTCCAAATAAAAAGGTATTAAATTTTGATTTGAAAAAGCATGATACTAATCCATACGAAGGTATTTTACATTTAGATTGTACATTTCAGCCAGTTGGAAAAGACAAAGCAATAATTTATAAAGATGGATTTTTGTTCGAAAAAGATTTTCAAATCTTAGTTGATATTTTTGGTCAAGAAAATTTATTTGAAGTAACAAAAGAAGAAATGTATTGGATGAGTCCAAATGTTTTTTCAATTTCAGAAAATGTAGTTGTTAGCGAAAAGAATTTTACAAGACTGAATGATCATTTACAAAATATTTGGAATATTTCTGTAGAACCTATTAATTATAGAAATGTTTCAAAAATGGGAGGACTTTTACGTTGTTCAACAATGCCATTAATAAGAGAATAAATAAAATGAAAAAACAACAATATACTAATACAATTTTGATGGTTGAACCTGTGAATTTTAATTATAATCCACAGACAGCTGTAAACAATTATTTTCAGAATGAAGCTGATGAACAAGCAGAAATTGTTCAAAATCAAGCGTTAGAAGAATTTAAAAATATGGTTTCGGCTTTACGATCAAAAGGAGTAAATGTTATCACCATAAAAGATACCCAAAATCCTCATACTCCGGATTCTATTTTTCCAAATAATTGGATTTCATTTCATGAAGATGGAACTGTGGTACAATACCCAATGTATGCTGAAAATAGAAGGCTTGAACGTAGGGAAGAAGATGTGCTTTCACTTTTAGAGGAAAAGGGATTTAACATAATTGATGTTTTAGATTTTACAACTGCAGAGGAAGAAGAAATTTATTTAGAAGGTACAGGTAGTATTATTTTAGATCGTCAAAATGATATTGCTTATGCGGCAATTTCTCAACGTACTGATGAAGAGTTGTTTATAGAATTTTGTGAAGAATTAGAATATTCTCCAATGATATTTACAGCGAATCAAACAGTTGATGGTAAGCGTTTACCTATTTATCATACAAATGTAATGATGTGTATTGCTGATGAATATGCAGTAATTTGTTTGTCTACAATAGACGATAAAAAGGAAAGAAAATACGTTGTTGAGAATTTGAAAGATACTGGAAAAGAGATTATTGCAATTACGGAAGAGCAAATGCATCAATTTGCAGGAAATATGTTACAAGTTGGTGGGTTAGGGCAGAAATATTTAGTAATGTCACAAACTGCTTTTAATTCTTTAACTACAGAACAAATTGCTGCAATTGAAAAATACAATCCAATTTTACCAGTGAAAATTGATATGATTGAAAAATTGGGTGGTGGTTCTGCCCGTTGTATGATGGCAGAAATCTTTTTACCTAAAGCATAAAATAAAAAAAGCGATTCAAATTTTGAATCGCTTTTTTATTATTTAAAATTTTGTTTGTACTTACTGAACATTTTTATAGAATCTTGATATTGCTTATCTAAGATATTATATAAATCTGGTTGATTTTGCAATACACCTTTGTATTTAAATCTTTCTTTCTGAAAATATGCAACATGTTTAGTTATTACTTTCCTGTATGCATCTTTGTCTTTACTTTTTCTTCGATTTAATTCTTCAACATCCTTGCGGATTTTTCTTGTGTATAATTCAGATAAATTCCAAGTAAATTGATATTCTTTTAAAAGCTCATCATGTTTTACTGACATCCAAGATTCATTCGGATTCATTTTATTGTAAACACGATAATTTGGTAACTTTCCAGGTTCTTCTGTAATCGTCCATGAAATTTTAGTAGAAAATTCACCTTCAACACCTTTTGTTGTTTTTGGCTTTGCTTTAAATTCGTTGAAAGTTAATTTTTTTTCAGACCAATCGATTGATGGATCTACTTTTTGTTGTGTTATAAAATTTGGTTGAACAGTGTTCAATAATATATAAGCGAGTGTTATGATCATATTTTATATTTGGTTAAATATATAACAAAAAATAAACTATAAAATTATGTTAATGACAAAATAATTTTATAAAATAGATTCTAATAAATCTAATCTCATTCCGTGTGAACCTTTGATTAGAATGTTATCTGTATACGTGAAATTTGATTTAACATAATCTTCAAAATCATTACGATTTTCAAATTTCTTAATTCTATCTGATTGAATATCAGTTTTTTGAAAGTTAATTCCTAACAAATAAATATTTTCAAATCCGTAAGATAAAGCTATTTTTGCAATGTTAAGATGTTCATTATCAGATGTTTCACCTAATTCGAACATATCACCTAAAATTACAGTTTTAGTTCCAGTAAAAGTCGAAAAGTTTTTTAATGAAGCTTCCATACTTGATGGATTTGCATTATATGCGTCCATGATTATTTTATAACCTTCTCTTTCAATGATTTGTGATCGATTATTTGTAGGAAAATAATTTTCAAGACCTCTTTTAATTTCTTCAGTGCTTAATTCAAAGTGTTTTCCAATTGCAATGGCACAAGAAATATTACTGAAATTGTAAGATCCAGTTAAATTTGTTTGAATTTTAGTCTCATCAAATTTTACAGCAATATAATCTGAATTTGATTCGATAGGAGATATGATGTATTTACCTTCTTCAATTCCAAAAGATATAATTTCAAGATCTTTCGTTTTTTCAATCTGAATTGGATCATCTAAATTCACAAAAGCAATTTTCTCGTGATTTCTTAAATAATCATACAATTCTGATTTTCCTCTAATAACACCTTCGAATCCACCAAATCCTTCTAAATGTGCTTTTCCAAAATTTGTTATGTAACCATAATTAGGTTGAGCAATTGTACACAAAAGTTCAATTTCTTTTTTGTGATTTGCACCCATTTCAATTACACCCATTTCAGTTCCTTCAGGAATAGAAAGAATTGTTAATGGTACACCGATGTGATTATTCAAATTTCCAAAAGTGAAATGAACTTTATATTTTTCTTTCAGTACAGAAGAAATTAATTCTTTTGTAGTTGTTTTTCCGTTAGAACCTGTTAATCCAATAAATGGTATTTTTAAATAATTGCGGTACGCTCTTGCTAAATCTTGCAACGCTTCAAGAGAATCATTTACATAAAATATGTTTTTAGAAGTATTTTCATATTCTTTTTCATCAACAATTGCAGCTAATGCTCCGTTTCTAATTGCCATTTCAGCAAATTGATTTCCATTAAAATTAGCTCCTTTTAAAGCAAAAAAGATACAGTCTTTTGAAATATTACGTGTATCAGTTGTAATTTTTTTAGTCTTTAAAAAGTAATTGAATAATTCTTGAGTTCTCATTTATATTAAAAATACTATTAATTTTAGTTAGTGTAAAGATAGTGCAGAATGACTTAAGATTTTGTAAAAATAATTAGATCTAAAACAAAAAGCTCGATGAAAACATCGAGCTTTTAATTTATATCATCAGAGAATTAAACTCCTCTTCTTTTACGTTTTGATTCTTTAGTTCCTTTGTAATCTTGAGCTACACGGAAACCAATCCAAGATTTTGCGTCAGCTTGGTGCATGTATCTTCTTTGACCAGCATCAACCCAGTAAATAGGATCGTTCCATGAACCACCTTTTACAACACGAACACCATCAGAAATTTCTGTAACACGTTCTGCACCATCTTTTTCTAATACAACTTTTCCGTTTGCATCAACTACGAAAGTACGTACTGGTGAGTTATACATATCATCAGTTCCAACATTTTCATCATTATTAATTACTAATGAAGATCTGTTATCACCGTCACGGTAGTTACCGTAATCCTTAGTAATTTCTTTTTTGTAAGAACCTGGTAAACCTTTGTAGACTAAACGTCCATTGTTTAATGTATCAAACTCTAAGTTAGTTTCATCGTATTTAACAAAACCTCCAGATCCATTATCAATATTTTGTTTGAAAGTATTTCCACGGAAATAGTTGAAATCGTTTGCCTCATCATCGATAATAGGACGGTAGATATCAGCAGTCCATTCAGCAACGTTACCTAACATACCATAAACTCCGAAATCATTCGATGGGAATTTTTTAACATCGTTAGTAATTGCAGAACCATCATTTCCAAATCCTCCAATACCAGAATAATCTCCACGACCTTGTTTGAAGTTATCTAAATATTGACCTCTGTTTTTACCTTTTTCTTGGCGGAAAGAGTTTTGAGAAACTTCTTTACCTTGGTATTGATTGAATTCTCTGTTTCCAGCTAATCCTAAAGCAGCGTATTCCCACTCTGCCTCAGAAGGTAAACGGAATGGTTGAATCTCTAATGAACGTGTAGAACGGTTAGCATTCTGGATACGTGTATTAGTCGATTTAATTTGGTAAGACTTTAATAATTTAGTTGAATCAATAGCTTCAGCAACGTTTGAATCGTTTTGTTTGTATTGTTCAGCATTAAAAGTTTTCTCACCGTAGTTGTACTCCTCATTAGAGTAGTAGTCTTTAGCAAGAATTCCTTTGTTCATTAATTCTTTTTCATTCGCACGGTCAGTTAACCAATCACAGTAGTTTACAGCTTGTAACCAAGTAACTCCAACTACAGGATAGTAGCTAAATTCTGGTGAAAACATGTAGTTTTCTGTTGAGAAATCATCGCGAGATAATGTATTATTGAAGATAGACTCGTCTGGTAAAGCACCGTTGTAGATATCTTTGTATAAAGTTTCTTCAGGAGGGAAAACAACTTTTAACCAAGTTAAGTATTCGCGATATTCGTAGTTAGTTACCTCAGTTTCTCCGATGTAGAAAGATTTAACTTGCATACGAACAGGAGAATTATTCCAGTCACGCATTACGTCATCCTTAGTAAGTCCCATAGTGAAAGATCCTCCCTCAATGTAAACCATACCAGGCCATCCTTTAATATTTTGTTTTTGTTTTCCGGAAAAAAACCACCCTTTGCTATCATTAGGTTTCCAACCTGTACGGCTTGTGAAATTTTTTGTTCCACCACCTTTTTTCTTTCCGCCACTTGATGCACAACTTACAAAAGCAGTAAGAGATGCTGCAGCAAGCACTAAAGAAAAAATACGTCCTTTATTCATTTTCATAGAATACTTAATGGTTATCTAATATTAAATTTATTGCAAATAAAAGCATTTAACAGCAATTTAACAACGCTGAACGCTTATTTATTTAACTCAAACGAAATATTTATTTTTTTATTTTATCAATCTAAAAATATATTTGTGCTATAATCGTTTTCCAAGTATGAAGAAATACATAATTCTAGCAATATCATTATTAAATTATAGTCATTTATTCTCCCAAAATTACAAAATAAATTGGGAAAATAACAAAGACTATACATTAACTAATGGTCAAAAAATAAAGGTTCCATTTTTTGATAATTCAACAGAATATTCTCTGAATGAGTATTATACGCCTAATTTTAATATCGTATTAAATGAAAGAGTAGATCAAGTTGAAATTATAAATCCGGTTACAAGTCCTTTAACAACAGCTGAATTAGTACAATTTAGAGCATTTGAGATAGTAGCTGAAAAAATTAGTTTTTCAAGACAGAATTATTTTGATAATAATGTTCAAAAAACTTTAATTTCAGTTTTTCCTTATGTGAAAAAAGGTAATTCTATCCATAAATTACTTTCTTTTGACATTAAAAAATCTACAAATAGCAATAAATCTTTAGTTCAATCAAGAATTTTTAGTGATGATAGAAGTAGTGTTTTAAAGGAAGGAAACTGGTTTAAGATAAAAGTAGATAAAACTGGAGTTTTTAAACTAAACAAAAGTTTTTTCACAACTCACGGTATTCCAACTTCTGGTTACAATCTTTCTTCATTAAAGATTTATGGAAACGGTAATGGAAGAATGATGGAAAATGCTAGCGAATTTCGTTACGGTTCTTTACAAGAAATTCCGATTGAGTTTTTAGGAAGTGAAGATAATTCGTTTGATGCGAATGATTATATTACTTTTTATGCAAAAGGACCACACCAATGGTACAGACAAAATGAGAGTAGTTTAGCTGATGTATTTCTACGTTATAATATATATGATGATTATTCATATTATTATATCACTTTTGATGGTAATAATGGTAAAAGAATAAATTCTCGTGAAAATAATTCAACTCCGATTAGGACTTTCAATACTTACGATGCTTACCAATTTCATGAAAATGATTCTTTAAATATCAATCAAGTTGGACGTCAGTGGGTAGGAGAAATGCTTAATGGAAGTAATTTTTTTACTAAAAATTTTAAAGCTAATGATGTACAAGCTGGTGAAACAGGATTCATAAAATATTCTGTTGTTGGGAAAAATGCACAATCAACGACTGCAACAATTACATTAAATGGATCAACAATAGGTACAGAATCGTTTAATTCTACAGCATTTAATAATAGAACAAATCAAGTTCAATTTCCTATTCAGGGAAATGATTTTAATGTAAATGTTGCTTATAATAATGCTTCAAATCCAGCAGGTTTAGCCTTTATTAATTTTATTGAATTAAAGTACAAGGAAAAATTACAATATGGTGTAAATCAGTTTTCATTCAGAAATTTATCAAATCTAAATACGGGTGAAACTTATGGATTTACGTTAAATAACAATTCAGGTGTAAAAGTTTGGGATGTATCAGATATAACTTCAGCGTATCAAATTATTCCAAACGGATCAACTTATAATTACACTTCAAGTTCTCAAGATTTTAAGAATGAATTTATAGCATTTAAAGATGAACATTTATTTACAGATGTTACGTTTGTTGGACGTATAGCTAATCAAAATATTAGATCTTTTAATGATGTAACGTTAGCAATTATTACCCATCCAAGTTTAAAAGAACAGGCTTTAAGGTTAGCTGAATTTAGAGAGCGACACAATAATATTAAAGTAGCAGTTGTTACTACGGATGAAATTTACAATGATTTCTCTTCGGGTTCTAAAGATCCTATTGCAATTCGTGATTTCTTAAAACATTTAAAAGATAATGGAAATCCTTTAGAATATGCGATCCTGTTAGGAGCAACAACTTACGATCCGAAAGATAGAGTACAAGGTAATATAAATTTGATTCCATCTTTTTACAATCTAAATTCTGAATCATTAGAAAATTCGATTACATCCGATGATTACTATGCAATGTTAGGTGATCAGGCAAATTTTGCTTTGGATGCAGGGAATGGAACATATACTTATAATGCAAATAATTTAGACATTGCGATTGGTCGTTTACCAGCTGCTAATTTGTCAGAAGCTAAAACGTTAGTAGATAAAATTATTTCTTATTACGAGAAAATTCCGAATAAAGGGAATTCGTACGGAGATTGGAGAACAAAAATTGCTGCAATTTCTGATGATCCTGAATATTCAAGTATTGAAGTAAATACACCAAGATTTGACCAAGATTTTAATTCGGTTTTTGATCAAAATCAAAATAAATTTTATGCTGTAAATAAGTTATATATTGATGCCTATCAACCTGAACAAACTTCTGCTGGTCTTCGTTATCCAATGATTAACAGTTCTATTTTAAATAATTTAGAGTTAGGAACTAATTTCATGATGTATTATGGTCATGGAGGGCCAAGATCTTGGGCGCAAGAACGTATTATTACAGGAGAAGAATTAACGAATCTTTCTAATTTTACAAATACTTTCGCGCGTGTTCCAATTGTGGCGACAATAACATGTGATTTTACTGTTTGGGATTTACCTCAATATAATTCAGCTGGAGAAATGATGCTGAAAAATAACAACGGTGGTGCTTTAACAATGTTAACTACTAATCGACCAATTGGTACAGTTTACGGTTCTGCTTTTAATGGATATATATTAAAAGAATTATTTCGATTAGATAATCATCAAAACATTTCGACAGGAAAAGCTTTAATGAATGCGAAGAAATCATATGCAGTTACAGCAACAGATCATTCTCGAGTAAATTTATTAGGAGATCCAATGGTTGCGGTTTCGCGTCCAAAACAAGATATCCGCATAACAAATTTTAAAGTTAATGGAGTAGATGTAGATTATAATTCTCATCAAATTAAAGCGTTAGATTTTGTTGAGATTCAAGGAGAAGTTTTAAATGAATCGTTAGCTATTGATAACAATTTTAACGGGAATGTACAGAATATTTTATATGAAAAACCTGTAGAAAAAGCGTTAAGAAACAATAAAGGCCATAGTGGTTTTACGCCGTATTCATTTACCGAAGAATTTAAAACGATTTACAAAGGAAATTCTAACGTTACAGATGGTCAATTCACGATTAAATATTACGTTCCTAAAGATATTAATTACGAAGTAGGAGAAAGAAAATTAGTTCTTTATGCGTACAGTGACAACAGTGATGCGGTAATGAATTCTAAAGTTATCGTTGGAGGATTAAATGAAAATGGAATCAATGATGACGAAATTCCACAAGGAAAATTATATATGAATAATTTAAACTTTGCGAATGGAGGAATTACAGATCGCGATCCTTATTTAATTGGTTGTTTAACTGATAACACAGGAATTAATGCAACTGGTACAAGTATTGGGCATGATGTTGTTGCAACATTAGATGGGCGTATTCAGGATTCTTATGTTTTAAATGAATATTTTGAATCTGGAGATAGTAATCCATGTGTGAACAAGAATTTTGAAGATTATCAAAAAGGACAAGTTTTATATCAATTAAAAAATTTAGAATTAGGTAATCATAAAGTTGAACTTAAATTTTGGGACATTAATAATAATTCTAATACAGCTACTTTAGATTTCGTAGTGATGGAAAATGGATCAAACCAATTGCATATTGACAAGTTATTAAATTGGCCAAATCCATTTACAAATAATACATTCTTTCATTTCGAACATAATTGTGATTCTGAGTTAGAAGTTTTAGTTCAAATTTTCACGGTTTCAGGAAGATTAGTCAGAACAATTAAGCAAACTGTATCTGCAGAACCTTTTAGAGAAGGTTACCGAACTGGTAAATATGATATAGAGTGGGATGGTTTAGATGATTTTGGTGATAAAATCGGAAAAGGAACATACATCTATAAAGTAAATGTTAAAGGAGTTAATTCTGAAGTTTGCAAAGGGAATGCAACAGCAATCGAAAAATTAGTTATACTTAAATAATAAAAAAGGTCAGTTCTTTAACTGACCTTTTTGCAATATATTAAATTAAGTTTCGTTATAAACATATATTTTAGACAACCTAAATTACGTATTTAAATAAAAAATTAATTTTTCTTATTCGAATAAGACTTGAAATTAAGAAAGATACGCTTGCAGTAATACACAACAACTTGAAAAGTTTAATTTTTAACATTGTTAATCCATTTTTTACATAAAAGGGGTGTATATTTACAAGCTTTTACTATTAAAAAATAAATAACTAATAATACGAGGATGAAAAAGATTACCAGTAGCTTGTTGATGTTAATGTCGGTAGCTTTATTTGCGCAAGAAATTCCAAATGAACCAAACCCAATTTTAACAGGTGCACCTTTCTTAAGAATTTCGCCTGATGCCCGTGCTGGATCATTAGGAGATCAAGGGGTTGCAACATCAGCAGATAATTTTTCTCAATATTGGAATGCAGCTAAATATGCTTTCAGTAAAGATTATTCAGGAGTAGCATTTACTTACACACCATATATGAGTTCTTTAACAAGCGATGTTTTCTTGTTAAACGCAACTTATTTCACATTTTTAGGAACGGAAGAACGTAGTACATTAGCTGCTAGTATTTACTATTTTAACATGGGTGAAATCGAGTTAAATAGTTTAAATGCAGCAACTGGTCAAATTCAAAATGATGGTATTGCCAAACCAAACGAATTTTCTATCGATTTATCTTACGGTTTAAGATTATCAGATTATTATTCGATGGCTGTAACAGGTCGTTTTATTCGTTCAGATTTATTCAACGGATTAAATGATGCTACGGTACAACCAGCAAATTCTTTTGCAGTTGATATTGCAGGTTTCTACCAATCAGAAACGATGAGTACAAATAGTTTTGATGGTAAATTACGTGCAGGTTTTCAAGTATCTAACATTGGTCCAAAATTAGATTACTCTAATCAAGAAGATAATTCATCATACTTACCAACAACTTTACGTTTAGGAGCTGGTTATGATTTCAAATTTGATGATTATAATAAAGTATCTGTGTCTACGGAATTTGCAAAATTATTAGTTCCAACTCCACAATACGAATTTGATGAAGAGGGAAATGTACGTTACAGATACATTCCTAACAAAGGTCCAATTGATGGAATTTTTAGTTCTTTCGGAGATGCTCCAGGTGGAAGTGCAGAAGAATTAAAAGAAATCACTTACTCTGTTGGTGCTGAATATTCTTATAACGAAGCATTATTTATTAGAGCAGGTTATTTCCATGAAAATCAAATGAAAGGAGATCGTCAGCACTTAACTTTAGGAGCTGGTTTAAAATATAATTCTTTCGGAATTGATTTTTCTTACTTAATTCCAACTTCTAAAACGAACAATGCTTTAGAAAATACTTTACGTTTCGGCGTATCTTGGAATTTTGGTGGTGAAACACAAAACTCTTACGATTACTAAGATTTATATCTAAAATATTTCAAAAGTCAGCCCATAAGGCTGACTTTTTTTATTATCTTACATCAACTATTAAATTTAGTTTTAATCCTAAATTTGTAAAAACAATCACTATGTCAAACGTTGATTTAATTATAGAAGAAAGAGCTGCTGATTTAGGAAACTTCCTTGTTGGTCGTCTTTTACCATTCCGCCAAAAAAGATCAGTTGGACCATTTGTATTTATAGATCATATGGGACCTGCACATTTAAAAGATTATCAAAATTTAGATGTTGGCCCACATCCACATATCGGACTTTCTACATTAACTTATCTTTTCGAAGGCTCTATCCAACATAAAGATAGTTTAGGAAATGATTTAGAAATTACTCCAGGAGCTGTCAATTGGATGGATGGTGGTAAAGGTGTAGTGCATTCAGAACGCACACCAGAATATTTACGTACAACTGATAAGGTTTTACATGGTTTACAAATTTGGATTGCTTTACCTAAAGAAAAGGAAGAAATTGATCCAAGTTTTACGCATATAGAAGCCGATAAATTACCAACTTGGTCAGAAAATGGAATCGATTTTAAACTGATTGCAGGTAAATACAAAGACTTAGAATCTCCAGTTCCTGTACATTCTCCATTATATTATATTGAAGCAAAAGCTAACGTAGATGGAGTTGTAAATTTAGGTGAAGGACTATTCGGAGAATCAGCACTTTATATCTTAGAAGGTGAAGTAATAGATGAAGGTCAAATTTATGGTGAAAAACAATTATTAATCGCCAAAGATTCTACATTATGTACTTTAAATTTAAAAGCTGGTACAACAATTTATTTATTCGGAGGAGAACCTTTTCCTGAAGAACGATTTATATATTGGAACTTCGTTAGTTCTTCGAAAGATAGAATAGAACAAGCTAAAGAAGATTGGAAAAACCATCGTTTTCCTTTAGTTCCGGGAGACGACGATTATGTTCCAATGCCTGATTATAAAAAATAGAAAATAAGTAAAATGAGTGTTGAAATTAAAGGAAATTCTACTTCAGAAAATTATATTACAGAATTATCGACAAGAGGTTTAAATTTTATTGTTGACGAGCCATTTGATAAAGGTGGGAAAGATACCGCAGTAACTCCGATGGAATTAATTGGTGGTGCATTATCGTCTTGTACAATTATTACGTTACAAATGTATTTTAATCATAAAGGTTGGGAATACGATAAAGTTGAAGTGGATATCGATTTTGATTATTCTTCTTATCCAGTTACTTTTAAACGTGTAGTTAGAGTTACAGGATCATTTGATGACAATCAGAAAAAAAGAATTGGAGGAATTGCAAATGCTTGTCCAGTTCATAAATTACTTGAAAAAGGGAATACTGTTGAAACTACGATTGAAGTTATATAAACTTTAAAATAAATATCAAAACAAAGAGAAATTAGAAATAATTTCTCTTTGTTCGTTTATAGATAAAACATTAATTAGATAATTGATTTTTAGTTTATAATATCGCAGAAAAAGTGTTAATAAATTAAATTAATATGTTGTGATTTAGTTAACTTAATAAATACTTATATCTAGTTTGCATATAATTGACTAAATTGCGATTTATTAATAAAATTCATAACGTGACGCATCAACAAAGAACAAGTGCAATTCGTAAAGAAATTACACAATCATATAAAGACTTAAAGGCGAAATATCCCGTTCTTAAACATCAAAATGCTATTGGTTTTGCAATTTTTGCATTTGCAGTAGTGTTAAGTTTATTATTAGGTTATTTATGGTACATCGGTATTGTTCCTGCTTGGGTTTTAATACCTGCCAATGCATTTTTATTTGGATTATTACACGAATTAGAACACGATTTAATCCATTATATGTATTTTAAAAGTAACAGAGCGGTTCATAATTTTATGTTAGGATGGATTTGGATTTTAAGACCATTAACACTTAATCCTTGGTTCCGTAGAACTCTTCATTTCCATCACCATCGTTTCTCTGGAACTTTACATGATGTTGAAGAGCGTGGAGTAACGAATGGAGAAAAATGGTCATTAAAACGTTTAATCTTTACGCCAGATTTAGTATTAGGTAATTTATTACGCGTTGTTGGATTATTTGGTGACATCAAAAAAGAAGTTGAAAATGGTAACTTAAAATTTGAAGTTGCAAATAAATTAAAACTTTACGGGGTATTTGGTTTAATTCCTTTAACAATTATTGCTCACATTTTGTTATACATTTATTCTGCTGATGCGGTAGTAAATTTTATTAATGGAATTTTTAATACAGATTTTGTTTTACCTACTTGGATAGACGCTGTTTTACAATGGAGTAATCCTATTATTTACATTGTTTTATTACCAAACTTATTACGTCAATTTTCTTTGCATTTCATTACTTCTAATCTTCATTATTTTGGTGATGTAGAAAAAGGAAATGTAATTGAACAAACACAAGTTTTAACTGTTTGGTGGACTTATCCTTTCCAAATCTTTTGTTTCTTTTTTGGTTGGACACATGCAATTCATCATTTTGTTGTTAACGAAACATTTTATGTACGTCATATTGCTCGTAAAAAAGCTCACGAAGTAATGAAGGCTCATGGTGTACGATTTAATGATTTGGGAACTTTCAGAAGAGCAAATCGTTTCCACGAAACTTCTAAATAAAAATTGTTTTAGATCTAATATATATGCGACCCGATGAGGTCGCTTTTTTTTTGCAATAGATTTAATTATTCTCCGTTTTGAATTTATGTTTAAAACATTTCCGTTTACTAAATTGTTTCTATTATCGATATTATTAATAATTATCGGATGGATTTTTAACGCATTAATTTGGACTGGATTCATTCCTTGGTTTAATCAAGGAATTTTCATTGCTATAGCAATAATGTATTTTGGATTTGCATTATGTATAGTTAGTTTAATCTTGGGTTTATTTAAAATTATTCGAAATGTCTAGATATTTCAAAACACTATTAATTATAAGTTTATCATTATTTATTTTTATCCAATTTCAAAGATTTTTAAATCTGCAAGTAATAAGCTTTGTCCTTTATATCGTTGAAATTTTATTATTCATTTCAATTCTAGTAATGATTCTAGTTGGGATTTATAAATGGATGAATAATCCAATACGTTCTCATATAGTCGCTTTATGTATAAGCAGTATTATATTAGGACTAATTGCATATAAACCATTCGGTTTTATAAATGATAAAATGATTTATGGTGATGATGTTTTGTTTGTTTATTTATAAAGAAGGTGTAGCAAGTTGTAGTTCTTCATTTTCTTTTATAAAGAATGGGATCTATATTCAAGAATCTTTTTGTTTCGGACCGAGTAGAAAAGTAGGTAATTATATAGTTAGGAATGATACGTTATATTTTGATACTTTAAAGATTAACCAATATAAATTTGGAATAATAAATCGTAAAGATTCTGTCTTAGGAATGTACTTAACCAAACCAAGAACGGCTAAAGATTTTAATCACTTTCAACTTGATTCAGCTCAACTGCAAAAGAAAATAAATCAATCTGAAATAGCATATTATAAAATTTATACGATAAATGATTGAAAATAGATATTTGAGTAAAGTGAAATTAAAATGGGTGATTTTATTATTTGCTTTTATTATAATTATAATTGCCGGATTTCTATGTTTTGGTCTATATCTTATGTCTATTGAAGATCGATACGGTGATATTAATTACAATTTTGATACGATAAATGATTGATATAATTAAATAAAAAAAAGCGACCTTATCGGGTCGCTTTTTAAGTTTTAATAATCTTCTAACTTCTTAAATTGAACGGTATCGTTATTTTTCTTAAAAATAAACTCAGAAGATTTAACTGTATATTCATCTAACTTATCATAAGTTTCAATGATATACATTTCTTTATGTCGATAGTTTCGTATTACATTATTTCCATGCTTACGGTTCATTTCATCTCTCAAATTCAATAAAGTTGGAGAGATTAAAAAATCATTTCTATTTTCAATTCTTTTAATGATTTCATTCACTTCAGTCGAATCTAAAATAAAAGTAGTTTCCTGTTGAACAGACTTAAAACCTGAAATATCATTGGTAAGAATTCTTAGAGGTCCTTTCACCTGAATTTTAGCCGCTTGAAAGTCAACTAAAGCATCATCTTTACTGTACATTTTCCCTCTGTAAGCCAAACTTATCAAAGGAATAGAAACAACTAAAAAAACACCTAAACTTATACCAATAGCAGCTCTTGGATAACCTGCCATTCTGATTCCGAAATAAATAAATGGAACCAACAATAAAATAATGATTCCTAAAAGAATCACAGCAAAACCAGCACCCATTATCCGTTAATCATTGTTAAAAATTCATCTTCAGTTAAAACTACAACTGTCCCAATTTCTTCAGCTTTCTTTAATTTACTTCCAGCTTTTTCTCCTGCAATTAAGTAATTTAAGTTTTTAGAAACGGCAGATATATTTTTTCCTCCGTTGGCTTCGACCATTTTCTGCGCTTCAGTTCGTGTAAATTTTGTTAAAGTTCCTGTAAATAAGAAAGTTTTTCCTTCTAATGCATCTGATAATGGTTTAGCTTCTTCGCCAATTTCAAAATTTAATCCGTATGCACGTAATCGTTCAATTAAAGCTAAATTATCTTCATCTTTAAAGTAATCTTTGATTGAAATCGCAATTTTTTCTCCAATATCTCCAACCGAAACTAATTCTTCCATCGTAGCAGCCATTAATCGGTCAATATTTTGAAAATGTTTTACTAATTTCTTGGCAACCGTTTCACCTACGTGTCGGATTCCTATTGCATAAAGCACTTTCTCAAAAGGTTGTTCCTTCGATTTTTCAACCGAATTAATAATATTTTGAGCAGATTTTTCAGCCATTCGATCCAATGGTAAAATATCTTCCTTTTGTAACGTATAGAAATCAGCTACGTTATTAACTAACCCAGCTTGGAATAGTAGAGCCGCAGTTTCGCCACCAATACTATCAATATTCATCGCTTTACGAGAAATAAAATGTTCTAATTTTCCGATAATTTGTGGTTCACAACCCGTATCATTCGGACAATAATGTTGCGCTTCACCTTCTTTACGAATCAATTCTGTACCACAAGACGGACATTCTTTAATAAATTCGATTTCTTGAGTTCCAGGTTCGCGAACATCTGTATTTACTCCAACAATTTTTGGTATAATTTCTCCACCTTTTTCCACATAAACCTTATCTCCAATGCGAATATCCAATTTCTTAATAATATCTTCATTGTGAACTGATGCACGTTTTACGATCGTTCCAGCTAATGATACAGGCGCTAAATTAGCAACAGGTGTAATTGCTCCTGTACGACCAACTTGGTAATCGATACTTAATAATTCAGTTTCGGCAGCTTCGGCTTTAAATTTATAAGCCATTGCCCAACGTGGAGCTTTAGCTGTATATCCTAATTCTTCTTGTTGTGCTAATGAATTAACTTTTATAACAATTCCGTCAGTTTCGTAAGGTAAATTTTTACGTTCAGTATCCCAATAATTCACAAACTCTAAAACTTCCTCTAAAGAAGAACATAATTTTGACGTATTCGGAACTTTAAAGCCAAGCTCATTTGCACCTTGTAGCATATCCCATTGTGTAGCATATGGTAAATTGTTACCTACAAAATAATACGGAAAACATTGTAAACCACGTTTAGATACTTCAGTATTATCTTGTAATTTTAAAGATCCTGAGGCTGTATTCCTAGGATTGGCATATAATTCTAATCCATTATTCGCACGTTCTTCATTAATCAATTTAAACGTATCCAAAGGAATCGTAATTTCGCCTCGCATATAAAATCTTTCCGGAAAATTGCCTTTTAATTTTAAAGGTATGGATTGAATTGTACGAATGTTATTTGTAATCTCGTCACCCTGATAACCATCACCACGAGTTACGGCTTGTTTCAATTCTCCATTTTCGTAATAAATAGAAATAGACGCACCATCATACTTTAATTCACAAACAAATTCTACTTTTTCGTCTCCTAATTGTTTCTCGATACGTTTTTCCCAATCTTGTAAATCTTCAACTGAATAAGAATTATCTAAAGAATACATTCTAAATTCGTGTTGAATCGTTGGGAAATTTTTAGTGATCATACCACCAACACGTTGAGAAGGTGAATTGACATCAAAAAATAGTGGATTTTCTTGTTCTAATTTTATCAATTCTTTCAATTTCAAATCAAATTCAAAATCAGAAATTGAAGGATTATCTAAAACGTAGTAATTGTAATTATGTTGACTGATTTCTTCGCGTAAAGCAAGGATTCTTTCTTGAATATTCATAGTCTTAAAACTTGTAAGCAAAGATAATTCGTAGATTTAATAAGCACAATTTTTAAAATAAATTAAGAGTCATTATATTTAATTACTTTAAAGAAATAAATATGAATAACATTTTAGATACATTAAATACAAAATCTAAAGATTTTGAAAATACAGTTTCAATTGTTACAACTGGGGCTGCTGCAGGAATTGCAATTTCGAAAGGAATTAATAGAAATCAAAAAATAGGTGCTTTAGTTGGAATTGGAGTCGGATTAGCTATTTATACTTTATTTGCACCGAAAAGTGAATTAAAAAAAGTAGGTAAGGCAATAGGTAATCAAATCAAGGAAATAGAAAATAAGTTTGAAAAGTAAATATTTTTTGATCGCTAGCATTGTAGTCTATACAATCAGTTTGTTTTGTCCGATCTACTTTCCAAAAGATATTATAGCTGATAAAATAATTTCTTATGATTTTTTTGGTTATCAAGCTGTTGCATTAGGATGGATGTTATTTGCTTACGTTGATTTTTTCTGTTGGTTAGCTAATTTTACTTTATTGATTTCATGGATTTTCTATCGTAAAAAATTTGCTAATTATTTGGTTTCAATCGGAACTTTTTTAGCTTTTCTTTTCGGAATTAATCATGTCACTCAGTTAAATTTTATGCAAGTACGTGAATATGATTTAACATTATTTGGATATTGGTTTTGGATTATAGCTATGCTTTTACAGATTGTAGCTACAAAATTGTTCCAAAAAGAAAAAGCTATTATAGCAGATGAAAACTAAAAATTATCTCTTAATAAGTATAGCTTGTTTTTTATTAAGTCTTGCATTACCAGTACAATATGATTTGTCAGAATCATTTGAAGAATTCAACTTTTCTCATTCAGTTGGTTTATTGTATTTACTTTGTGGTTATATAACAATTTTTGATGAAAAAATAGACTTTATTTGTTGGCTTGGAAATTTAACAATTTTACTAAGTTGGATTTTCTTTAGGAAAAATAAAGTAAGTAAATTTCTAAGTGTTTTAGCATTTGTACAAATGTCCTTATTCGGTTTGGATTTGATTTTAAGAATAAATTTAATTAATGTGATAAATTATGAATCTTTTCCCGTAGGTTACTTATTCTGGCTAGCATCATCTATTTTTATGATATTTTATCATTTCAATCCAATTCAAAACAATATTAAAAATATATAAGTATTTCAAATCAAGATTTATTTCGTTAAATTATTCATTATGTATAAGCCATTTATCGTTTCAATATTATTATTGCCAACATTAGCGTTTAGTCAATTACAACCTGTTTTTCAAGAAAAAATCGATTCTATTTACGAAAAAAATAAGGATGCGATAGGAATTATAGTACATGTTGAAGCTCCTAATCATAATATATCTTGGAGTTATGCAAAAGGTGTTTCTGATGTTACAACTAATTCGATTTTAAATTCAAATCAACCAGTTTTAATCGCTAGTAATACGAAAACCTATGTTTCTGCTGCTATTTTACGTTTAGTTGAACTCGAAAAAATTAGTTTAGATCAACCAATTAAGTATCTATTATCTAAAGAAACTCGAAAGTTATTTGAGGATGATGGATATAATTTAGAAGAAATAACTGTAAAAAATTTATTATCACATACTTCTGGAATTCAAGATTACGCTGACCAATCTTATTTTGATTTTGTTATTCAGAATCCAACTTACAATTGGACGAAAGAAGAGCAAATGAAAAGAGCTGTTGAGGTTGGAACTCCTCAAAAAGTAGGTGAAAATTTCTTGTATGCAGATATCAATTATTTGCTTTTAACGGAAATTATTGAGCAAATAAATAAAAAGCCGTTTTATAAATCGATGAGAGATTTACTTAAATTTAAAGAATTAGGTTTATCGAAAACATGGTTTATTAATTTAGAGAAGTATCCAAATCAAACGCTGGCTTTGGCACATCAATATTCTACTAAAAATAAGATGGATTCTTATCAAATCAATCCTTCTTGGGATCTTTATGGCGGTGGTGGTTATGCATCGACAGCAAAAGAAGCAGCATTATTTTACCATAATTTGTTTGAAGGTAATATCATCAAAAATCAAATGGTTTTAAATAAAATGATTTCTTATGTTTTGCCAGTTGAGAAAACGGATTATTGTTTAGGAATTTCAAATACTTTTCATTCTGATTTAGGTTTCAGCGTTTATGCACATGGTGGTTTTTGGGGAACTGAAGTTTTATATTCACCAGAAATTAATGCGACGATTAGTATTTTTACTTTGCAACAAGATAAAAGTTATCTTATAAATCCGGTGATTGGAAAAGAGTTTCAAAAATTATTATTGGATAATAAGTAGTGTTGTATTAATCAATTTTTAACCAAATCAAAATAAAAATATAGAAAGTCAAATCTAATCGATTTGGCTTTTTTTGTGTTGTGAATTTGATAATTCCTTCTCGATGAGGTTTAGATAAAACCCAACAAAAAGTATAAATAATTATTAAATTTTTAAATAATCTAATATTTAAGCCAAAGTCTTTAGATTTCCACTACATAATTTGCTTGTAAAAGCTTTAAAAATGCCTTTTTATTTCGTTTATTAAGATATTCATAATTCAATCCCGAAACGAATTAGATAAAATATAATTTATACGCTTAAATAGTATTGATTTGTTAATGATTCAAATTGAAATTTCCAGATCGAAAAGCTAAAATTTCGCAGCATATAAAACACAAGCGGGGCATAGATCTTTTGTTTTTAGACTTTTTAATCCAAAAATAGAATTCATCTCAAAATATTCGATTTTACCTAAAAGTAATAAGAATCGGTTAGGAGGGAGGTTTGTGATTTCCCATTTCATTTCTTCAACTTTCTGATTTTGATATAACGTAATTTCACGTTGATTGTAAATAATTGCGTTTGGATTTTGTTCTAAATCAGGATCGATTGAACATAATATTAGGCTCAATTTCAGATGATCAAAAGGTTTATCTTTTACTTTTTGTTGAAATGACTTGGTATAAAGTTCAGGTATTGTAATAGTTAATTTATTGTTATCTTCATTAACAGGCAGATAATATGGCATAAAATCTTCCCATTTGGAATTTACATTAAAATTTAAACCAATATATTGTTTCGGGTTTCCATCTAAAAGTTTACGTTCGTTTGCATCCTTCGCATGATTATGGATTAATAATTCATATAAAACTTTGCGATGACGGTTGTGTAAATTTCCATCATTGATTAGATCTAATTGATGAATGAAAAAATTACGAATGGCTGATTCCTTAGAACTGGCGTAACCGAATTCGTTATTATTTTTCTTTACTTTTTCTGAAGTTTTAGTTTCATCAGCTACACGTTGTACAATTTGTTTCCCTCGATAATTACGATATACAAAATCTCCAATTTTACCTCTTATTAAACCATCTTTATCAATGCGAGCCATAGTTTTAAGTTTCTTTGATAATCTAAAATAAGTTAAAATCAATTCATATCAAAGTAAATATTTAATTATACTAATAAGTGAAGGATAGTGGAGCATTATGGAGTAATTATGGATTGATTGCTTTATTTTCTTATGTTAAACCTTTAATCTTCAGTTTTCTAAAATTTGATTTTGTATTACAATTGTTTTTATGAATCGGATGTGCTAAATTTGAGTAAATTCAATATAAAAATGCTATGAGTTCAATTCATAATTATTACATTACTTCACAATTATTTCAATTGATTGAAGAAAGAGTAGCTTCAGTAGAAGTTGAAAAAAAATTACGTCCAATCGCCGTAATGTTTGTTCGTTTATTTGATGATATTGATTTTAATATTTCAAACGAATTAGTAGCAGAAGCATTAGAAAAATTAATCTTTTTCGTACATAAAGATGGCATTACTTCAACAGTTGAATTTTCGCAAGTTGAAAAGTTTTTTACAGATGAAGATGATCAATTATTTTTAATCGTTAAAGGAGAAACTTATCAAGTTGTAGAGCCTGCAGAAGTTGATGAAGATGAAAATTTTGAAGAGGAAGCAGAAGGTGTTAAATACGAAGAAAATGCTGAAATTTCTTTAGATGATGAAGAGTCTTACATTGTAGTTGATGGTGATGAAATTATTGAAGAATACGAATTAAATGAAGAAATTACATTGGATGATGAAGATTCGTACCTTGTAATGGAAGATGAGGAAGAAGAAGTTGATGACAATAACGAAGGTTTAGCATTTACAATTCGTCCAATTATTTTAGATAATGCACATGCAGAATTAATTACTTTAGCTGCAACGACAGATTTAGACGAGTTATTAGAAGAGCAAATTGACGATTTACCAGCTTTTAAAGAAATTTTAGATCAATTAGAAGTTATTCGTAAAGAAGTTAAGAAAAAAGAAAAAGAAGATAAAAAGTCTAAAAAAGATAAGAAGAAAAAGAAAAAGTCTAAGAAGAAAAAAGACAAAAACAAGAAGGACAAAAAATCTAATAAAGACGATAAAAAGAAAGATCTAACAGCAAAAATAGCAAAGAAATTACATAACTATGTGATTGAAAAAGAACTTGAACAACAATTATTAATTGAATTTGTTGACTTAAAAAAACAAATAGATTACATCGTTATTCAATATTAATAACTTTTAAGCTTAGAGAAATCTAAGCTTTTTTTATGGATTTAATTTTTGGAATATTGTTTGATTTAATCCTTCTAAACATAAATTCTATGAAAACATTATTAAATATTTTAGGAAATAATTCTAAAACAAAAGGTACAAAATTAGGTTTATTAGCAACTGCAGCGACTACAGGTGTTACTGTAGCTCGTTTTTTAGGGAAACGTTCTATATACGGAATTGTTGGTGGTGTAGCGGTGTCATTAGCTGCTGATTATATCAAAAAGAAATATGATAAGAAATTAGAAGCAAATTCAAATCATCAAAATCCTGATGTAATTGAACATAAATAAAATATAAAAAGCAATTCTTACGAATTGCTTTTTTCATTTATAAATCAGATAAAAATAGTTTTAGTATCTCGGTAATTTAAAAAAAGTAATTATTCAGAATTTAATAATGAATTACAATCCATAAAGTAAGTTTAGTTTTTTACTTTTGCACAAACAAACACAAATGATAAAAACTGTAATTTTTGATATGGATGGTGTAATTGTGGATACGGAACCTGTTCACCACTATGCTTATCATGAACATTATAAGGAATTAAATATTCCAGTAACTCCAGAATTATTTGCAACTTTCACAGGTCAATCGACTAAAAATGTTTATCAAATTTTAAAGGATAAATTTAATTTGACTAAAGAGGTGAATGAGTTAGTTTTAAGAAAACGAGCAATTTTCAACGAAGCATTTGATACGAAACCTAATTTAGAATTAATTTCAGGTGTTGAAAATTTGATTAAAGATTTACATACCAATGGTTTTGAATTAATTTTAGCTTCTTCGGCTTCTAAATCAACGATTGATCGTGTGTTTAATCGTTTTGATTTGAATCAATTTTTTAAAGCTAAAGTTTCGGGCGAAGATTTTCCTAAATCTAAACCAGATCCAGCAATTTTTTTACACGCAGCTTCTTTAGCAAATTCTACAAAAGATGAATGCATCATTATAGAGGATTCGACCAACGGAATTGAAGCCGGTGTTAGAGCTAATATTAAAGTATTAGGTTATGTAAGTCAAAATACGAAACGACAAGATTTATCAAAAGCAACTTGGATTTGTGAAGATTTTAATACTATTGATGCGAATTTTATTCAGCAATTATCATAAAAAAAGGAGCTTTTAAAGCTCCTTTTTTTATTTAAAAATATTATTTCTTAAAATTTTAAAGTGAATTTTTTCACCATTTTTTTCAAATGTATCTATGGTATAATCTTTACTCATTTTAGAAGTACGATTTAATGAATTTGAATCTAATCCTAAAATTTGTAAAATAATATATTCATCGACAACACAGTTTAATTCAATTAAATGGTCTAAATCTGTTAGACTTTTATTTTCTTTTATAGCTTCAAATACAAGCTTAAATTTTTTCGAGTAATTATTTGCTTGATTAGTTCCATCTTTTGTTTCTCCATAGGCAAGAGAAAGTAAGAACAATATAGTTAAATTAGCAGGCATTTCTTCTAATTTAGCTTCAGCTTCTTGTATGAATTTTTTGAATTTTAGCTCTTTAAATTTAGCATATATTCCTGTAGTACTTATATCATATTTAAAACTTCCTAACGTGTTTATCGGCTGATAATACAACACTTGTAACTGATGTTTTGATAAATCTTGTGGGTTCTTCTCAAATTTTTCTTTTAAGTTTTCGAAATAAAATTCTGTATTTGTTGAATCTTTTGCTAAAGTCTCAATTCGTGCTAAATCAACAGGCATTTGCGCCTTCATTTCATTTGTAAATAGCAATAAAAATGCAGTAAGTAAAAGTTTATTCATATAGTGTATTAAAGTTTAAATATAAAAAAAGCGTTCCATTTGGAACGCTTAACTTTTATAATACTTTTACTTCGAATACTTTTTCATCGTTGATAAAACCTTCCAATGTATCTTTTGAATTGATTTTATTAACGCCTGCCGGAGTTCCTGTATAGATTAAATCTCCTTTTTTTAATGTGAAATATTTAGAACATTCCGCAATCAACGTATTGATATTAAAAATCATATCTTTTGTATTTGCAGTTTGAACTTGTTCTCCGTTTCGATTCATTGAAAAATTTAAGTTTTCTAAATCAAAATTTTCTTTCGGAAAAAATTCTGATACAAATGCCGATCCATCAAATGCTTTGGCAATTTCCCAAGGAAAACGTTTTTCTTTTAATTCTTGTTGCACATCACGAGCTGTAAAATCAATACCTAAACCAATTTCAGAAAAATAACGATCTGCAAATTGAGGTTGTATCATTTTACCAACACGATCAATTTTTATGACTAATTCAGTTTCAAAATGAACTTCTTTTGTAAACGTAGGAATTACAAACGGGAAATTCTTTCTTAAAATAGCAGAATCAGGCTTCATAAAAAACATTGGCGCATCAGGTACTTCATTATTTAGTTCTTTAGCATGCTCTTCGTAGTTGCGACCAACACAAATAATTTTCATATCGTTAGAATGATGATTTTAATTTAATTCTTGTAAAAACTTTTTTGGTATATAATGGAAAATCAGCATTCTGTATCCATGCGTAATATCCCGGATCTTTAGCGAATACATCTTTCACTTTTTGACCTTTATATTTCCCGAAACTAATCGTTTCATCTCCTTGCGCATCAATATGGATAAAACCTGCTAAATCTGCAGTTTTTCTTTGGCTCGAAAATTCGCTTAAAAATTGATTGTCATTTTCTAATTCTTCGTATTTCTCAACCTGTGCTTTAAAAATTTCGTAAGTTGCTAAAGTGTCAGCTTCAGCAGAATGCGCATCAACTAAATCTTTATCGCAATAATATTTATAAGCAGCAGATAAATTACGCGGTTCCATTTTGTGATAAATCACCTGAACGTCTATAGGACGATGTTTCGTTAAATCAAAATCAAAACCATTACGGATTAATTCTTCAGCTAATAAAGGAATATCAAATCGGTTTGAATTGAAACCGCCTAAATCAGAATCTTTTATCATTTCCATGATTTGCGGCGCAATTTCTTTAAAAGATGGAGCGTCTTTTACATCTTCGTCACTGATTCCATGAATTGCAGTTGTTTCTGGAGGAATCGGAATACCTGGATTTACTTTCCAAGTTTTTACTTCTTTTTCTCCGTTCGTTAATGCTTTAACAATAGAAATTTCTACAATTCTATCTTTAGATATATTGATTCCTGTCGTTTCTAAATCAAAGAAACAGATGTTTTTAGTCAAGTTCATTTGTGATTTTTTTTCTAAACAAAATTGAAATGATTACGTATAATAAAATTACAAAAGGAATAGCTGATATTTGAAATAATGCTAATAAGGCAATTGTAATTATTAAAAATATATATTTATAATTGTTTTCTTGCCACCCAAATCCTTTGAATTTGAAAGCAAACAACGGTAAATCTACAATTAATAAAATACTAAATACAATAGAAATTGCAATTAATAAATACGTATCAATTTCAGGGCTAATGATTTTTCCATTTGTATAATAAAGTGAAAAAATAGAGAATATAAATAAAGTATTAGATGGTGTTGCTAATCCTTTAAAATATGTTGTTTGATCTTCGTCTAAATTAAATTTAGCTAAACGTAAAGCTGAAAATGCTGGAACAAGTAAAGCAATTAGAGACAATGCAGAAATATTTAAATTTTCATTTTCAAATATAAAATCTGACGATAAATTATTCAGCATTGCAAATAACATTAAACCTGGAACCATTCCGAAAGAAATACAATCTGCCAATGAATCTAATTCTCCACCAATTGGACTACTTTGTTTTAATAAACGTGCGACCATTCCGTCTAAAAAATCTGCAACCAAAGAAATAATCATGAATATCATTACTAAAGTTACCGTTTGTGTAGTTACGTTTCCATTGCTTGATGCGATTAGAACGCAAGATAAAACTCCGCACGATAAGTTTAATAAGGTCAGATAATTAGGGATTGTAAATAATTTCATGTAAATAAATTTCAGCTACAAAAGTACAAACAAAAGCGATTATAGTAAAGAAAATACAATATTTCATTTAATTTTGAGTTCTAAATTGATAATTTAAAACCTTTGAAAAAAATTGTTTTCCTTATAAGCGTATTTACAAGTTTAGGCATTCAGGCACAAACTGCTCGAAAATACTCTAACGAATTTCTCAATATTGGTGTTGATGCACGTTCTTTTGCAATGGGTAATGCAGTTGTTGCCAATATTGGAAATGCGAACGCCAGTTATTGGAATCCTGCGGGTTTAACAGAAGTATATTGGGGAGTTGATGCTACTGCAATGCATGCTGAATATTTCCAATCGGTTGCTAAGTTTGACTATGCTGCTGTTGCTATTCCATTAAGAGAAAGTAATTCGACAGTTGCTTTTTCATTGATGCGCTTTGGTGTAGATGATATTTTAAATACAACTGAATTAATCGATAATCAAGGAAATATTAATTACGATAAAATCACAAAATTTTCTACTGCTGATTATGCTTTAACAATGTCTTATGCAGGTTATTTCTTAGGCAATAAAGATTTACAAGTTGGTGCAAATGCAAAAGTTGTATATCGCCACATTGGGAAATTTGCGAAAGGGATAGGTTTTGGATTAGATTTAGGTCTACAATATCGTACAGATGATGGTTGGTATTTAGGTGCTATGGCTCGTGATATTACAACGACTTTTAATGCTTGGAAAATTAATTATAACGAATTAAAACCAATCATAGTTGATGGACCTGCTGATCCTGAAGAAACAATTTTGAATGATTTACCAGCTGAAGGGACAGAATTAACTTTACCAAAATTACAAGTCGGAGTAGGGAAGAAGTTCCAATTTGATGATCGTTGGTCGTTATTAGGTGAAGTCGATTTAGGGATGGAATTCCAAGAAACAAATGCAGCATTATCTATGGGTAATTTCTCAATCAATCCAATGGTTGGTTTTGAATTAGGTTACGATGATATGGTTTTTGTTCGTGGTGGTTTAAATAATTTACAAGAAATAGAGCAATTTAACGGCGATAAGAAAACGAGTATTCAACCAAATATAGGAGTAGGTTTTAAGTATGGTGGAATTTCAATCGATTATGCGTTAACTAATTTCGGAGATCAAGGTTTAGGATTGTACTCAAACATTTTTTCATTACGATTAGATTTCGGACATTTAAGAAAATAATATAAAAAAGGTTAGAATTCAGTATTTTAACCTTTTTATTTGTTTTAATAATACATATAAATAATATATTCTATAGTATTAATAGAGTAATATGTGATTTCAAATGAAATTTATGAAACAAAAGGAGCAAACCACTCAGATTTTTAAAAATATTTTCGTTCTGGAATTTAATAAAAGAATTGAACTACCATAAGTTACATATATAATTGATCGATGTAACTGAGCTTTGGATTCATCGTAATTTTTGTAAATTAACATGATAAGAATTTTATAATTTTTCAACTTTATATGGATTAAAGGAATTGTATCCAAAATTTCGATCGTACCAATTTAATGGTTTAGTTTTCAAGATTTTTCGTTCATATTCGTAAGGAGAAATATAGAATTTTATTGAATCTCCAATTTTTAAATTTTTTAATCGAATTGAATCATCTTCATATGAAAAATCAAAATCCTTGTATTTTTTTAAATCAATGGTTGCAGTAGCGCTTCTTCCTTTGAAACGAATCTCATTTATTTGATCTTTCAATTCAATCCATCCAATTTCCTGAACAGAAGCTTGCATTAATTGATCTTGCTTACGTCTTAATACAACACCAAAAATAATTGTTAATAGTAAAGGTGTAAAACATAAAAAATAATAGAATTTATATTTCCAAGATCGTTGATAAAAGATATTTTTTTCACAATTTGATTCAAAAAAAGCTGAAATAGTCAGATTTGATGATGCTTCAAATTCAAATAGTTTATCACCCAAATGGATGGTTAAATATTCTATATCTTTTTTGTAATTATAATCATACGTAATTTCTTGAATTGGTGTTTTCTTCCAATTAAGATCAAATAATCCTTTCGTTAAAACATATTCTTCATGCAATTCGAAATATTCAACAGATAATGTTTTTTTGTAAATATAATATCCGAATAGAATTAAATAAATGAAAAAGAATATGGTGAATTCAAAGATGATTTCTTGAATCAAAATATATAAAATTACTGATCCAAGTATTAAAATTATAATATAGAAACTATACTTTAAAATATTATTTAATTGTAACGTAGACTCGTCGTAGTTTTTGTAAATCAACATTTGTTATTCAATCGGTAATTCTTCATCTTTTCCCCATTCAGCCCAAGAACCATCATATATTTTTATTACTTGTTGTTGATTAATTTGATGATTCGCTAAAGCTAAAATAGAAGCCGTAATTCCAGATCCGCAAGAAAAAATTAGTTCTTCTTTATCATTGAATTTTTCAAAAATTATAGCCAAATCATCATTAGATTTATAAAATTCATCTTCTAAAACCAATTCAAAAGGAATATTTCCAGCATTTTTGATATGACCTTTTCTTAAACCTGGACGTGGCTCATCGACCTCAGCATTAAATCTTACAGAAGAACGAGCATCAATTATTTTGATAGAAGGTTGCTCAATAGCATCTAAAACATCGTTAACATTAGCTAACCAATTTTCATTCAATTTTGCTTCAAAATTCCCTAAATTTTCAGCGATTTGATATGTTTTTGAAATATTTTTATTTGCATTTTTCCAAGCTATAATTCCACCATTTAAAACATAAACCTCAGCAAATCCCATTACCTTGAACATCCACCAAGCTCTCGGACTTGAATAAACTCCCCAACGGTCGTAACAAACAATTACACTATCTTTATTTATACCTAAAAATTGTGCTTCTTTTGTAAATGTTTTTTCATCAACAAGTGTGTGTGGCAATTCAGAACGTGAGTCAGAAAATCGATGTTCAATATCAAAAAAATGAGAATTTGGTATCAATTCAATATTCAAATCATCTAATTTTTTTCCAACTTTATCAATAGAACAATCTAATAAAATAAGATTTGGATCATCTAAAATAGTTTCTAATGCTTGTATAGAAATAATAGGTTGTTGAAACTTCATCGTTTTGTAGTGTTTAGTGTAAAAATATAATTTTTCGAGAATTAATTGTAAAATATTTCATTTAAATCATTATTGTAATTGAAACAAATAATAATTATTTAACTATTTGTAATTTGTTTATTTATAGAGCTTTCATATATTTATCTAATTATGAATTAGCATTTTATGAAAAGAATTATACTATTACTTGGCACAACTACTTTATTATTTTCGTGTAGTAAATCTGAAAATAAGACTGAGATAAAAACGAATGAAAAAATTATCAATGATAGTATCACAGTTTCAAATCCATTTTCTATCGAAAAAATACCATTTATAACCGCTTATATTGGCGATTTTCCATTTTTCACCCTTCCTGAGAATATTGTAGAAATGAACAAACCTTTGGTTCGAGATTTTGACATCATATATTTCCCAATAGAAAAGGAATATGAGCCTATTGAAGGTAAAATATATAAAGCGAATATAAAAGGTACAAGTGAGGTTCCGTTTTCACAGCATTATTTTATCAAAAGTTTAGAAGATTATTTAACCTCTATAGGTGCAGTGAAGGTTTTTGATGGAAAATTGACGAAAGAGCAATATCAAGAAAGAAAGGACAATGATCCAAACATTGGCAATGAAGGAGATATTGGATATGAAAATGAAGCAGTTAAATGTTATATAATTCGTACCAAAGAAAAAGGAAATATTTACGTACAATTTAGTGCTGATAATGCTTCAGGTAAATTAAACATTTTACAAGAAGGCAAACTAAATCAAACGATTAAGAAAGTTACATCTGATGTAATTGTGAAAGATTTGAATGAAAAAGGCAAATCTATTTTATACATTAATTTTGAAGTTGATAAATCTAAAGTTTCTTATGATGGTAAAGAACTTATCTCACAAATCGCAGAAGCTTTGAAAAAAGATCATTCTTTAAAAATATCGATAGAAGGACATACAGATAATTCGGGTGATGGAAATTACAATAAAAAATTATCAAGTGAACGGGCGAATGAAGTGCTAAAAAATTTAGTTCAATCTGGGATTGATAAAAATAGACTTTCAGCAAAGGGTTTGGGTGCAGAAAATCCTTTAGTAGCTAATGATACAGAAGAAAATAAAGCAAAAAATAGGCGAGTTGAATTGATTAAATTATAAAAAAAAGCGACCTCATCGGGTCGCTTTAAAATTTATTTTTGAAAAACTTCTACAACAGGTTTTCCTATGTTTCCGTTAGGTTCTTCAATTTTTAATAAGGCTGAAATTGTAGGAGCAATATCAGTCATATAAACCGGATTGTAATTTTTACCTGGTTTAATTCCCCAACCCATTAAAACGAATGGAATATGCGAATCATAAGAACCCCAAGTTCCATGTGTTGTTCCACCAGCATTTAATTTTCCACCGTACCATTGTGGATCTAAAATATAATTGATAACTCCACTTCGTTTTCTGTTATATCCATTAATCATACGTTCTTTTAATAATGCAGGAATTGGAGCTTGTCCAATTTTATCCATATCAACGGCAAAAGAAACACCATCTACTTTTCGTAAATAGTTTACAATATCTTCACGAATTTCTTCTTCATCTAGGTCTTGTTTTTCAATTACATCATAATTTAAATGAACTTGATAATTCGATAACGAGCGTACAATTTCTTTCGCATTGTATTCTTTTTCAAGAATTGCATTTAAATCTTTTTTTACTGTACTCGTCTGAAAATAACCAGCATTACCTTTTTTATCCTGAAAATATTTTGGATTGTGTGCACCACCATGGTCAGCACTTAAGAAAACTAAATATTCACCTTTTCCGATGTTTTTATCTAAATATTTAAAAATTTCACCTAAATCTTGATCTAAACGTAAATAAGTATCTTCAATTTCGATCGAATTTGGCGAAAATTGATGACCTACATAATCAGGAGAAGAAAATGAAACAGCAATAAAATCTGTAATTCCTTCGGCATTTTTACCTAATTTTTCATTTTCTATAATTGCTAAAGTAATGTCTTTAGTTAACGTATTTCCAAATGGAGTTGAGCGAATTAAACCTAATCCATTCTCTTTCGTCATTGCTTTTAAATCATAAGGAAACCTCATCGCTTCATTTCCTTTATAATTTGCTCGGTATGGATTTCCGTCTTTTTCACTCTGTAAATAGGTGTCAATAGGATATAATGTATTCCATTTTGTTAAGTATTTTTCAACATATTTTTTTTCATTGAATTTCGTTAACCATTTTGGCAATTCATCCATATAAAATGTACTCGTAATCCAATTTCCCGTCTCGCCATCAAACCAAAAAGCTGCATCACCAAAATGACCAGCAGGTAAAATTCCACCACGATCTTTTAATGAAACACCATAAACTTTTGAACGAAAATTATTTGATAATTTCAGCTGATCAGTTACAGTTGAAGTTAATAGATTTTTAGGAGACATTTTTCCAGCTTTAGATGTCGTACCAACACCATTTACCGAATCGTCTTGGGTGCAATACATATCTTGTCCTGTCGCTTGAATGATAAAATCATTTCCAGCAATACCATGTATAGCAGGGACAGATCCTGTATAAATTGTACTATGGCCAATTGCTGTATATGTAGGAACGTAAGGAATATAGGTGTTTTCGTTAGAAAAACCTTCGTTTAATAATCGGTTAAATCCTTCATTTGTATATCGATCTTGGAAACGATATAAATAATCCCAACGCATTTGATCTACTACAATACCAACTACTAATTTTGGTTTATCAGATTGTTTTTGTTGCGCATTAAGCGATAAACTCGCAAATAGAGATAAAACACCAATAAATGTTTTATTAAATTTCATGTGTATTTGTTTTAGATCACAAATTTAAGCATATTAATAATGATGCAATATTATCTAAATGTGAATTTTGGAATTATAATTGAATGAATTCTAATTGATCTTAAAACCACATATTATGATAGGAAATCTTATAATTATCGAAAAGCAATACAATTGCTCAATTGAAGCTTTATGGAATGCCATTTCAAAACCAGATGCGATGAAAGATTGGTATTTTGATGTAAAGGATTTTGAGCTAAAAATTGGAAATAAATTTGAATTTTATGCTGGTGAATATCTTCATGAATGTAAAATAGAAGATATCTTTTTATATCACAAATTGGTTTACACCTGGACATATCCAATGTATGATGGTGAATCGGTGGTAAGTTTTATCATAAATCCAGATCTTGAATTTGATAATGTTAGTCATTTAAAACTAATTCATGAAGGAATTGCAAGTTTTCCACAAGATGATACTAATTTTTCAAGAAATAGTTTTGAGGCTGGGTGGGAAGAGTTATTAGAAATTTCATTAAGAAATTACGTCGAAGACAAATAAAAAAAGGATTCAATATTGAATCCTTTTCATTTTTTCGAAAAAATGAAGGTCTTACTTTTTGTATAAAACAGTATATCCTTCTTGATTTGCAATTGTTTGGCGTGGCTCTTCAGCAGTGATAATACCAGCTTTTTCTTTACGAGTATTGTTCATCCACATTGGAATCCAGATAAATGGGATAGTTGCTAAGAAAGCAATACACCAGAATCCAGCAAATTCCATAAATAACCATGCAAAAAATCCTAAGAATTGTGCCATGACATATAATTTAGTTTTACAAAAGTATGATAATATTTTTAGTATTAAAACTAATAATTATCACTTTTCTTTAACAAATCGATTGCTTAAATTTGTAACATATAACATTTCAATTAACGAAATAATTTACAAAAAAATGGAATACAGAATTGAGAAAGACACAATGGGGGAAGTTAAAGTTCCTGCTGACAAATATTGGGGAGCTCAAACAGAACGTTCAAGAAATAACTTCAAAATTGGTGAAGCTGCTTCAATGCCAAAAGAAATCATTGAAGGTTTTGCTTACTTAAAGAAAGCTGCTGCTTATGCAAATGCTGAATTAGGTGTTTTACCAGTTGAAAAACGTGATGCGATTGCTGCAGTTTGTGACGAAATTTTAGCAGGTGAATTAGCTGACCAATTCCCATTAGTTATCTGGCAAACTGGATCAGGTACTCAATCTAATATGAATGTTAACGAAGTTATTGCAAACCGTGCTCAAGTTTTAGCTGGTGGTAAAATTGGTGAAGGTGAACCAGTTTTAAAAGCAAATGACGATGTAAATAAATCACAATCTTCTAATGATACTTACCCAACAGGTATGCACATTGCTGCTTACAAAGCTGTTGTAGAAGTTACAATTCCAGGTGTTGAACAATTACGTGATACTTTAGCTAAAAAAGCTGCTGAGTACATGAACGTTGTAAAAATTGGTCGTACACACTTAATGGATGCAACTCCATTAACATTAGGACAAGAATTATCAGGTTATGTAGCTCAATTAAACTACGGTTTAAAAGCTTTACGTAATACATTAGCACATTTATCTGAAGTTGCTTTAGGTGGAACTGCTGTTGGAACTGGATTAAATACTCCAGAAGGATATGATGTATTAGTTGCTAAATACATTGCTGAATTTACAGGACACCCATTTGTAACGGCAGAAAATAAATTTGAAGCTTTAGCTGCACACGATGCAATCGTTGAAACTCACGGAGCTTTAAAACAATTAGCTGTTTCATTAAACAAAATTGCGAATGATATCCGTATGTTAGCATCAGGACCTCGTTCAGGTATTGGAGAAATTTTAATTCCAGAAAACGAGCCAGGATCTTCTATCATGCCAGGAAAAGTAAATCCTACACAATGTGAGGCTTTAACTATGGTTGCTGCACAAGTAATGGGTAACGATGTTGCAATTACAATTGGTGGTACACAAGGACACTACGAATTAAACGTTTTCAAACCAGTAATGGCTGCTAATTTCTTACAATCAGCACGTTTAATCGGTGATGCTTGTGTTTCTTTTGACGAGCACTGTGCACAAGGAATTGAGCCTAACTATGATCGTATTAAAGAATTAGTAGATAACTCATTAATGTTAGTTACTGCTTTAAATACTAAAATTGGTTACTACAAAGCGGCTGAAATCGCTCAAACAGCTCACAAAAATAACTCTACATTAAAAGAAACTGCAATTGCATTAGGATATGTAACTGCTGAAGAATTTGACGAGTGGGTTAAACCTGAAGAAATGGTTGGATCTTTAAAATAAGATTTCAATATACAGATATAAAAAAGCCGTTCGAATCGAACGGCTTTTCTTATTTATATTTAAACGTAATTACTTTATAATCTTGATTTTTAAATTGACTCATCAAATAATCTCTTTCAGTATCTGCTTGTACTTTTTTGAAGTAGTTTTTCTCATATCCTGTTTGGATTTCTTTCGCAATCCCATGACCGATAATATGTTCTTTTACATCTTCAAATCTTTCTTTTGTGTTTTTATATAAATCACTTCTATTTATATCCAAAGCATATACATCTGATACATAAATATCTTTATTATAGCCATAATGAATGGTGTAAAAATAGAAAGTTGAATCTTCGCTAACATTATTTTTTGTTCTTGTTTGAGAAGAAACAAGGGTTGAAATGAATAACCCAACTACAAAAAGGTAAAAATGTTTCATAATTATATTATGTTTAGTGTCAATAAATTAAAGTTAAACATTTATTTATTAAGATACTAAAATTTTTATATTCTATTCAAATAGAAAGAAATTATTATCTTTGTAAACCTTTAAAAAAACAATATAGACATGTTTCAAAGTCTTCAAGATAAATTAGACAAAGCTTTACATACCTTAAAAGGAAAAGGACAAATTACAGAAATTAACGTTGCTGAAACGATAAAAGAGGTAAGGCGTGCCTTAGTTGATGCCGATGTTAGTTATAAAGTAGCTAAAGATTTTACAGATACAGTAAAGAAAAAAGCATTAGGATCTGATGTATTAACATCATTAAACCCTAGTCAATTAATGGTTAAAATCGTTCACGACGAATTAACTGAATTGATGGGAGGTAAGCAAGCCGATTTAAATATAGAAGCTAACCCAGCTATTATATTAATTGCAGGTTTACAAGGTTCTGGTAAAACAACTTTCTCTGGTAAATTAGCTAACTATTTAAAGACTTCTAAAAACAAAAAAGTTTTATTAGTTGCTGGTGACGTATATCGTCCTGCCGCTATTAATCAGTTACAAGTTTTAGGTGAGCAAATTGGTGTTGATGTTTTCGCTGATTTAGAAAACAAAAATCCAGTTGAAATTGCACAAAACGCATTAGCGCAAGCCAAACAAAACGGAAATAATGTTGTTATTATAGATACTGCAGGTCGTTTAGCTATTGATGAGCAAATGATGGATGAAATTCGTCGTGTTCACCAAACAGTTAACCCAACGGAAACATTATTCGTAGTGGATTCGATGACTGGTCAAGATGCTGTAAATACTGCAAAAGCCTTTAATGATGTATTAAATTATAACGGTGTTGTTTTAACAAAGTTAGATGGTGATACTAGAGGTGGAGCTGCATTAACAATTCGTACAGTTGTAGATAAACCAATTAAGTTTATTTCGACTGGTGAGAAAATGGAAGCTTTAGATATTTTCTATCCAGAACGTATGGCTGACCGTATCTTAGGTATGGGGGACGTTGTTTCGTTAGTAGAACGTGCACAAGCGCAATTCGACGAAGAAGAAGCTAAACGTTTACAAAAGAAAATTGCAAAAAATAGTTTTGATTTTGATGATTTCTTAAAGCAAATTCAGCAAATTAAACGTATGGGTAACATGAAAGATTTAATCGGAATGATCCCAGGTGCTGGTAAAGCTTTAAAAGATGTTGAAATTAATGATGATGCTTTTAAAGGTGTTGAAGCAATCATAAAATCGATGACTCCGAAAGAGCGTAAGAATCCAAATATTATTGATAATTCTCGTAAGAAAAGAATCGCAGCTGGTTCTGGAACAACTTTACAGGAGGTTAATCAATTATTAAAACAATTCTCTGAGATGGGTAAAATGATGAAATTCATGAACTCTTCTCAAGGAAAATCAATGATGGAATCTATGGCTAAAAATATGCCGGCTGGTGGTTTCCCAGGAATGCCAGGTGGTATGCCAAAAATGTAATTTAGATCGTAATCTATATAATTTAAAACCTTCATGAAATTGGAGGTTTTTTTTATTTTATCAAGAAATATTATGTTAAATAGAAATTTCTGTAATTACAACCAATCAAGTTTTAGACTAAGTGTAAGTGAATTTTTATATATTTAATATAACTAAGACTAAAATGAATAAAATTTTTATAGGAATTTGTTTAGCAGCTGGGAGCATAATATGTAGTTGTCATCAATTTAAAAATAAAGAATTAATTGATGTACGTTATGAATTGGCAAATAATGATAAACAGTTGATTTGGAATTTAAATGATGGTAAATATTCTTATTTAATACAATATCATTATAATAGTAAAAAAAATGAAAATCAACTGTCAGATGAAGATTCAATTCAAATAGTGGATTCAATTACAACAGCTGATGAGAAACCTATTACTAATAATTATAAGATTAAACATCATTATAAAGCTTTAGCAAACGAGGTTACAAAAAACGAGGTCGAATTTGTAGATTTAATCGTAAGCAACGAATTACATTACTATTACGCACAACCAAAAAATTTTACAATGCCTTATGAAATTAATATAAGCGATAATTTTATGGTTAAGGCAAATATAGAAGCTGGTAAAAACTTTCCTTTGGAAATTTCTGAAACTGATTACGCTGGAGGTTATAATTTTAAATTAGAACCAAAAGATGTTATGCTTTATAGAATGATACAAGCTAAGCTATCGAAAGAAAGTATTAAGACAGATACAATTTTAGATTTTAGAATCGGTCATCAAATCGTTATAGATAATAATATAATTATTAATAATCCTAAATCTGTTTACGAGAACAAAGAAATCTCTTCAATCATAATGTTTACAGATTATATAATTCTAAAATATATTCCGGAACTGCAACCAGAAAAATTTATTTATCCAATTCATACTAAAAGAAAACCTGTAACACCAGAATGATTTAAATATTTCTATACTTAATAGTGTATACAGAATATATCAATTTAACATAATATATATTATAATAATAAAAATATCATAGATATTTTATTATTAATAATCTTTATTATGTTAAATAATAATTATTTCTACTTATATCTTAATTCCTAATTGCTTAGATTATACTATTTAGTTAAACCTTATCTCTATGATTAGATATTTAAACTACCTACAACATTGTTCAACATTAATAGACTTCTAATTATTCATTTTATAACAAGATTCTAAGCTGCATACCTTCTTCACAATTAAATTTTGAGATCTATCTATTTAACATAATAAATCATCATTGAATAAAAACTTACTTATATCATATATATCGGTCTTAATTACTTTTCTAAACTATTGCTATTTAGATTAATTTAAAATAAATTTGTACCCGAATTCAGTTATAATGAAAAAAGGGTTAATTACATTAGGTTTATTACTTGGTACACTAACTAGTTTACAAGCTCAGAAGATTATTACAGGTAAAATAGTTGATGAGAACAATAAACCATTATCTAATGTATTGGTACAAGAACCAATTAGTAAAAAATGGACGCATACAAAAGAAGATGGAACTTATAAAATAGAAGTTTCAAGTGACAATACAACTTTAATCATTTCTCAGTTAGGGAAAGACTTACAAGAAGTAATTGTTGATCCGGATTTTAATAATGTTACAACAACTCTTTTCAAACAAAACTTGCGTTTAGAAGAAGTTGTTATTTTCCCTAAACGTAAAAAAGAATATTCTGAAATCGTTTTAGGTAAAGAAGCTGTTGAAAATGTACAAGCTTTTTCTATTAACGAAGTTTTAGAACAATTGCCTGGGCAATTTACTCCTGATTTTAATAATAATCAATTCAAAAACATTGTTTTTCGTACAGCTAATAACAATGCTAATATTACGAAATTAACAAATGCTTCTGGAGATAGACAAGATTATTTTGCCAATCGTGCTTTTGGTACATCTATCGTCGTTAATGATATCCCGTTATCTAACAACGAAAATATGCAAACCTTCTCTCCTAATACTTCTGGTGCATTCAGTTATAATTCAGGAAATACGTTTGGAGATGGTTCTGATTACTCGTTTTCTAATGCAAATTACGGAGTTGATTTACGCGAAGTTGCAACCAATAACATAGAAGAAATTAAAGTTGTACAAGGTATTGCTTCGGCAAAATATGGTGACATGACTTCTGGTTTGGTTTTAATACAGACTAAAGTTGGTGAAACTCCTTACCGAGCTTCAATTTCTATGCGCGATGCAACAACAGAATACAATTTATCTAAAGGATTTAGACTAAGCTCAAGAAATTTTGTTAATGCACAAATTAACTTTTTAGAATCTAATTCAGATCCTCGAAATAGTTTAACAAAATACAATCGTTTAAACGGAAATATCTCTTGGAAAACGAACAACCTTGCTTCTACTCTAACAAATACGTTGACTGCAAATATTGGTTATCGTGCGGATGAATTAAAAAATAATCCAGATGATTTTGCAGATGCAAAAGTAAAAGATGATAGAACTACAATTCGTATTTCTAATAATCTGAAATGGAATTTAAATAAATCTTGGATTGAAACAATTAATGTTGATGCGAATTTAAACTACGAAAAATCAAATTCGTATAAAGAAGAATGGCGAAATTTAGGTAATGCAGCTATAACTGATTCAACTTCAGAAGGAATTCATCAAGCGATTATAGTTCCTGCTCAATATTTTTATAACATGAATGTGGAAGGAATTCCTATTTCGACTTATTTAAACATTGAAGGTGTTAAATCTTTGCAATCTAAAAACGAATGGATTCATACATTTTCTGCTGGTTTATCAACTCGTACAAGTTCAAATCAAGGTCGTGGTCGTTATACTACGGGAAATGGTGTACCTAATTATTTAACTTTAAGTGGTGCTGGTGGTTCATTAGGTTATCGTGATTATAATTTCAGAAATACAAAAACTGTTTTTCAATTTTCCGCTTATGCAGAAGATCAAATTACAAAATATTTTGATGGAGATGCAGTTTTAAAATTAGATCTTGGTTTACGTTACGAAAATCAATTAGGATTTTCAACATTACAACCTCGTATCAATACATCTTATGGATTTAATAAATTCTTACGTTTACGAGGTGGTTTCGGTATGGCGAGTAAAACACCTTCTCTTAATCAGTTATATACTGGTAATCGTTTCTACGATTATTTATTAGGTGACGGAATTTATTCTGTACCAGGTGCAGGATTAGTTGGTTGGATTCAGACTTTTGAATTACCAGCTGATAATCCAGATTTAAAACCAATTCGTTCAATGAATACTGAATTTGGAGTTGATCTTAATTTTAAATTTGGTACGCTTAACGTTACTGGATTTTACAATAAAATGACTGATGGAATTACATCGATCGATGATCCTTTTCAACGTACAATAAGCGAAATTGCTTTAGATACATCATCTTCAACACCATCTTATAATGTAATCGGTGAAAGAAATATAGGTTTCTTTGGTTCACAATTAAGAAATGCTTTAGAATCTGAAGATTTAGGACTTGAGGCGTTTATGACATTCAAACGTATCAAACCACTTAATTTAGATATTCAAGTCAATTCATCTTACATTAAGACGACGAATACACCAAATAAATTACAATATTCACAATCTACGGTTTTAACAGAGCCAGAAAAATATGCAGTGTATAACGGTTTAGAATCTAAAACTGACCAGTTAACATTAGGTTCTAATTTTAATTATCACTTACGCAAGGTAGGTTTATTAGTTTCTTTAAGAACTGAGCATATTTTAAGAATGAATCATAATAGAAATCAGAACAGATTTCCAATTGGTTATTTAGATGATCAAATGCAATATCATGCAATTCCTGTCGAAGATCAAATGAATACTGATTTGTATGGTCATCTTATAAAAACATCTGTAAAAGGGGAAGAAAGTTTACAAAATTCAATTCATAACATTCATTTTAGATTATCTAAAGATTTCATGAATGGATTTAAAATTTCAGTTTACACAACAAATGTGTTTGGTTTAAAACCAACATATTTCGATACTAATGGAGTAAAACAAATTTACCCTATTGCACAATTTTCATTAGGTGGAAAATTAGAATATTCATTTTAATAATTATTACTACTAAACATATTATATATGTACAAAAAGTTACTTGTCTTAACACCATTTATCGCTGGATTATTATTTAATTCATGTTCGGATGATGATTTTGGAGGAATGAATTTAACTCCTGTAAGTGTAACAACTCACGTTAAATTTGGAGGTGATTTTGTAACGGATAAACAAGCCGTAAATGCAAATGTTACATTTCGTAATGTAGATACAGGTGTAGAATATATAGGTATCACAGATGCAAACGGTAATTATGTTTTACCAACAATTTTACCTGGAAAATATACAGCAACAGTTAATTTTTCTCTAACTCCTACTCAATTCGAAGAATATTTTGGATATAATTCTGGTTCAGAAGATGATATTATTTTCAATGGAGTTACACAGAATATTGATATTCTAACAAGTGGCACAACAATTACAGTTGAATTATTTTCAGTAAATTCTATCGGTGGTTTAGTTATTAAACAAGTTTATTATGGTGGATCGCACACAACAAGAGGCGCTTCTTTCCGTGATCAATTTGTTGAAATTTACAACAATTCCAATGAAGTTATTTACGCAGATGGATTAATTTTCGCACAATTATTTGGTAATAATACAATTGGTACAGAACCTTTTAACTTACCATCAGGCCAGTTAAATTGGGCAATGAGCGAAGGTAATACGAAAGGTAATGCAGCAAATACAGATTATGTTTATGCAGATAATGTTTATCGTATTCCAGGTTCAGGAGAGCAATATCCTATTCAACCAGGAAAAAGTATTATCATTGCAGCAACAGCAATTAATCATAAATCAAATTACACAGACAATAACGGAAATTCAGTAAGTATACAAGAACCTGAATTAACTGTTGATTTATCTAACGCTGATTTTGAAGCTAATTTAACTTCATACACAGGAAATCAATACCGTTACGACATCCAAAATCCAAATGTTCCAGATTTAGAAATTGTACATTGGGTTTCTGGGCAAGATATGATTTTAGATAATCAGGGACGTGATGGATTTATAATTTTTAAAGCAACTCCTGACGAAATTGCTTCTTTCGATAAACTTAGAAATCCGAGTGGAGCTAATAATAATTTATACTTACAAATACCTAATTCATTAATTATTGATGGTTTAGATACAACGCGAGATTTAGCTAATAATTTAGTCCCTAAAAAATTAAATGTTAGAGATGATGCTGGTGTAACTTATTTACCAACTGGAGCGTTTAGTTCTCAGTCAGTTATTAGAAAAACTCAGAAAGTAATCAATGGTCGTATTATCTTAAAAGACACGAATAATTCGACTGAAGATTTCGTAACAATTAAAGCAGAGCCAAAAGCTTTCGCTAATTAATCAAAAAACTAAAGAATGAAATCTACATTAGATTTAAATTCATATGATATATCCTTGTTTGTGCGTAAAAGTACAAACAAGGCTTTATTCTTAATGGCGGCGACATTAGGCGGTATTTCGTTTGCTCAAAATAACGATACAATAAAAATTGATTCAAATCCTTTACACCAACAAGATATTGATCAATTAAATTTGTTACCTATCACCTATGCAAACCAAAATGTAAAAGATTTTACGCATACAGAAGTTTATTTCAAATTCAAAAAAAACGAATTTGCTCGTAAACAAACTGCAGCTGAAACTACACGTTACGGTTTCAAAACACATGGTTTATATAATGTAAATCCTGATTTAAAAATTTTCGGAAATATTGATTTACAAAAATATAACGAGAAAAACTTGGCTTATACTTTAGATGATACCCGAACAGACGACATTGAAGTATTGCATCCTCAATATTATTTTGTGCCAAGAGCTTCAGATTGGAGCAATCAACAATATGATATAAATGCAGGAATCATAAAGAATTTTGGTGGATTTAATTTGGCTGCTAAGGCAGGATTATATGCCAATAAGTTAGCTCGTCAGGTAGATCCAAGACCAGAAATTTCTAACCGTAAATTAAGTGGAGAAATTCAAGCAGGATATACTTTAGGTGCGCATCAACTTTTTGTTTTAGCTGGTTATGGTCGCAAAGACAAAGATTATAATTACTATTATAGCAATTCTCAGCTAAATAATATTGCTTATCCAGAAACGTACATGCGTTTCAACTCTGGATTCGGTCGCGTAGTCAATCGTCCTTATTTAAATTATGGTGCTGGATATTTTTCTCGTACAACTTATAAAAAAGCTGGTGCTGGATATAATTTGAATTTAGAAAATACGCTTATAACTGCTCATTATATCTATCAAAAAAACTTAGAAAATTGGTTTGATGATGAATTTGAAAATGATAAGTTCAAACGTTTTCAATACCAAACAATTTCTTATCAAGGAGGCGTGAAATTACGCCAAAATATTGATGGAAAAGTTTTACGTTCATCGCTAAGTGGTTATAAAACTACTTCTAAAAATTATGATATTAAATCATTAGGAACGAATTACATGAATCGTCAGCGAAATGCTACTTTCGATGTTAATTTATTGAACCAAAATGATAAGCAATTTGTGAAATATCATATCGGTGCATTTGCTGCGTATAACCAAAATAGATACATGGATCAATTAGGCTATGTTGATCAAAAAATTAATTCTTTAACTGCTGGGATTTATGCTAATAAAGATATTGATTCTAAAAATCAGGCGAAATTTAATGTTGGAGTTGGATTCAATTACTATACAGCGTTAAAAAATGAACTAAATTTCTTAAACCTTTCAGGTGCTACAGATAATGTATTTTTTAAGGAAGTTATAGCACATGATTTTGCATATAACTCGATGGATAAATTGAATGCAAATGCTGATGTACGCTACATTTTGCCTCTTAAAAATAACAAAAATGTCGTAATATATACACAATTAAGAAGTATATTCGCATTAGATAATAATAGAAATTTAAATGTTGATTTGAATACAGAAACTACTTATCAAGTAAACTTTGGTATTCAACTTAATTATTAATAAATGAGAATGAAAAAGGCGATTCCTTTAGTTGCACTTGGTGTTACTTTTACTTTTTTAGCTTTGAAACCTAATAATGTAATTGATCAAGGTTATACAATCGATCAATTGAAAACATTATACTCAAGTGGTGACCAATCAAAATGGCCAAAACCAACTGTTGATGCTAGCGTTTACGCTGATGGTTTCGAGGATATTGGCTCATTAGGAAAAGTTCCTTTTCCTGAAGATAATCCATACACGAAAGAAAAAGCTGATTTAGGAAAATCATTATTCTTTGATCCTCGTTTATCAAATTCGAATCAAATTTCTTGTGCCAACTGTCACGATCCTGAACAAAATTGGGGTGATGCAAGACGTGTTCCTTATGGGGAAGATCGTCAGCAAGGTGCTCGTAATTCTATTTCATTAATGAATGTTGCTTACACAAAAGCAATGTTTTGGGATGGTCGTGCAACAACTTTAGAAGAACAAGCTGTTTTTCCTATTAAAGATCCAAAAGAGATGAATCATCACATCGATTTTGCAACAAAAAAAATTGCGCAAATCCAAGGATATAAAAAGCTTTTTAAAGATGCATTTGGTGATGAAAAAGTAACGAACGAAAGAATTGTACAATCTTTAGCTACTTTTCAACGTACGATTTTATCTCCAAAAACTAGATTTGATAAATTTATTGCAGGTGATTCTACCCAATTAACTAATCAGGAAGTTCAAGGATTACACCTATTTCGTACAAAAGCGCGTTGTATAAACTGTCATAATACAGCATTATTTTCTGATAGTAAATTCCATAATATTGGTTTAACTTATTATGGTCGTGAATACGAAGATTTAGGATTATACAACACTACTAAATTAGCTAAAAATGTTGGTGAATTTAAAACTCCATCTTTAAGAGAAGTTCCACAAAATGCACCTTATATGCATAACGGATTATTCCCAACTATTCGTGGTGTTTTAAATATGTATAACGCAGGAATGTTCCATTTTCAACCAAACGAAAAGCAAAAGAATGATTCTTTGTTTCCTAAAACTTCTCCATTGATTCAGAAATTGAATTTAAATGCAGCTGAAATGGATGCTTTAGAAGCTTTCTTAATGAGTTTAAAACAAAATCAATATAAAATGAGAGCTCCAGAATTACCAAAATAAAACTGGACTATGAATATATAACAAATAGCGACTTTACTTAAAAAAAGTCGCTTTTTTTTTAAATTAGAATACTACTATGGATAGAGTTAATATTTTTTGGTTTAGAAGAGATTTAAGATTAGAAGATAATATTGGTTTATATCATGCACTTAAGCAAGATTTACCAGTACTTCCTTTATTCATTTTTGATCATAATATTTTAAGTGAATTAAACGATAAGTACGATCGTCGTGTAGATTATATACACCAAAGTTTAGAAAATTTAAATAATCAACTTTCAAAACTATATTCATCATTATTAATTAGATATGGTAATCCAATTGAAGTTTTACTACAATTAAAAAATGAATATAATATTGAAAACATTTTTTGTAATGAAGATTTTGAATTGTATGGAATTAATCGTGATAACGAAGTAAAAAAGCATTTCAATTTACATCAATTCAAAGATCATGTGATTTTCAGATTTGATGAAATTCTTAAAAAAGATAATACTCCTTATACCGTATTTACACCCTATTCTAAACAATGGAAATTAAAACTTACTGATTCAGATTTTAAGGAATATGAACTAAATTTAAATAATTTTTATACTTCAAAATTTGATTTTCCAACGCTTCAATCACTAGGTTTTCAAAAAACTGATATAGAATTTAGTTCACCCAATATCCCACTCGATTCTTTATCCAATTATAAGGAAACTCGTGATATTCCAAGTTTAAATTCTACTACTAAATTAAGTTTACCCTTACGATTCGGAACCATTTCTATTCATAAATGTGTAAGATTTGCTCATAATCATCAATTAGAAACTTGGTTAAATGAATTAATTTGGAGAGATTTTTTTATACAAATTTTAGCTCATTTCCCTGCTACAACTTATTCTGCTTTCAAGCCTAAATATGATAACATTCAATGGATCAATAACGAAAAAGAGTTTGATCTTTGGTGTAAAGGCGAAACTGGCTACCCAATTGTTGATGCAGGAATGAAAGAATTAAATGCAACAGGATTTATGCATAATCGTGTACGTATGATTGTAGCAAGTTTTCTTTGTAAGCATCTTTTAATCGATTGGCGTTGGGGCGAATCTTATTTTGCATCAAAATTAAATGACTACGAAATGGCTTCTAATGTTGGTAATTGGCAATGGGCTTCAAGTTCTGGATGCGATGCAACTCCATATTTCAGAGTCTTTAACCCTACTTTACAACAACAAAAATTTGATAAAGATTTTAAATATATCAAAAAATGGATCCCAAATTTTGATGAACAAAATTATATTGAACCAATTGTTCCGCACGATTTTGCTAGACAACGTGCGATTGAAACTTATAAAATTGGATTAAATAGTTTTTAAAAATAATTAATTGATATAAGTTATTGAATCATAACACGAATTATCACGATCTTTAAGATATATTTTACACATGTTAACCCTTACTATAGATATATTAAATTTTGATCAAAACACCGATTATCAAAAGGTTTTGGATCAACTTAAAACAAATGAATTGATAGATCAAGTATCTATTAATTCTTCTTCAAAATCAATAACAATTGAAGCGAAAAAAATCTTTAAAATAACAGAATTTGTTTACAAAACTCTTGATGATTTTGGAATTAAATACGAGTTTACTTCTGAAACTTTCCCTATACTAAACATGACGTGTGCGTCTTGTGCAACGAGTTCTCAATCTTTTTTAAGAAGACAAGATGGCGTAATATCTGCTGATGTAAATTATGCCAATACATCTGGTACAATCAAGTATGTTCCGTCAAAAACAAATCCTAAAATTTTAAAAGAAAAACTTGATGAAATTGGATTTGAACTTGTAGTTCCGGATGAGGAAGATGATGATGTAATGCCATTTGATGAAATGATGGCTTTACGCCTTAAACTGCAAAAAAATAACACATTAGGCGCTGTTGTGTTAGGTTTACCTTTGTTTATCATTGGTATGTTTTTTATGAATTGGGAATGGGCTAATTTCTCTATGTGGGTTTTAAGTTCAATGATTCTATTCATTTTTGGTCAAAAATTCTTTGTAAATGCGTTACAGCAATTAAAAAATAGAACTGCTAACATGGATACTTTGGTTGCACTAAGTACCGGAATAGCTTACATTTTTAGTTTGTACAACTACATTTTTCCACACACTTTTCATCAACCTGGCGAACACCACGCTCCTATTTATTTTGAAGCTGCTGGGATCATTGTCGTCTTTATTTTAATTGGAAAATATTTAGAGGAAAAAGCAAAATTTAAAACCACTCAAGCCATACAAGGTTTAATGGAATTGCAACCAAAAGAAGTGAGTTATTTAGATGGAGATGAGATTAAAATTAAAGCAATTGAAGAGGTTAAAATCAATGATATTTTAATTGCGAAAGCAGGTGAAAAAATTGCTGTTGATGGAACTATTTTAAAAGGTGAATCTTCTTTTGATGAGAGTTCTTTAACTGGGGAACCTTTACCAGTTGATAAAGGAATTGATTCTAAAGTTTTTACTGGAACAATTAATCAAACGCAAATCATACATTATCGTGCAGATAAAATTGGAGATGATACTGTTTTGGCTAAAATTATACATTCTGTACAAATGGCTCAAGCTTCAAAAGCTCCGGTTCAACAATTAGTAGATAAAATTGCTGGAATTTTTGTTCCAATTGTGTTGATTTTAGCATTGTTAACTTTCTTAATTTGGTTTATTTCAAATCCATCAGAAAATTTAAACTTAGCCTTATTAACTTCTATTACGGTTCTTGTCATTGCATGTCCTTGCGCTCTTGGTTTAGCTACGCCAACTGCTTTAATGGTTGCGATGGGAAAAGGTGCACGAAATGGAATTTTAATTAAAGATGCCGAAAGTTTAGAAAAAGCAATTCAAGTTAATACCATAATTTTAGATAAAACTGGTACAATTACAGAAGGTAAACCTGTTGTCCTTGGATTTAAATGGTTTGGAAATGATGAAGATTACTCTGTTTTAAAAAGTTTAGAACAAAATACTAATCATCCAATTTCTAAAGCTATTTTAAATGTTATTCCGCATAATATTATTGTTCAAAATAATTTAAAAATTTCTGAAGTCATTGGTTTTGGATTAGAAACTACGTTCAATAATTCTAGCTATTCTATTGGTAAGTTAGATTGGATAAATGAAAAAAACATTCAAATTAATTCTGATCAAAAACAAATTATAGATCAATATGTTGATCAAAATTATACGATTTCAGTCTTTTTAAAAAATCAAGAATTAATCGGAATATTTGGGATTGCAGATCAGATTAAATCAACATCAAAA